>CACAVG010000083.1 GCA_902535885.1 uncultured Alphaproteobacteria bacterium | reverse complement strand
GATACCATTTTATTATTTTCTCTAACAATATTAATAAGACTCTCAAGATTGATGCCATAGCTATCAACTGCAGTTGGATTAATTAATATGTCAACCTGCTCATTTCTTTTACCGCCTATTTTAGCCTCTAAAACACTAGGAATTGTTTCTATATCATCTTGCAAAATGTCAGCTAAATCCTGAAGAGTTCTGTTAGGTACATCTCCACTTAAAGAAATGGATAAGATAGGAAATGTACTTATATTAACTTCGTTAACTGTTGGTTCATCTGCTTCATTAGGTAGATCACCTTTAGCTCTATCAACTTTATCTCTAATATCAACCATAGCTTGATCAGAATTAAATCCAGCATCAAATTCTAATAAAACATTACCTCCACCTGAATAAGCCGTTGATCTTACTTCTCTTACTCCTTCAACAGTTTTAACTTCATCTTCAATTGGTTTAACTAAAAGCCTTTCAGAGTCTTGTGCAGAAATACCATTTTGACTTAGTGAAATATAAACTATTGGTATGCTTACATCAGGAGACGATTCTTTCGGCATTGTGATGTATGTAGATGCACCTGAAAAAATAATAAAAATAAGTATTCCCATGAAAACTCGGGAATGTGTAATTGCAAAGTCTATAATATTAATTTTCATTTAGATTAGTTTATTGTTTCACCAATACTTATATATTCCTGACCGCTTACAATTAAATTTACTGTTTCGGGTAATCCAGAAACCCACATGCCATCTATTGTATCTTTAATTGTTTTAGTTGGATAGAAAGTAACTTTATTATCTTTATCTACAGCTTTAACACCTACAGTGCCATCGTCTAATAAAGTTAATATAGAAGGTGGTATTTTGTGAGCTTTAAGTTCTGAGCCTTTGATTACAATTTTAGTTGTTATACCACTTTTATAAGAAAGATCTTTGTTATCAGCTTCAATCGTAATTTCGAATGTTCTAGTACTAGTTTCAGCTGATGGAGAAATAAAAGATATTATTCCATTTTTTTTAATACCATTACTATCTTCAATTAAAGCCTTAGTACCAACACTCACTTTATTTACATCAAATTCAGATAAATAACCTTCAATCTTAATAGGGTCTAAATCAATTATAGTAAATAACGGAGTGCCTATTGAGATGAATTCAGTTTCCTCAACCATTTTTTCTGAAATAATTCCATCAAATGGTGCCTTGATAATAGTTTTTTCTATATCAAGTTTTATGTTCTTTAAAATTGATTTTACATTTGAAATTTGAGCTTCAAGGTTTGCTAAGGTAGATTCAAATTTTATTTTAATATCTTCTCTATCAGCTTGAGCATTAGCAAGATTAAAAGATGCTAAACTTAATTTTGATTTTGAACTTAAACCTTTATCAATAAGTTGTTTTGCAGATGCATATTCAATTTCATACAATTCAATTCTTTCAAATTTTTTGTTACTAATTGCATGCCATAGCAAATTGCTAAAACTGGTTTTTTCATTTTTAAAATTTCTTGATTTAATTTAGGGGCATTTTTGTCTAGTACTGATCTAGGTCCTCCCGATAATATAAATGCCGATGGTTTAATTTCATTTAAAATTTTTTTCGTAATTTTATTAAAAGGATATACAAGACAAAAGACTTCTAACTCTCTTATTCTTCTTGCTATTAATTGTGTGTATTGAGATCCATAATCTACAATTAAAATAGTTTCTAATTTACTCTTCATGCAATCTAAATCCTCTTGATATTATAAATATTTCACTTGATTCTTGTCTCGATGATTTTGGCTTAAAATACTCAACTTTATCAAAAATTTTTTTAAGCATCTTTATAATTTCCTTTTCTTCCTCTCCCTTCCAAATTTTGAATATAAATGATCCTTGTTTTTTTAATATTATTTCTAATCTGTCTATAACTTCATATATTAATCGACTTATCCTGAGATGATCTGTTGATTGATGACCGGTTGTATTAGGAGCTACATCTGATAAAACCAAATCAAATTTATTTTTTAAATTAGTAAAATTATATTTTAAAAAATCTTCTTTAAAAAAGGATATACGTTG
>CACAVG010000082.1 GCA_902535885.1 uncultured Alphaproteobacteria bacterium | reverse complement strand
TATCTTCAGAATCAAATGAGCCTGTTTTAAACGTAACTGGTTTTGTTGGATTTTATGCAAAAATATTAAACTTCTTATTATTTCATCCCTTGAAGGTGATAATTAGTGCTTTAATAATATTAATTGCTGTAAACTACACCTATACTCAAGTTGGAGAAGGTGTAGAGTTTTTTCCAGATGT
The DNA here is from genome assembly GCA_902535885.1 of uncultured Alphaproteobacteria bacterium. Taxonomy (GTDB): domain Bacteria; phylum Pseudomonadota; class Alphaproteobacteria; order HIMB59; genus CACPNW01. The sequence goes on along the minus strand of CACAVG010000082.1, from coordinate 1,870 downwards.
TGAACCGGATCTTGCAAAAATTGTAGTTTTTGCAAGAGGTAATCTCTCTGTTGAAGAAAAAAAAGATTATGTATCAAGAGTTGAGAATATTATTTTAAAGCTTCAATCGGAAAGACAGGAATTTAAAAATATCTATTCTTTAAGTGGAAATGTAAGTGAACAATCAGAGGCATCAGAAGACTTTATAGGATCAATAAGTTTGGAATATACAGATTGGGATAAAAGAAGAAAATCAAAAGTAATTCTAGCAGAAATTTTAGAAGCCACAAAAAGTATAAATGGAATCAAAGTAGAATCAAGAGAACAACAAGGTGGTCCTGGCGAAGGTAAACCAATTAACATTAAATTAACCAGTGATAACAAACAACTTTTAATTGCTGAAGGAATTAAGCTAAAAAAATTTATGGATAGTTATCCAAAGTTAATGAATGTTGAAGATAATTTACCAGCACCTGGGATTGAATGGGAAATTAATGTAGATAGAAAACAAGCATCTAAATTTGGAGCTAACATTACATCAATTGGTAATGTTATTAAACTTGCAACAAACGGTCTTAAACTTGGCGAATATAGACCTGATGATAGTAATGAAAGTATACCACTTTATCTGCGTTATCCAAACGAAGGAAGAACATTAGATAGAATTGATAACTTAAGAGTAACTACTTCAAATGGTTTAGTTCCAATATCCAATTTTGTAGAAATTGTTCCAAATAATAGAACAGGTAATATAATTAGAGTGGACTCAAAAAATGCTATAAATATTCAGGCAGATGTAGAGCCTGGAACTTATCCTGATGGAAAAGTAAAAGAACTTGAGTACGTATTAGGAATTTCAGATACTGCTCCGTCTTGGAGAGGAAGAACATTAGATTTACCGCGTTATAAATTAGATAACAAAGTAAGGGCTGAACTTATTGGAGAAAATGAAGATCAAAAAGAAGCTCAGGAATTTTTAACAGGAGCTTTTGGTGTAGCTTTATTTTTAATGCTAATGATACTTCTGTTGCAGTTTAATAGCTTTTATAGTGCATTCTTAATTCTTTTTGCAGTAGTTATGTCTACAGCTGGTGTGTTCATAGGTTTAATGGTAACAGCACAGCCATTTGGTATCGTTATGTCAGGAGTTGGTGTTATTGCTCTTGCTGGTATAGTGGTTAATAATAATATTATATTGATTGATACATTTGATTTTTTAAAGACTAAAACATCAAATATTAGAGAAGCTATTATCAAAACAGGAGCACAGAGATTGAGACCAGTATTACTTACAACAACTACAACAGTACTAGGTTTATTACCTATGGTAACAATGACAAATGTTGACTTTATATCTAGAGAAATAACAAGAGGATCACCAGATACTCAGTGGTGGGTTCAATTGTCAACAGCTATAGTATTTGGACTTCTCTTTGCAACATTTCTTACATTAGTTGTTACACCATCTGCTTTAATGTTTAGAGAAAACATGAAGAATTGGTATAAGAAAAAAATTTCTAATTAAATTTTTTTTAAATAAACTTTTAAATCTATGACAATTAAATCAATTACTATTTATTGTTCATCTTCAGATAAATTAAGTAATAAGTATTATCAAGATGCAGAAGGAGTTAGCAAATTAATATCATCATTTAAAATAAATATTGTCTATGGTGGAGCGAAAGTTGGTATTATGGGAGTGGTTGCTAAGACAGCAAAAAAATATAAAAATAGAGTTATTGGAGTAATTCCAAATTTTTTATCCGAGAGAGAAATAATTTTTGAAAATATAGATGAGTTAAAAATAGTCGATAATATGTCTGAAAGAAAAAAGTTACTCTTTGAGTTAGGTGATGCGTATTTAGCATTACCAGGAGGAACAGGAACTTTA
>CACAVG010000081.1 GCA_902535885.1 uncultured Alphaproteobacteria bacterium | reverse complement strand
AAGAAATGCATTAATTAAAAATGATTTAGCTAATGTTGCACTCAATTGGGAAAACTTTAGTCAAATCAATCATAATTTTTCTAATCTAATAAAAAAAGAACTACCTGCAACAAACCAAATGGCATCGGGTAGATGTTGGGGATTTGCAGGATTAAATCTTATGCGTTTGCAAGTTGTTGATAGCCTTGAACTAAATACATTTGAGTTTTCACAAAATTATTTTATGTTTTGGGATAAGTTAGAGAAAGCAAATTATTTTTTAGAGAATATTATCAAATCAAGAGATGAAGAATATGAAAGCAGATTAATAACTCATCTTTTAAAAGCACCTGTGCAAGATGGTGGACAGTGGGATATGTTTGTAAACTTAATTAATAAGTATGGTGCAGTACCTAAAGATGTAATGCCTGAAACAAATCATAGCAGTAAATCTGGTGCTATGAATTATATCTTGACTCACAAATTAAGAGAGTTTGCTTCTATACTAAGAAAAAAACCAGCAAAAAATTCTGCAGCTCTAAAAAAAGATATGATGGAAACAATCTATAATTTACTGGCAATGTTTCTTGGTCAGCCCCCAGACGTTATCAATTGGTCTACTAGAAATAAAGATAATAGACATATTGTCATTTCAGATATGACACCAATTGATTTCTGCAAAAAATATGCAGATATCAATATTAAAGATAAAGTTTGCTTAATTCATGCTCCAATGAGCAATAAAAAATTTAATACAATGTATACTGTTGAATATCTTGGTAATGTTGTTGAGGGACAAATTATTAAATATTTAAATGTAGATATTAAAGAATTAAAAAAATCTGCGATGGACTCAATAAAAAATAATGAAGCTGTATGGTTTGGTTGTGATGTTGGGAAACGTTTCAGTCGTGATATGGGTGTACTTGATATGGGTATTTACGACTATGAAAATGTTTTTCAAACTTCATTTAAGATGAATAAACAAACTCGTTTAGAGTATGGTGATAGTGAAATGACTCATGCCATGCTTTTAACAGGTGTCGATATTAAAAAAGAAATTCAACTAAATGGAAAATTGAAAATAGCTGGGGAACAAAAAGTGGCAATCAAGGATATATGATGATGACAGATGAATGGTTTGATGAATATACCTATGAAGTTGTCATTGATAAAAAATATCTAAACAAAAGACTTTTAAAATACTTAGATATGGAACCAGTAGCGCTAGCACCTTGGGATCCAATGGGTGCTTTAGCTAGATAAATTGAATAAAGAAAAAGCATCTAAAATTTGGAAATTAATTCAAGAAACAGGCGACTTTTTAAAAGGGAAATTACCTGATCATCCTAATCATCCAAAGGGTAGAAATCCTTATGCCCATGTTGCATTAGAGGTAAAAAATCATTTTGGTATGACCTATAAAGATATACCTGATGAAAAGTTTAATGAAGTTATTAATTATCTTGAAGAGATAAAATCTAATCCTGAGTAGCTGTTCTTTGATTACCTTGAATGGGTAAGAAAATTATAAAGATTGAAACTATAGCCATCATTATTGCATTAATTAAAAACAAATAAGTAAACTCTAAAGTTATGGAATATATTTCTGAAATTAAGAATACCGAAATTGGTCCTGATCCAAATGCAAGAATAAACTTAATTCCGTATACAACACCATGATACTTTTGGGGTGTAAATTTCCCAAGTAGGAGATTTTCTGTAGGCAGAATACTTGCATTAAATACGGCAGCTAGAATACATAACACTACTAAAGAATAACCAGATATGTAAGCTATACCAAGATAACACGGAAACTGAAGAAATATACCAATTAAGTAAATGGTTTTTAAATTAAATCGATCAGCAAGTAAGCCTCCAACAAATGTTGTAGCGCCAGAAATAAAATAGATAATTGCTATCATAAATCCAATTTGAATTGAGTTTGTGTTACCAATTCGTATTTCAAATACTTTTGGTAAGGCTGTTTGTGTATTGTGAAAAGATAATCCAAGGGCAAACATTGATAAAAGCATTATTAATGCAATTAAAATCATCTCATTACGAGAATGATCTTGATCATCATTTTTAATAAA
>CACAVG010000080.1 GCA_902535885.1 uncultured Alphaproteobacteria bacterium | reverse complement strand
TATTATAACAAAATGAATAATTGCTAGAAGTTGTTTCTCCCACAATTTTATTTTTATAATAAATAGGCTCATCATGTAATAAGAGAGGATTTCCTGGTGTAGATTTTTCTAAAACAAAATTTGTTAGTTGTTTCTTTTTAATTCTATTTTTTATTTTTAAAGCTTCTTTACCTATAAAATCTGTTTTTTTATTTAATTTAACAGTTAATTCTAATCCAGCTTCAAAAGGATTTTCAGCTGGAGAAATATCATGACCCCAATGTAAATATCCCTTTTCCATTCTCATGATATCTAGTGCATGGGCACCAGCATGTGAAAGGTTATATTTTTCTCCAACTTTAACTAACTCTAAATAAATTTCTCTAGATATATTTATAGGAACATAAATTTCCCAACCAAGTTCACCAACAAAAGATAATCTTTGGAAGATTAATTTATTATTTTTCAATGATATTTCTTTAGCAGTTCCAAATTTAAACTTATCGTTTGAAAAATGTTCTCCAAATATTTCTGTTAGAATTTCTCTACTTTTAGGACCAAAAATACCAAAGCAAGCTAAACTTTCAGTAATATCAATTAAAGTTGTGTTTTTACTTAAATTTTCTGAAATATGTTTTTTATCATGTTCTCTCACAGATGATCCCGTTACAATACGAAAAGAATTTGTATCAATACAAGTAACTGTTAAATCGGCAACAATGCCACCATTTGAATTAAGCATTTGTGTGTAAGTTGTATGACCGGGATAATTTTTAATATTATTACAGCATAATCGTTGAAGATCGTTGAAGGCAGTGTCTCCCTTAATTTCAAATTTTGCAAAGGCACTTAAGTCAAATAAACCAGCGTTTTTTCTTGTGTTTATTGTTTCATACTTTGCTGCATCATACCAATTTTGATAGCCATAACTATACTCATATTCTGGTTTCTTACCATTTAGAGCATACCACATTGGTCTTTCAAAACCGGCCACTTGTCCAAAGCATGCCCCTTCTTTTTTCAAATCATTATGAAAAGGAAGTAGTTTAATATTTCTCGAAGATTTATGTTGTTTGTAAGGCCAGTGCATTGCATATAAATCTCCTAATGACTCAGTAACTCTTTCAGTTATAAATTTTGTTTCAGAGTGAAATTTTTCAAATCTTGAAATATCTAAGGAGTAAAGATCATCATTAACCTCACCGTTCATCATCCATTCTGCAGTTACCTTACCTGCACCACCAGCACTCTGAATACCAATACTATTAAATCCACAACAAACATAAAAGTTTTTTATTTCTGGTGTTTCTCCTAAAAGATAATTTGTATCTGGAGTAAAAGCTTCAGGACCGTTAAAGAATTTTCTTATACCTACATTTTCAAGGGCTGGTATTCTTTTCATAGCATTTTTTAAATGCGGTTCAAAATGATCAAAATCTTCAGGTAGTTCTCCAAAAGAAAAATCATTGGGCACTTTATACGTATCAGTAAATGCAGGTTTTGCTTTAGGCTCAAAAATTCCTACTAAAATTTTTCCCGCATCCTCTTTTAGATATAAGCAATTATTGTAATCTCTAAGAACTGGAAGTGATTTAGAAATTTCTTTTAAAGGCTCACTTAATATATAGAAGTGTTCATTTGGATATAGCGGTATACTAACGTTAATATCATTTGCAATCTGCCTAGACCACATTCCAGATGCTAGAACAATATACTCACATTTAATTTTTCCATGTTTTGTATCTACACCTTCTATTGATCCATTTTTAGTAAGGATTTTATTTACAGAACAATGTTCAAATATTTGAGCACCATACATTTTTGCCGATTTAGCAAGAACATTTGTTATACCAACAGGATCTGCTTGACCATCTTTTGGAATAAATATCCCACCAACAACGTCATCAGTATTTATAAGAGAATAAATATCCTTAATCTCATCTTTTTCTAATTCATTAACTTCTATGTTAAATCTTTGAGCAAAAGTAGCTTGCCTTTTTAATTCCTCTAATCGATCATTAGTTGTTGCAATAGTTAAAGAGCCGTTTTGCTTTAAACCTGTTGCTAATCCTGTTTCTTTTTCCAGGTCTTTATATAAATTTAAC
>CACAVG010000079.1 GCA_902535885.1 uncultured Alphaproteobacteria bacterium | reverse complement strand
GCAAAAGTTTCATCAAATATAGATAAGTTAGTATTAAGAAAGATTTTTGCTATTTTTTTGTTGTTAACTTGTGCTAGTCTAATTATTGAACATTTTATAATTTAAATGAATTTTGTTGCAGATAGACTAAGTAAAATAAAACCTTCAATGACTGTAGGTATAAATATCAAAGCCAAGGCTTTGAAGGACGAGGGTAAAGATGTAATTGTTCTTGCAGCAGGTGAGCCAGATTTTAACACACCAAAAAATATAAGAGATGCTGCTAGTAAAGCGATGGAAGAGGGTAAAACAAAATATGTACCAGGTAAAGGTACACCAGAATTACAAAAAGTAATTCAGAAAAAATTCAGAGAAGATAATAATATTGATTATCAATTAGATGAAATCATATGTGGTGTCGGAGGCAAACACATTATCTATAATGCTATGATGGCAACAATTAATCCGGGAGATGAAGTTATTATAACAGCTCCTTTTTGGGTTAGTTATCCAGATATTGTTTTATTAGCAGAAGGGAACCCTGTGATAGTTGAGTGCCCTCAATCACAAAATTTTAAGATTACACCAGAACAACTAGAAAAAAATATAAACTCTAAAACAAAATGGTTAATGTTAAATAGTCCTAGTAATCCGACTGGCTCAGTTTATTCAAAAAAAGAGTTAGAAGACTTAGCACTTATCTTAAAAAAATATTCTAATGTTCTTATAATGTGTGATGATATATATGAAAAAATTGTTTATGATGGCATAGAATTTCATACTCTTGCTTCTATTGAACCTTCACTGAAAGACAGATGTTTGACACTTAATGGTGTTTCAAAATCATATTGCATGACAGGATGGAGACTTGGATATTGTGGAGCTCCAAAAGAGATTATTGCTGCTATGAACAAAATACAATCACAAAGCACAACATCAACTTCTTCAATTACAATGGCTGCTGCAGTTGAAGCAATAAGTGGTCCTCAGGATTTTATAAACGATCATAATAAAAAATTTTTGATACGTAGAGATTTAGTATTGAATAAATTAAATGATATTGATGGAATTACATGTCAAAAACCAGAAGGAGCTTTTTACGTTTATCCAAATTGCGAGGGTATAATTGGAAAAAAGACACCAAATGGAAAACATATCTCCAATGATGAAGATTTCATGACATACCTTTTAGAAGATCAAGGTGTAGCAGGAGTGCATGGTGCAGCATTTGGGTTATCGCCTTATTTTAGATTATCTTATGCAACTAGTGATGCAATTCTAGAAGATGCGTGCAACAGAATAAAAGAAGCTTGTAATAAGCTTACGTAAGATCTTTATCAGCAATTATTTCAGCTAATCTAAGCAGATTAGTAGTACCAGCACTTCCAAATGGAACACCAGCTGAGATAACTACATTATCTCCTGGTTTTACTAATTTTTTATTTTTTGCAATCGAACATGCAATATTAACCATATCTTGTGCATTTTTAGCATCTTCTTGAGTATGACAGGAGTTTACACCCCAGTATAATTGCATTTTTCTTGTAGTATTAATATTTGGAGATAAACCAACAATTTGAACTGGTGCTCTTTCTCTAGCCATTCTTGTCGTTGTTCTTCCACTTACAGAAAATGTAATTATTGCTTTTGCATCTGATTTTTTTGCAATTGAGTAAGCTGCTAATGTTATTGCATCTGTATTATCAACATCATCAATATTTTCTTGAGTAATTTGTAAATCATAATTATTTTTATCATTCTCAACATTTTCTATTATTTTATTCATCGTTCTTACTACTTCTATTGGATGTGCTCCAACAGCAGACTCACCAGATAACATTACAGCATCTGTTCCGTCGTAAATAGCATTAGCAACATCAGATGCTTCAGCTCTCGTTGGCACAAGATTTTCAATCATACTTTCAAGCATTTGTGTAGCAACAACAACTGGCTTACCAAAGTGCCTACATCTTTTAATAATATTTTTTTGAACTATCGGCACTTGTTCTGTTGGCATTTCAACACCCAAATCACCTCTAGCTATCATAATTCCATCTGCAGCATTTATAATATCATCAATATTTTTTACTGCTGAAGGCTTTTCAATTTT
>CACAVG010000078.1 GCA_902535885.1 uncultured Alphaproteobacteria bacterium | reverse complement strand
AATTTTCTAAGTAAAACTCATTTGTATGGACGATTATGGGGATCAAAATATGAAGTACCATTTTTACATTTTGAACTCTGTTATTATCAAGCAATTGAATACGCAATTCAAAATAAGATTCAAATTGTAGAAGCAGGCGCTCAAGGTGAGCATAAATTACAAAGAGGTTATGCACCTACAAAAACATGGAGCGCTCACTGGATTAAAGATCAAGAATTTAGCAAAGCTATTCAAAATTTTCTTGATAACGAAAGTCAACTCATTGACAATCAAAAAGAAAAATTAGAAGATTATCTTCCTTTCAAAAATTAGGCTAATTCTTTTTTTACTTCTTGTTTATTAGAAAATTCAAAGTTAATTTTTTTATCTTTACATGTAATTTCTACATGTCCACCTTTAGCTAGTTTACCAAAGATAAGTTCTTCAGCCATAGGTTTTTTAACTTTTTCTTGTATGACTCTACCTAATTCTCTAGCACCGTATACTTCATCATAACCCTCTTCAGCTAAAAATTCTTTTGCTTCTTTATTAATTGATAATGAAACTCCTTTATCTTCGAGTTGTGCTTCAATTTCTATAATAAATTTATCTACTATCGAAAGTACAATATTTTTAGATAAATGATTAAAATGAATAATTGAGTCGATACGATTTCTAAATTCTGGTGAAAAAATTCTATTTATTGCGTCGCTGCTATCATCGTTAGATCTTTTTGCATTAAAGCCAATTATGTTTTTAGATACATCAATTGCACCAGCGTTAGTTGTCATAATTAATATAACGTTTCTGAAATCTATCGTCTTACCATTATGATCGGTTAGTTTTCCATAATCCATAACTTGTAAAAGAATATTGAATAAATCAAAGTGGGCTTTTTCAATTTCATCCAATAACAACACACAATGAGGATTTTGATCAACGCCATCAGTTAATAACCCACCTTGATCGAAACCTACATATCCAGGAGGAGCTCCAATAAGCCTGCTCACTGTATGACGCTCCATATATTCTGACATATCAAATCTAAGAAGTTTTATGCCAAGAGTATTACTTAACTGTTTAGCTACCTCAGTCTTTCCAACTCCAGTAGGTCCAGAAAATAAATAGGAGCCTATTGGTTTACCATCTTCTCTAAGCCCTGCTCTTGCTAACTTTATAGAAGATGAAAGTTCCTCAATAGCTTTGTCTTGACCAAATACGAAATTTTTTAAATCTCTTTCTAAATTTTTTAAACTGTTCTTATCACTTTGATTAACAGATTTTGTTGGAATTCTTGCCATTAAGGCAACAACTGCTTCTATATCTTTGATAGAATAATTTTCTTTCTTTTCTCTTCGGGCAATAAATATTGTGATGCACCTGCTTCATCGATAACATCAATAGCTTTATCTGGTAGCTTTCTATCACCTATATATTTATTTGATAATTCGACAGCGCTAATAATTGCTTCAGGTGAATATTTAATATTATGATGTTCTTCATAGTAAGTTTTTAAACCTTCAAGAATTTTGATTGTCTCATCTTTTGATGGTTCTTTAACATCAATTTTTTGGAATCTTCTGACCAAAGCTCTATCTTTTTCGAAATAGTTTTTAAACTCCTTATAAGTAGTTGACCCAATACATTTAAGAGTGCCATTGCCTAGAGAGGGTTTTAATAAATTACTGGCATCCATTGATCCTCCACTGGTAGCTCCTGCACCAATAACAGTATGGATTTCATCTATAAATAAAACAGCTTTGTCTTTTTTTGTAATTCTTTAACGACTGCTTTCAATCTCTCTTCAAAATCACCTCTGTATCTTGTACCTGCAAGTAGAGCACCCATATCCAGTGAATATATAATTGCGTCCTCCATAATTTTAGGTACTTTTTTTTCTGTAATTCTTTTTGCCAGTCCTTCAGCAATTGCTGTTTTCCCAACACCAGGGTCTCCAACAAATAAAGGATTATTTTTTTGTCTTCTGCATAAAATTTGAATTGTTCTATCTAGCTCTTTGCTTCTTCCGATTAGCTTATCAATTTTACCATCTTTTGATTTTTCATTTAAGTTAATACAAAACTGACCTAAAGCACTTTTCGGTTTTTGTTGTTCATTATTGTC
>CACAVG010000077.1 GCA_902535885.1 uncultured Alphaproteobacteria bacterium | reverse complement strand
TTCCTCTCACCACCTTTATTTCATTTTTTAAATAAAACTAACATGTCTCAATCTTCTAATACTTTTGTTCGCTTTGAAAAAATTGATAAAAGCTATGATGGTAAAGAACTTGTTGTTAAAAATCTTAATTTAGATATTGCCGAAGGTGAATTCTTAACTTTACTGGGACCATCTGGATCTGGGAAAACAACAACCTTAATGATGTTAGCTGGTTTTGAAAATCCAACAAGTGGTGAAATATACTTAGATAAAAAACCAATCAGTAGCATTACACCTCATAAAAGGGGAATTGGTATGGTTTTTCAAAACTATGCTTTATTTCCTCATATGACAGTTTATGAAAATCTAGCCTTTCCCTTGAGAGTAAGAAAAATTCAGAATGATGAAATAGAAAATAAGATTAATAAAGCACTTGATATGGTATCTCTTACAAACTTTGAAAATAGAATGCCAAACCAGCTCTCTGGAGGTCAACAACAAAGAGTTGCTGTTGCTAGAGCACTTGTTTTTGAACCAAAATTAGTTTTGATGGATGAGCCTCTGGGTGCTCTTGATAAAAATTTAAGAGAAAGTATGCAATATGAATTAAAGCACATTCATGAAACTCTAGGTGTAACAATTGTTTATGTTACTCATGATCAAGGTGAGGCTCTAACAATGTCAAATAGAATTGCTGTATTTAACGATGGACATATACAACAATTATCAAGTCCTAATGAACTTTATGAAAGACCTACCAATTCTTTCGTAGCAAGATTTATTGGAGAAAATAATATTATTAATGGAACAATTATTGAAAGTGATTCAAGGCAATGTAAAGTAAAAACTAATAATGGCGAATTAATTCATGCAAATCCAGTTATTTCCAATAATATTGGTGACGCCACTAGTATGTCTCTTAGACCTGAGAGGGTTTTAATAAATCCTTCAGAGGAAATTCCAAACAAATTTAAAGCAAAAATTGAAGAGGTTATTTATCATGGAGATCACACAAGACTAAGGGTCAGCTTATTAGATCAAAGTGATTTCATACTAAAAGTTCCTAATGCTTCAAATACGTTCTCTTTTAAAAATGGATCAGAAGTGCTTCTAGGCTGGGATTCACAGGACTGCAGAGCTCTAGATTTTATAGGTAACTAAAAATTACTGAAAATCAGGCTTTTTTAACATATTTTTCTTTTTTTTAATTTGCATACAACTCCCATCATGTTATTTGGGAGTCATTTATTAATTAATAAACAAAATGGAGGACTTATGAAAAAAATGCTTATTACGGCATTAGTTTCTGTATTCTTTGCACCTTTTGCAACTGCGGAAGTAAATGTTGTATCTTGGGGTGGAGCTTATACTGAAAGTCAAAAATTAGGTTATGGTGATCCTTTTACAGCTAAAACAGGTATCAAACTAAATTGGATTGATTATTCTGGAGGTTTAAGTGAAGTTAGAGCTCAAGCTGAAGCTGGAAATATCACTTATGATATCGTAGATTTATTTGCGAAAGATACTATTACGGGATGTGACGAAGGATTACTTGTTGAATTCGATTTTGACAAAGATTTCCCTGCAGCTCCTGATGGAACACCAGCAAGTGAAGATTTCTTTGCTCCTATGCCAAGTGATTGTGCAGTAGGTAATATTCTTTACTCTTGGAACTATGCTTACAATCCAAATGCATTTCCAGGTGCTGATTCAATGCCAAGCACAATTGGTGATTTCTTTGACACTGAAAAATTCCCTGGAAAAAGATCAATTTACACTGGAGCTATGTCAAACTTAGAAATAGCTTTAGTTGCTGATGGTGTTAGTGCTGGAGGTGTTTATGATGTTTTAGAAAACCAAACTGGTGCTTTAGACAGAGCAATTGGAAAATTCGAAGCTCTATGTAATGATCCAAGTGGTGGATGTATTTTCTGGAGTGCTGGTGCTCAACCACCAGAATTTTTAGCTTCAGGTGAAGTTGTAATGTCTACTGGTTGGAATGGACGTTTCTTCAATGCAATTGTAGGCGAAGGTACTACAATTGAACAAGTTTGGGACGGTCAGGTATTAGATTATGAATATTTCGGTCTAGTTGCTAACGGTCCTAACCCTGAAGAAGCAATGGAAGCATTGAAATACTTTACTGGTACTGAAGGTCTAGCTGGAAGTGCAAAGTATATTGCTTACGCACCATTCAGAATTTCGTCATTAGATATCATTGAAGCTAACGAGCCTTGGTATAAGGATGGTAAAACAGCAATGTTACCGCAAATGCCTACAGCTCCAGACAATACTAAGAACTATATTTTAATGAATCCTGAGTATTGGGCTGATAATGAAGTAGAGGTTGGAGAAGCTTGGGAAGCTTTCAAAGCTTCACTATAATATAATATATTTTTTAAGGGCAAGTTGTTAGACTTGCCCTTAACTTTAAAATTAAATGTC
>CACAVG010000076.1 GCA_902535885.1 uncultured Alphaproteobacteria bacterium | reverse complement strand
AATGAATGGTTACTCTTTGTTCACAATTTTTTGCAAATTCATCTAAATCATCTCTAAAATAGCTTCCATTATTTTGAGCAAGCATAAAATGATTATCTATTCCAGCTTGGTTTTCATAAATTTCTGTTAAAATAAGAGCTATGTTTCCTGTCTCAACTCCTTCTTTAAATTCAGGTCCAATTGACCAATTTAATACTATAAGTGCCTTTTCTCCTTCTTTGGTGTGAGTTTCATTCATCCATTTAACATGATCTTCAGCTACTCGCTTTGCAACATCTGTAAGTTCAGTTTTAAAGATCCATATAAATTGTAGTTGTTTTTTATTTTGGTACATATTTCTCTCTCTCTCTCTCTCTCTATATTTTCAAGAAGCTTATCAAATTTTTTTATTGTTGAGAATTATTTTCAAGTGTTTGAACGTGTATATCTAAGTTTTCAATCAAATTGTTTTGCCCATTATGTCCGTAGAAAACCCCTTTTATAGGCGCGGCTTCACTTGCATCAAGGCCACAAGATACTCTTATATATCTTTCATCAGGGCTACAACCATTTGTAGGATCAAAACCAACCCAACCAAGATCATTTATAAAAAATTCTGCCCACGCATGTGTTGACTGAAATTCTGATGAATGTGAATTATTATGCATGTAACCGTTAACATATCTAGCAGGTATATTGATTGTTCTGGCAGCTGACACCATTATGTGTGCTTGATCCTGACATACACCTTTTTTTTGATTATAAGCTACCTGAGCAGTTGTTTCATTATTTGTTGAAAGAGGTTTATATTCAACTTTTTCTCTTACTAAATTCATTAAATTGTGAGAAATAAGTAATATTTCATCATTTTTAAAACCATTTTTTGCTTCTAAAGCTAAATTTTGTATGTCTGCATCTGGAAAAGTTAAATTTGAGTTCCTTAAATAAACACAAGGATCTAATTTATCATCTGGGTTAAAATAAACCCCTTTTGTATCAAAAGTTTCTACTTTACCAAGAACAGTAAACTGTATTTTTTTAACTTTTTTCAAGCTTGTAAAACTTTGTATATTATTTGCTTCTCCATCTTTATAGACTGCAGATTTTTTTGCAGAGTCATGATGAACATTCCAATCTAAAATTTTTAAACCATTATATTCGGAAGGATAAAGTTTTGTAGATTGTATCAGTCCAGCTACAGGATTTATATATTCATATTTAGTTGTATGCTCAATTATTATTTCCATTAATTAAAAAACTCCCTTTGAATATCAGAATCTACACTTGAAATTTTATTAATAAATTGAGTAACAAATTCATGTAGACCAAAGTCAACAATTGACTCAATTTTCTCTTCTTGAATTTCTCTTTTTAATGCTATTTCAAAAGTTTCACCTTTTTCCACCTTACCGCCAGGAAATTCCCAACTTAATCCCATATGTTTATTTCTATTCCTTTGCGCAATAAAAAATTTATCATCTTTTATTATTATTGCTGCAACCACATCGAATTTATCCATTAATTGGTATTATCACTAATAAACTTATTTGCTTTTTTTATTATATGAGTTTTCCTATCTGTATTCATTTTATCATAGATTTTAACCATCATATTTAAACGAGGATTAGATTGAAAAAATTTTCTATTTTTATTAATAAAGCGCCAATATAATCCATCCATAATATCATTCCAATTACCTCTTTTAAAATTCATCATTTTCATAAAATAACTTGATCCACATATATATGGTTTAGTACTAAATATTCCACCATCACTGAATAACCCCATTCCATAAACATTTGGCGACATTACCCAATCAGAACTATCAACAAACATTTCCATAAACCAGTTATAAACTTCAATAGGTTTAATTTCACATAAGTTCATTATGTTACACAAAACCATTAACCGTTCAATATGGTGAGTGTATCCATATTTTTGAGCATTTTTAATTGAGTGATCTAAAGGATCTAATCCAGTAGTACCATCATACCATTTATTAGTAAGAGAATTTTTATGTTGAAAGAAATTATTTTCTTCCAATTGTTGGTCGTAGTTTTGGTAAATTCCCCTAATGAATTCTCTCCATCCAATAATTTGCCTGATATAACCTTCATAAGAATTAATTTTAATTTTATTTTCAACTTTTCTAACTCTCTCAATTATAAGTTCTGGTGTTAATAAACCTAAGTTAATCATAGGGCTTAGTGCACTATGGAATAAAAAGTTATTATGTGTATCAACTGCATCTTCATAATCACCAAACAAATTAAACTTTTTAATAATAAAATAATCTAACCATTTAATAGCATCATCATAAGTTGTAGGTAGCCAAAAATTGTCAACTTCACCTGGGTGATTTTTAAAAATTTTATTTATTTGTTGTTTTAAAACTTTTGTATGCTTTGTTTCTTTTGCAGTAAGCATTTCTGGTATTTTAATATCTTTAGGGAGTTTTTTTCTATTATCTTCATCAAAACTCCATTTTCCACCTTTTGGTTTATTA
>CACAVG010000075.1 GCA_902535885.1 uncultured Alphaproteobacteria bacterium | reverse complement strand
AAACAATCTCTTGCTAGTGCCTATAAAATTAATGATTATGAAAGATTAGTATTAAATTTAAAAAATTTATATTTTCCTAAAACTAAAATTCTAGTTACTGGTGATGGTAGGGTTGCAAAAGGAGTAATCGAACTTTTAAATCTAACAAACATTAAAGCAGTATCAAAAAAAGACTTTTTGGAAAAAAAATTTGATCAACCTATTTTTTGTAATTTAGAAACTAAAGACTATGTTACAAATAATGCTTCCACCAACTTTAACCTTGAACATTTTATTGATAATCCTCAAGATTACTCTAGTTCTGCATTACAATATTTAAAAGAAACTGATATACTTATAAGTGCACATTACTGGGACCCATCTTCTCCAAAAATATTTGAGAATGAAGACTTAAAAGTTTTACAAAATCTAAAAATTGTTGGTGATATTACTTGTGATATTAATGGCTCTGTTCCAACTACAATACGATCAACAACAATTGAGGAGCCAAATTATTGGATTGAAAGATATACTTTAAAAGAAATAGATGAAAATAATGATGGAATTGCTGTTATGGCAGTTGATAATTTACCATCTGAATTACCACGTGATTCAAGTACAGAATTTAGTGAAGGTATTATCAAAGAAGTTCTTCCTTTTTTATTAAAAGAAGATGATGGAAGAATATTAAATGGAACAATAACAACAGATGGTAGTTTTTTAGAAAAGTACAATTATCTAAATGATTATATTAGAATCAATGAATAAAGCAGAAAAAAAACATCATCTCTCTTCCGAAATCACAACACCTTTTAAAATTGTAAGTGATTTTAATCCAAGTGGTGATCAGCCTGAAGCAATTAAAAGTATTGTTAAAAGTCTAAATGAAGGAGAACAAGAACAAGTTCTTTTAGGTGTCACTGGATCAGGTAAGACCTTTACAATGGCTAAAGTAATTGAAAAAGTACAGAAACCGACTTTAATAATGGCACCAAACAAAACATTAGCAGCACAACTTTATGGAGAAATGAAAAATTTGTTTCCAAATAATGCTGTTGAATATTTTGTCAGTTATTATGATTATTACACACCAGAAGCATATGTACCAAGGACGGATACATATATTGAAAAAGAATCTTCAATAAACGAACAAATTGATCGTCTAAGACATTCAGCTACTAGATCTTTAGTGGAAAGAAGAGATACAATCATAGTAGCATCAGTTTCTTGTATTTATGGTATTGGATCAGTTGATGCTTATTCTTCAATGTCTTTTACTTTAGATAAAAATCAATCAATAAGTAGAGAGATAATTATCAGAAAGTTGGTAGAACTTTTATACAAACGTCGTGACATGGACTTTAGAAGAGGTAGCTTTAGGGCAAAGGGAGATATTTTAGAAATTTTCCCTTCTCACTATGAAGATATTTCTTGGAAGATATCTATGTTTGGAGACGATATAGAGAGTATAACACAAGTGGACCCACTCACTGGAGAGAAGCTCGGAGAACTTGAACAAATAAGAATCTTTGCAAACTCTCATTATGTAACCCCAAAGCCAACAATAAAAAAAGCAATTACGATGATTAAAAATGATCTAAAAAAACAATTAGAGATTTTTGAAAAAGAAAAAAAATACTTAGAAAGACAAAGGTTGGATGAGAGAACTACATTTGACTTAGAAATGATGGAAACTACTGGAAGTTGTAGTGGTATTGAAAATTATTCTAGATATTTGTCAGGAAGACAGCCAGGAGAGCCTCCTCCTACACTTTATGAATATATTCCAGAAGACTCTTTATTGTTTATAGATGAAAGCCATCAGACATGTGGTCAAATAGCAGGAATGTACAAAGGTGATTTTTCTAGAAAATCAACTTTAGCTCAATATGGATTTAGACTACCAAGTTGTGTTGATAACAGACCTTTAAAAAGAGAAGAATGGGATGCAATGCGTCCACAAACTATATTTGTAAGTGCAACACCAGGAGATTATGAACTCGAAAAGACAGGTGGTACCTTTGTTGAACAAGTAATTAGACCAACAGGTTTAATTGATCCACCTATTGAGATAAGGCCAACTAAACATCAAATTGATAACTTAATTGATGAATGTAAAAAGACTATAGATAAAGATCATCGTGTTCTAATCACAACACTTACAAAAAAAATGGCCGAAGATCTTACTGAATATATCAATGAAGAAGGATTAAAGGTAAGGTATCTTCACTCTGATATTGATACATTAGAAAGAATAGAAATTATTAGAGATCTAAGACTAGGAGTTTTTAATGTTTTAGTAGGAATAAATCTTCTTAGAGAAGGTTTAGATATTCCTGAATGTGCTTTAATGGCTATATTAGATGCTGATAAGGAAGGTTACCTTCGTTCTAGAACTAGTTTAATTCAGACTATTGGTAGGGCTGCAAGAAATGTTGAGAGTAAAGTCTTAATGTATGCTGATAACATTACCACTAGTATGAAAGAAGCAATCGAAGAGACAGATAGA
>CACAVG010000074.1 GCA_902535885.1 uncultured Alphaproteobacteria bacterium | reverse complement strand
TCATTTCAGGTAAATTATTTGCAATTGGAATAGGGGAGATTTGAATATTTTGACCTTTTTTACATTTTTTACAATTTCGGTCGACATGTGCAACCAAAATATCATAACCTGGTGGGACACCGGTGGCCCTTGCTGATATATCTAATACTTTTGCAATAATAATTTTTTTCTTAGGATAATTTTTTCCATCCACAACATACATATTTTCTTTATGATGATACCAGTCAGTCTTTTTTTTATTTGCAGCTTCTGCACCACAAGAAAGAGTTTTTTTTCTATCTGGTTCAAAACCTAAAATGTGTGCTGAGCTTAATATAATGTCATCCTCAATAAAAGTTACATTAGCTCCCCACATATCTTCACCTTGTGCCATTCTAGCTTGAAAAGTAAAATCATCATTAATATCTAATGTGCCACAATCTTTTTCACACTTTAATACAGGTGGTTGAGCTACAGTTTGAAAAGATATAAAAAAAATAAATAAAACTATAAAAATTTTCATTAAGAATGTCTTACTTTCTCAGGAATAATTCCTTTTGGTCTATATCGTAAAATTAGTAATAATATTAATCCCATAAATAAATACCTGAAATATGGAACGCTATCTAATAAATGTAATTTTAAGGCATTAGTTGGCTCTAAGCCTGCTGTTAATTGATTAATAATAAATGTTGTTAGTGGTGCAGCTTCTATCCATGAAAACCAGATAACAAAACCCCCAAATATGGCACCTAAATTATTTCCACTACCGCCAACAATAACCATAATCCAAATGATAAAAGTAAAACGAAGTGGTCTATATCCAGATGGAGTAAATAACCCATCTAATGTGACTAACATTGCACCTGCAACACCAACAATTGCAGCTCCTATAACAAAAATAATTAAATGTTGTTTTACAACATCTTTACCCATTGCATTTGCAGCAGTTTCATTATCTCTAATTGCTCTCATCATTCTTCCCCATGGAGATAATTGAGCTTTGTTTGCAAAATAAAAAATTATTAACATAACAATCAGAAATAAAATAGCGTAAGATAATTTTACAAATATTCCTGAGCCATCAATAATAAGATTGTTTAATACTTGTTGTCTATCACTTACATCAATAATCTTGTTTAACTTTGATGAATTAAAATATGTAACTAAATTTATAAACCAATCTGTATTTTGCAAATTTATTTCATAGGGCACTGGTCTCTTTAAACCAATTACATTTTTTACTCCTCTTGACAACCACTCCTCATGTTTTAAAACACTGACAACTATTTCTGAAATACCAAGAGTAACAATAGCAAGATAATCTGATCTTAATCCAAGAGCTACTTTTCCAATTACAAATGCAACACCTGCAGCAAATAAACCTCCTACTATCCAAGAGAAAATTATTGGTAGTCCAAGACCACCTAAAAAGCCTGCAATTGCTGGATTAACATCTTCAATATTATTTGTGGCGTTTAAATAAAAGTGTCTAATAATCAAAATGCCAAAAAAAATTATGAGAGAATTTAAAACATACCTATTTCTTTTTTGGATTACCGTTTTATTAATATACATTACAGCAATAACCAATATGACAAACAAAGCAAAACTGATACCTAACCCTCTACCTCCTGCCTGCCATGACTCTGTAATGGGAGGGTAAGAAACAAGGACTGCCGCTAATCCACCCATTGCCAAAAAACCCATTACACCAAAATTAATTACACCTGCATAACCCCAAGAAATATTTACTCCCATTGTCATTATTGCTGAAATAATACACATATTTAAAATTACTAAACTTACTGACCATCCTTGAATAAAACCTACAAAAATAAATAGGGAGGTCATAATTGTAATAGCTACCCATTCATATCTTTCAAACTTCATCATAAGACTTTTCCCTTAAATATGCCTGATGGTCTAATGAGTAAAACGATAACTAAAATTGAAAATGATACAGCAAATTTATAATCTGTTGAAAGTAATTGTACTAGACCAGTTGGCTCTATAGAACTTGGAAGTAAGTATACAAAGAATTTCTTATAGGCATACGTTACCATAATTTCTGAAAATGCAATTACATAACCACCAACGACAGCCCCAAATGGACTACCAATTCCTCCGACAATTGCTGATGCAAATATTGGTAAGACTAAATTGAGATAAATAATTGGCTTATAACTTTTATCTAATCCATAAAGTGTACCCGCAACACATGCCAAAACGCCTACAATAATCCAAGTAGTAAAAACTACTCTATCAGGATTAATACCTGACAATAATGCTAGATCTTCATTATCAGAAAATGCCCTCATTGATTTTCCAGTTTTTGTTTTTTGCAAAAACCAGAAAGTAAAAGTTAAAAGCAAAATTGTAATTAATATTGTAATAACTTGTGACGATTTTAATGCTAAACCTTCATTTAAACCTGTCATTATTTTAAACTGTTTTGCTTTCATTATAAATTTCTGTCCATCAGAAAATTTTATAGTTTCTGTTCCAATTATAATTCTTATTATCGCATTAA
>CACAVG010000073.1 GCA_902535885.1 uncultured Alphaproteobacteria bacterium | reverse complement strand
CAAAGAAAAAAACATATTATTCAAAAAATATCAGGATTAATTTTAGTCTTAATTGGTGTTTTGTTAATTATCGATTTCTTCTAAAACTCTTAAGATATTTTTTCCCATAATTTTTTCAATTTCAGTAGTTTTATATCCTCTTTTTTCTAAACTTTCATGAATTATCATGTGATCTAAACAATCATTCCATTTATTTGGCAAACAATCAAGGCCATCATAATCGCTACCTACTCCGACATAATCAATACCAATTTTATTAATTACATACTCAATATGATCAACAAATACTTCTATACTTGGACATATGTCTGATAATTTTTTTTGAAGAAAATGTTGTTTTGCTATCCACTGAGAAGTTTTGTTAGAATATTTTCTTTCAATAGAATTTAATTCATCAAGATATTTTTTTCTTTCTTTAGTTTCTCTCTCTTTAAAAGATTTATCAATAAAAAAAGGATATGGATTAATACCAATCAAACCTTTTACTTTTTTGATTGCTTCAATTTGATCATCTTTTAAATTACGAAAATGAGGACACAAATTATACACACTAGAATGTGAAGCTATAAAAGGTTTGGTACTTATTGATGCAATATCCCAAAAACTTTTCTCTCCAATGTGTGAAACATCAACTAGCACATTGTTATCTTGGCAAATAGAAATAACTTCTTTTCCAAATTCGTTTAAACCATGACTTTTAAGTTTTGAAAAATTGTATGTCTCATCATAATTTGATGAAACCCAATCCAAAGAATGATTCCAAGTTGGGCCAAAATAGAAAAGACCTCTTTCAATAAAATGATATAAATTATTAATATCATTTTCTAAACCTTCTCCACCTTCCATAGAAATTGGAAGTATTAATTTATTTTTATCTATTGCTGCATTAATATCTGAGAGTTTTTTGGGAATGACAATTTCTTCATGTGATGAAATTCTTTCAATCTCATCATACATTTTATCAGCTCTTTTAAAAAAATTTGGTTCTTTAGAATTACTTGAAACCCAAATAATTAAAATTTCTAAATCAATTTCAGATTTTAATAATCTTGGTATGTCCGTATGCCCATGGGATGTAAGTTTTGTAACATCTTCACCTTCGATAACTCTTTGCACAAGATCATTATGCAAGTCAGCTACAAACATTTAATTATTTAATAATCTCCATTTTAATTATTTTATCTGGATCTGCAGGTGGTTCACCTCTTGTGATATTATCTACATATTCCATACCTTCGGTAACTTGAGCCCAAACAGTATATTGACCATCTAGAAAAGAGCAGTCATTAAAACAAATAAAAAATTGACTGTTAGCACTATTTGGATTTTGAGCTCTAGCCATTGACACTGCCCCTCTTCCATGATTTTCTGAAGAGAATTCGGCCTCTATATCAGGAAGCTTTGAACCGCCGGTACCAGCCCTTGATAAGTTAAAACTATCATTACTTGAATTTCCAAATTCTACATCTCCCGTCTGAGCCATAAACCCATCTATTACTCTATGAAAAACAACCCCATCATACTGTCCTTCTTCTATAAGTTGCTTGATTTGTTTAACATGTTTTGGTGCCACATCTGGTTTTGTCTCTATTACAACAATACCATCTTTAAGTGTCATATGGATAATATCTTTTTTTTCATCAGCCATTAAAATCTCTCCTTTTAAAAATATTGAGAAAATGAAGATGAAAATAAATAGTTTTTTAAATTTAATCATATTTGTTTTCTTTACCTTCACCCAAATTGTTTTATATATACATGTAATGCACATCTTTGAAGAAAATATCAAGAAATTAGATTTTAATATTCCTGATATGCCAACACCACTCGCAAATTACGTCCCTTATAAAGTTTCTGATAGTACCGTTTATGTATCAGGTCAAGGACCTGTAATAGATGGTAAAATTTTGTATAGTGGAAAAGTTGGTGTAGATATTTCTGAAGAAGAAGGAATAAAAGCCGCTGAAATTTGCTGCATTAATATTATCGCAGCTCTAAAAACATCAATAAATGGAGATTGGGATAGATTAGATACCTTTTTGAAACTTGGGGGTTTTGTTAATTGTAATGATAACTTTACTGATCAACCTAAAATTATAAATGGAGCATCAGATTTATTAGTTAGTATTTTTGGTGACAGAGGAAGACATGCGAGGTTTGCAGTTGGATCAAATACTCTTCCTCTCAATATTTCTGTTGAAATAGACGCAATAATTAAAATTAAATAGCATACTCAAAATGAGTGAACATTTTTTTTGCTCTTCGCTCAGTAACATAAAAAGTTCTCAATGGAATGAATGTGTTGGAAATGATCATCCATTCTTACAATATGAATTTCTTCACGCTTTAGAAAAAAGTAATAGTGCAAATACCAAAACAGGTTGGCAGCCATATCATTATATTGAACAAGAAAATGATAAAATTATCTCATTATGTCCCCTTTATATAAAGAACCATTCTTTTGGAGAATATATTTTTGATCATTCTTGGGCTGATGCTTATCATCGATATGGAATAAACTATTA
>CACAVG010000072.1 GCA_902535885.1 uncultured Alphaproteobacteria bacterium | reverse complement strand
GTCTAACCATTTGTGATGCTACCTCTGCAATCTTTGGTATGCCTATAGATTATAACAAATGTGATGTTATAACTTGGTCATGGCAAAAAATACTTGGAGGAGAGGCCGCTCATGGAATGATAGCAATTTCTCCACGAGTTATTGAAAGATTAGAGAGTTTTATACCTAGTTGGCCAGTACCAAAATTATTTAGATTAGCTGAAAATAAGAAATTAATAAAAGGTATATTTGAAGGAAACACGATTAATACTCCTTCAATGATATGTGTTGAAGATATTATTGATTCATTAAATTGGGTCTCTTCCCAAGGAGGATTAAATTCATTAATTTCTAAATCCCAGAATTCTTTACAAAAAATTAGAGAATGGATAAATGAGAGAGATTGGGTCACCTTTTTATCTGAAATTGAAGATGATAATTATATATCAAACACTGGAATAACTTTTAAAATTGTTGAAGATTGGTTTACTAATAAAGATGAAAGTGATCAAAGAGCTGTAATGGCTGATATATGTAAATTACTTTCTGAAAATAATGTTGGATTTGATTGCAATGGATATCCCAAAGCCCCACCTTCTTTTAGAATATGGGCTGGAGGTACGGTTCAAACTTCAGATGTAGAATTAGTTTTACCTTGGATTGATTGGGCTTATTCAGAAATTAAATCAAAACATGCCTAGAGTACTAATATCAGACTCACTAGACAACATTGCATCTGAAATTTTAAAAAAAAATAATATTTCAGTTGATACAAAAACAAATTTATCTCCTGAAGAATTAAAAAAAATAATCGATAACTATGATGGTTTAATTATTCGATCTGCAACTAAAGTGCGAAAAGATTTAATTGATTCTCTTTCAAATTTAAAAATTATTGGTAGGGCAGGAGCAGGAGTAGATAATGTTGATGTGGAAGCTGCTAAAAATAAAAATATTATCGTGATGAATACTCCAGGAGGAAATACAAATGCTACAGCAGAACATACAATTGGTTTAATTTTTGCATTACAAAGAAAAATTACTGTCGCCAATGAGACAACTCAAAAGGGTCTTTGGGAAAAAAAGAAATTAAAAGGAAATGAAATCAAGGGCAAGAAAATTGGTATCTTAGGTTTTGGTAATGTAGGTAAAAGAGTTGCAGAAATATCTAATTTATTGGGTATGCACGTTTCAATATTTTCTTCATACTTTAAAACAATTAAGGAGAGCTATCCTGAATATAATTCTTGTTCTATCGATGAGATTATTAAAGATTCAGATATAATTTCTTTTCACTGTAAACCCAATAAAGATGGTAATCCGATTATGAATAAAAATCATCTATCACTAATGAAAAAAAATTGCATAATTATCAACACCGCTAGAGGTAATTTAGTTGATGAAGATGATCTTAAAAATGCTCTTGAAAAAAAAGAGATTAAAGGCGCTGCATTAGATGTTTTTAAAAATGAGCCTTTAGAAGAAAGTGGGTTTTATAATTTAGATAATATAATTTTAACTCCACATATTGCTGCTTCTACTGATGAAGCACAAATAGTTGTAGCAGAAATGGTTGCTAATCAGTTTGTTGAATTTTTTAATAATAATAAAATTATAAATTCAGTTACTTAATAAAAATTTCAGTTAAATTTTCTAAGTAAGCGGATGGATTTGATAGAATGTTACCATCTAATATATTAGCTTGATCTAAAATTAAATTTGAAGCTTTTTTATGGTCAATTTTTGTTAAATTTTGAGATAAATTTACAATCATCGGATGGTTTGGATTAATTTCAAGTATCTTTTTTGAAACAGGAGTTTTTTGATTATGCATTTTCATCAGTTTTTCCATATTTATATCCATCCCAGCTTCTTCAGCAACAAGCAGAATCGGGCTTTTTGTTAATCGCTGAGATACAATTACATCAGATATTGTCTCTTTTAGCTCTGTTTTAAGTATGTTTATTAAATCATTGATTTTACTATCTATTTCTTTTTTATTCTCATCTTTCTTATTTGATTTTTCACCAACTTTTGAAACATCAACCTTACCTTTAGTTATTGATTTAAATTCAAAATCTTTAAATTTATTTACATTTTGTATCCAAAACTCATCTACTGCATCAACCATAAACAAAACTGGTATCTTTTTATCAGTGAAAACTTCTAATTGAGGGGAGTTTTTAATATGATCCTTATCAGTATTAGCAAAATAATAAATTTCTTTTTGATCTTTAGCCATTAATTTAGTGTACTCTTCAAGAGATATTTTTTTATCATTTAAAGAATTTTCAAACCTTAATAGCGGTAGGATTTTTTCATGATGATCATTATGTTCATATAATCCTTCTTTTAGTACTGGACCAAAATTATTCCAAAATGTCTCAAATTTAACTTTTTCTTTCTTAGCTAAGCTATCAATTTCACTTAAAATTTTATTTGTAATACCTTTTTTTATTTTTGTAATAATAGGATTATTTTGAAGCATTTCTCTACTTATATTTAGGGAAATATCCTGTGAATCGACTACTCCTGGGATAAAACGTAACCAATTAGGAATGATGTCTTCACAATCATCAGTGATAAAAACTTTTTGAACATATAATTTTATTTTATTTTTCCTATCAGCATTAAATAAATCCATAGGTTGATTAGTAGGAAAATAAAGTAAAGCCTTATAACTAATAACACCCTCAGCGTTATAATGAATAGTTTTTAAGGGATCATCAAAATTAAATGAAATAT
>CACAVG010000071.1 GCA_902535885.1 uncultured Alphaproteobacteria bacterium | reverse complement strand
CGCTCTACCAAATTTTTTAGTAGCACTTTGTATAATGTTGTTTATGACAATTTATTATGGCGATACAATGACAGGTCTTTTTTCAGAAGAATTTGAAAATGTTCCTTGGTCAGCGGATAGGGTAAAAGATTTTTTGAGTAGAGCTTGGTTACCAATTTTTGTTCTAGGTTGGAATGCTACGGCCTTTGCATTACAGACCGTAAGAGCTTTAATGCTTGATGAAAGCGATAAACTATACGTGATGGCTGCAAGAGCAAGAGGAATCTCTGGAATGAGTTTATTACTTCGTTATCCTGCCAAGCATTCATTAGGTCCTGTAATTAATTCTTTAGGTTTTGATTTAAATAGAATCTTTAGCGCGCTTCCAATAGTTGCTCTAATCTTAATTTTAACCGAATCAGGTGCACTGTTAATAGAGGCTTTAGCAAGGTCAAATGATCAGCAATTAGCTGGTGCAATAATTTTCTTACTTACTGCAACAATTGTCTTTGTAAATTTTGTTACAGATATAATATTAGCAATAATAGATCCAAGAATTAGAAAAGGAGTGATGGGTGGAGGTTGATTTAAAAAAGAAGGAAGCATATTTCACTGCAACTCAAATGCAGTTAGTAAGAAATAGATTCTTTGGAAATAGAACTGCAATGATTGCAGGTTCAATTTTAATCTTTATGATAGTTACCAGCCTTTTTTCTGAATTCTTGTCACCGTATGATCCAACAATAGCTGGAAGAGACAAAGATTATGAAAACGGTGCCCCTCAGGTTCCTATGTTTTGGGACGAAAATGGTTTTTCTCCAAGACCCTTTCTTTATGGAATGACAAAATACAGAGGAGCAGATACAAATTTTAGATGGGTTTATAAAGAAGACAAAGAGAAAAGACGTTACGTACAATTTTTTGTAGAAGGTTGGGAGTATAAAGTTTTTAATTTTAATATAAACTTACCAGGAGAAGCTCTTGATTTTAAAATTCCAGGTTTTACTTTTAATACTCATTTATTTGGTGTTGATGAAGGTGGTATACATTTATTTGGAACAGACAAAGCTGGCAAAGATCTGTTCAGCAGAACTTTAAATGCAATCTATATTTCTCTTGCTGTTGGAACTTTAGGTGTTTTTATTTCATTTGTATTATCCTTAATTATAGGAGGGATTGCAGGGTATTATGGAGGTTGGATAGATAGCCTGCTTCAAATGTTTACAGATGCAGTAAGAACTATTCCTCCAATTCCATTATTTATGGTACTAGCTGCTTTTGCCCCAGATACTTGGAGTTCAGAAATTAGATTTTTTTTTATAGCTTCTCTATTAGGTTTTATTGGATGGCCAACATTAGCAAGAAGAGTAAGAACTCATTTACTAAGTGAGAGAAGTCAAGAATATATTTTGGCTGCACAAATGTGTGGAGCTTCTTCGACTCATATAATTATAAGGCATTTGCTACCAAGTTTTACAAGCTATATAATTGTAGATTTAGTTATCAGTTTTCCTTACATGCTTCTTTCGGAAACTGCTTTAAGTTTCATTGGATTGGGTTTACGAGAACCAGTAAATTCCCTTGGTGTATTATTACAAAATGCTACAAAAGCTGACGTTTTATTAAATTATCAGTGGTATTTTATACCTGTAGTATTTTTAGTTGTTCTTATCTTATCATTTGTTTACGTTGGAGATGGTCTCCGAGATGCGGCTGATCCTCATAAGGTCAAAAATTAAATGAGCCATTTATTAGAAGTTAAAAACTTAGATGTAAAATTTGATACTGATGAAGGTAGAATTATAGCAGTAGAAAACATTTCTCTTTCCCTTGACCAAGGGAAGGTACTTGGTATTGTTGGAGAATCAGGATCAGGCAAATCTGTAACTGCAAAATCAATAATGCAACTAAATCCTGGAAATACTTTTTATAATAACAATGCAGAGATAATTTTAGATAATGAAAACGTATTAAAATTTACATCTAAAGAAGATCTAAAAAAAATAAGAGGTGGCAAAGTTTCAATGATTTTTCAAGAGCCTATGGCAAGCTTCGCTCCAGCTATAAAAATTGGAGCTCAAATGGTTGAGCAATTATTAATTCACAAAAAAAATATGAATAAAAAAGAGGCAAAATCTTTATCTATAAATATGCTCAATAGAGTAGGAATAGCTGATGCAGAAAAAAGATTTAATCAGTATGCTTTTGAATTATCTGGAGGAATGCGTCAAAGAGCAATGATAGCTATGGCTTTGTCTACAATGCCAAAATTATTATTAGCTGATGAACCCACAACAGCTTTAGATGTAACTATTCAGGCTCAAGTTATTAATTTAATAAAAGATATTATTCAAGAGTATCAAATGGGTGTTATTTTTATTACTCATGACTTAGGCGTAATAGCTCAAATTGCAGATGATGTTGCAGTTATGTACCTTGGGAGTGTAGTTGAAAAAGGACCGGTAAATAAAATTCTAAAAAACCCAAAGCATCCTTATACAAAGGGATTATTAGAAGCACTTCCTGATGTAAATAATTTAGACGCACCGTTATCCCCAATACCTGGAAATATTCCAAGTCCATTAGATAGACCAACAGGCTGTGTATTTAGAACTCGATGCCCTCATCATAATCCAGAAGGAAAAGATGGTAAAATAGAAATGAAATTAGTTGAAGTTGAACAAGGTCACTGGGTTGATCAATGCGGAATTAAGTGTGGTCAAAATGAGTGATAATTTAATTTCAGTAAATAATGTTTCAGTAAATTTTGATTATCAAGAAAATTTTATTTCAAAA
>CACAVG010000070.1 GCA_902535885.1 uncultured Alphaproteobacteria bacterium | reverse complement strand
AGATTACTGCAATAGATCACAACTTAAATTTTATTAGAGATAAAAATTCGCAAGGAGGTCTTTTAGATGTTTACTTTTATAATGATCAGATTTTTATATCCTACTCCGAAAAGATTGGAGATAAATTATTTAGCCCTTCAACTACATCTATTGCAAAAGCTGATTTAGATTTAAATTTCTTAGATTTTGAAAACATTTTTAGGGCTAATCCGCCTATAAGATCTCCTTATCACTTTGGTTCTAGAATAGCTATTCATGATGATTATTTATTTGCATCTGTGGGCGAAAGAGGGAGAGGAATGATAGCTCAGGATGCAAAACAACATCCTGGAAGTATTATTCGAATTAAATTAGACGGAACTTCACCTAAAGATAACCCTCATTACATTTCACAAGAAACGTGGTTACCAGAAATATATCAAATCGGTGTAAGAAATCCTCAAGGAATGTCCATCTCACCTTTTGATAATAAAATTTATATTAGTAATCATGGAGCAAAAGGCGGTGATTGGTTTGGTGAAGTAAAAAAAGGTGAAAATTATGGTTGGAAAATTTTAGGTTGGGGTGGAACTAATTATGATAAATCCAACATTGGCCCCAAATGGTTACCGGGTTATACTAAAGCAATTCATTACTGGGTGCCTTCAATTGCTGTTAGTGCAATTACAATATATGATGGAGAAGAATTTCCAGAATTTAAAGGATTAGCACTTATAACATCTTTAAAGGATCAATCTTTACGCTCATTAGATTTTTCAAATTTAGATAATGTAAAAGAAGATATTATTTTTAAAAAAGAAATAGGAAGAATAAGAGATATAAAAATTCATCCAGTGAATGGTAAAATATTTTTTTTAGCACAAGATAAATTGTGGTTATTTGAAAAAAAATAATTTCCTCATGAGTATTGAGAAATATTCTTTTTAATTTATAATTATATTATGTTTGAATTTTTAGCTTTTTTAGTTGGTGTTATGATTATGGGACCAATAGTCTATATTTATTTTTTAGTTCAAGATTTAAAAAAAAGGATTGATAAGCTTGAAAATAAAAATTAATTTTTAATGAATAAAAATATTTTTTTGGCTTCTTATCCTAAATCTGGAAATACTTGGCTGAGGTCAATTATTGGAAATTTTTATAATTTTAACAAAGAGTTTAGTCTAAATGATTTAAAATCAATACCTTTACTATCAATTAAAAAGCATTTTAGTGAATTTGAAAATAAAGTTTATATAAATAATAATGAGTTGCATTTTGATTGGATTTCACAAAATATTATTAAATGTCAAAATTTATTAAATAATAAACCAAATCATCTTAATATATTTAAAACTCATAGTGCTCGACATAAGAATTTTACAAATGAAACAGTAAATGCAGGATTTATATATATTGTAAGGGATCCAAGAGATATTGTTGTTTCTTTTAAAAACTTTACTGGGAATAGTTTTGATAAAATTATTGATGAATTACTTTTTCAAAAAAAATTAATGATAAATACTAATGGAGCAAAAGAATTACTTTCAACTTGGGAGCTAAATGTTCAATCTTGGTTAAACTACAACAGTGTTCCTAGATTGATTATTAAGTATGAAGATTTAAAATTAAATCCAAAAGAAATCATACTTAATATTAAGGAATTTCTTAATAAAATACACAGATTAAATATTAACTTACTTGACCAAGATATTGATAAAATAATAAAAAATACAAATTTTAATAATTTAAGAAATTTAGAAGATAAAAATGGTTTTGATGAAGCTACAAAACATTCTAAATTTTTCAGATCAGGCATGTCTAATCAATGGAAAGATGTACTAACTAATACACAGGTTAAGCTTATCGAGAAAAACTTAAGATCATTGATGAGTTATTTTAATTATATCTAGAAGATAATGGCGGAGAGAGTGAGATTCGAACTCACGAACGAGTTGCCCCGTTGCCGGTTTTCAAGACCGGTGCTTTCAACCGCTCAGCCATCTCTCCGATAAAATGCTTACTATAGTTTCATCTTAAAAATGTCAAAATATTAAGTATAATCATTTCCTAATTGACGATAGTTTTGGTAATTTTAGTTCATGATTATTAGGTTCATTATATTTTTTGTTTTTATTTCTTTTAAATCTTATTCAGCTGATTGTGAAAAACCAAAAATGCCAACTGATGAAGAATGGAACAGCTGGCTGACAAAAATAAAAAAAGAAGCACTCGAAAGAGGTATAAGTCAAAAAACTATTTCAAATAATTTAAACGATGTTAAGCCACAAAGTAAAATTATTATGCGTGATAGATGCCAGCCAGCGTCAACAATGACTCTAGATGAGTATTTATTTTATACAATTACTAAAGATAAAGTTTTTGCAGGAAAAAATTTTTTAAAAAAACATGAAGATTTATTAAAAGAAATTGGAGATTATTTTAAAATACAACCAAGATTTATAGTGGCTGTACTAGGTATGGAAAGTTATTATGGAAGAAATCAAGGAAAAATAAATTCCATAATCGCGATAACCACTCTTGCATTTGATAGAAGAAGAAGTGATTTTTATAAAAAACAATTATTTGCTGCTCTTGAAATATTAGATAAAAATCTTGTCCCTAATGGAGAGCTAAAAGGAAGTTGGGGTGGGGCAGTTGGGATGACTCAAATGATTCCTACAACATTTTTAGTAACAGCATACGACTGGGATGGTGATGGAATAGATATATGGAATAGTTATGCAGATGCCTTTGCAAGTACTGCAAATTATTTAACTTCGTTAGATAAAAATCCATGGTCTAATGATAGCACTTGGGGAAGAGAAGTACTCCCTCCAAAAAATATTTCTTCATCATTTTTTGATGCTATAAAGCAAGTTAATCCCAAAGGTTGCGGAGCAGTTAAAAGTAGATCAATTCCAAAAACTCTAACCGAATGGTCCAAATTA
Source organism: uncultured Alphaproteobacteria bacterium (assembly GCA_902535885.1). Lineage (GTDB taxonomy): Bacteria > Pseudomonadota > Alphaproteobacteria > HIMB59 > CACPNW01. The sequence continues at coordinate 68 of CACAVG010000070.1, read as the reverse complement.
GGATTTACAAAGATTAATGGAGATCCTTTACCAATAAGAGATGATTTAGAAGCTAGATTAATAATGCC
>CACAVG010000069.1 GCA_902535885.1 uncultured Alphaproteobacteria bacterium | reverse complement strand
ATGAAGTTCTACAATGGCTAAAAGAAAACTAAATATTTTTTTATTCTCTATATTTTTGTTTTTTTCTAACCTTTCAATAGCTAATCCAAATATAGATCAATGGCTAGAGTCAGAGAAATCTTATAAAGATCTTATTAATGAAGGATTTGAAGTAAAAAGCTACGCTATAAGTGACATAGAGGTTGGTAATGATTTAACAATAATCTTATTTGTTACAGTTCTCCAAAAAGATGACAAAGTATATGAGTGTCAGGAATATCAAACTATAGATAAAAATGTTGAGACTTTAGATATGAATTTAATATGTAAAGAATTAGTTCAACCTTATGAAAGAGGTATAGGAACTTAAGACCTTTCAATATTTAAAAAAAACCATTGTAATGCTATTAGTGTAAGTCCATTTAAAATTTCTTTTTTATTCATCTTTGTTTTTACCTCATCAAAACTATAACTTTTGACTAATATATCCTCATTTTCATTGTCTAGACCCCTTATAATTTCTTTATCTGGAGCAATTACCTCGCCTAAAAAAAGGTTATAAAAAGATTCGGATGATCCTGGGGCAGGAAAGTAACCTTGTATAGATGCAAGATTGCTTACTTCACATCCAGTTTCTTCCAAGCATTCTCTTTTTGCGGTATCTTCTGGAGTTTCACCAGGATCAATTATTCCAGCAACTATTTCATCTAGATAATTTTGATTATCTTTAGAAATTGTCCCTGGTCTGAACTGTTGAATTAAAACAATTTTTTTATTTATAGGGTCATATGGTAAGACTGCAGATACTTGTGCACCACCAAATAATTCCCTTTTTATTTCATTACTCCAATCTCCATTATATTTTTTGTATTTAAGAGTAACCTCATTCATTTTAAAGAAGCCGTCGTGAATAATCTTTTTATCTAAAATTTTAAATTTTGGGCTCATAAAAATTGATATATTTTATATTACATATATATTTATAAATATGGAAAAAGCATTATTTGGTGCAGGTTGTTTCTGGGGTGTGGAAGAAACATTTTGTAAAACTCCAGGTGTAATAAAAACTTTAGTTGGTTATTCTGGAGGCGATACTATTAATCCATCTTATGAAAGTGTTTGCCAAGGAAATACAAATCATACTGAGGTTGTTTTAGTTGAATTTGATAATTCTAAAATATCTTATGAAGATCTTTTGATGGTTTTCTGGAAGTGTCATGATCCTACCACTTTAAATAGACAAGGTCCCGACATTGGAACACAATATAGATCAGCGATTTATTATTATAACGAAGATCAAAAAAATAAATCTATTCATTCTAAAAATGAATATGCTAAGAGTGCTGGATTAAATATTGTCACTGAAATATCAGAAGCCAAGGAATTCTATAAAGCTGAAGAATATCATCAAAAATATATCCAAAAAACAGGTTTACACTGCGCTATATAGATTAATTCTTTAGGGAACTGATGTCTGTTGATTTTTATTACGCATTTTTAACAGGCTGGGTAATACTTTTTTTATTTTGGAGTACTATTGTTTTCTTTATATATCTGAGAAAACCTCCTAAATCCAAATTAACTAAAAGTTTTATAATCAAATCCTATCTGTTTTTTTTGGCACTATTGTTTATAATTTTATTTTTTCGATAAGCCGATTCGTTTTTATTAAAAATTTTGTATCAACATATAGTAGGTCAAAAAGATTAAGATACTAACATATTGATAATTAACAACTTTTTTATATTTAATGTTGAATACTGGTTTTTTCATAAATATAAACTACCTCGAAATTAATAAAATATTATGTCTATATTAAAAAACTATTTTAAACAAAACAGTGTGATGCACAGTTTCTCAGCTTGCCAATGGCCAATTGGAGATCCACAAGAGAAAGATTTTCATTTTTGTGAAGCTGACACCGTTGCTGGGAAGCCTTATTGTAAGAGTCACTGTGATATTGCGTATATTGACGAAAAAGAGCTTAAAAAAGAAAAAGAAGCTCAAAAAAATCGTCGCATTGCTGCTTAAGTTAATCTCTACAAATTATTTTCTAATCAAATGTTAATAATTTAGAGTTATTGACATGAGTGATGTTTTTCTTAAAATAATAAAAAAATGTTATTCAGTGTACTGAAAAAACTTAACTTTGACGGAACATTAGAAATCATAGATTCTAATGACAAGATTTATAAATTTGGAAATTCAAACCCACACGTTTGTATAAGATTAAAAAATAAATCTATTGAAAGAAAACTATTTTTAAATCCCAATCTTTATATAGGTGAAGCATATATGAATGAGGAGTTAGTTGTTGAAAAAGGCACTATAGAAGACTTTCTTAATTTAATAACTAATTGTTACGATGACTTTATTTCTAACAATAAATTTTATAAATTTTATGAATATTTATCTTCTATTTTTATGCCATTTCAGCAAATTAATCAGCTTGTAAATTCAAAAAAAAATGTATCACACCACTACGATATAAATGAGGATTTATATAAGTTATTTCTTGATCAGGATATGCAATATTCTTGTGCATATTTTCATAATCCTAATATGAGTTTGGACCAAGCACAGAAAGATAAAAAACAACATATAATCAAAAAACTGCAAATTACGGAAAATATGAATGTACTTGATATTGGATGTGGTTGGGGTGGAATGGCAATTGAAATAGCAAAATCTACAGGAGCTAAAGTAAAGGGAATTACACTTTCAGAAAATCAATTCAAGACTGCTTCTGAAAGAGCACAAAAAGAGGGTTTAAGTGACAAAGTTTCTTTTGCATTACAAGATTATAGAAATGAAAATGATAAATATGACCGTATAGTATCAGTTGGAATGTTTGAGCATGTTGGTGTAAAATATTTTAAAACTTATTTAAGTAAAGCTAATGATATTATGAAAGAAAATGGTGTTTTTCTTTTGCATACAATTGGTCAAAGGGGCAAACCAACTGCTACAAGTCCTTGGATAAGAAAATACATTTTTCCTGGTGGTTATATTCCATCATTATCTGAAGTAATGAATGAAACACAAAAACTAAATATAAATGTCACTGATGTTGAAGTACTTAGACTACATTATGCTCACACACTTTCTAAATGGTATCAAAATGTTATGATAAATAA
>CACAVG010000068.1 GCA_902535885.1 uncultured Alphaproteobacteria bacterium | reverse complement strand
TGGTGAATTTGCAAATGATGCAGCAATAGATAGAATTGGATATTCATCTATCATAAGATCAGCAAATTCAGGACCTAATTCACAGCCATGTAAATTTGAACTTCTGACTTCGATATCACAAATATTTTCATTGTTACTTCTTCTTTGGTGCAGTATTTTTATATTAGCACCCATTTTTTTTAATGCTAAAATTATTCCATTCCTAGTTGGATTATTATTAATATTTTTTAGAATTATTTTTGAGTTTTTATTAATTAGAGCTGATACTATAAAAAAAGCACTACTTGAAAGATCACTTGGTACATCAATATTAGTTGGTATCAGTTCTTTTTGTCCAACAATTTTTATTACTTTCTTATTCTCTATTTTTTCAATTTCTATGTTTGCACCAAATGACCGTAACATTATTTCTGTATGATCTCTTGTTATTTTATTCTCTGTTATTTCTGTCTTACCTTTTGTGTTTAAAGCAGCAAGTAACAAACCAGATTTAATTTGTGCTGATGGGATTCTTAAATCATAATTTATGGGTTTTAAATCACTTTTTTCAATAGTTATGGGTAAAGATCCATTTGTTGTATAAATTTTTGCATTCATTTCAGTCAAAGGATCTGTAATTCTTTTCATAGGCCTGCTAGATAATGATTTGTCACCTGTTAAGACGGATCTAAATTTTTGAGAAGATAAAAGACCAGTTAGCAATCTAGCACTTGTTCCTGAGTTTCCAAGATATATTTTTTTACTAGGAGCAGTTAAAGAATTTAATCCTTTACCTTTTATTATTAATTTTTTTCCATTCTCTTCAATATTTACTCCCATAGCTTTAATCGCCTCAATTGTATGCAAAACATCATCAGACTTTAAGATATTCTGGATTTCACAAACACCATTTGAAATAGACGGTATAATTATTGATCTATGTGATATAGATTTATCTCCAGGAATATTTGGTATACCATTGATACCCTCAGTAATAACAGTACTTAACATTTTAGAGTTGGAAATTTGAACCTAAATAAAATTTCTTAATTTTTTCATCTTGCACAGCTGATATTGGATCTCCTTCATAAAATATCGCCCCTTCATTGACAATATAAACTTTGTCAACAATTTTTAAAGTTTCTCTAACATTGTGATCAGTTATTAAAATTCCAATATTTCTTTGTTTCAATTTTTTTATAATTATTTTGATTTCTTCAATTGATACAGGATCAATTCCTGTTAAAGGTTCATCGAGAAGTAAATATTTTGGATTTGTTGCTAGTGTTCTTGCTATTTCAAGTCTGCGTCTTTCACCTCCAGATAAAACAATTGATTTTGACTTTCTAACATGGTTAATATCAAATTCATTTAAAAGATTTTGTAATAAAATATTTTGTTTGTTTTTATCTTTTTCTTTAATTTCAATTATTGATAATAGATTATCTTCTACATTCATACCTCTAAAGATTGAGGCTTCTTGAGGAAGATAACTAATACCCAATTTTCCTCTGAGATAGATTGGCAAATTTGAAACATCTAGTTTATCTAATACTATGCTGCCACTGTCTGGCTTAACAAGACCAACTATTATGTAAAATGTTGTAGTTTTACCAGCACCATTTGGGCCTAATAATCCAACAATTTCATTTCTATTTATTGAAATACTAATATCTCTTACAACTTGTTTATTACCATAGGTTTTTGAAATTTTTTTTATTGATAAACCATTATCTAAAATATTAAATTTATTCATTATTTTGAATTATTACTTTTACCTTATTTTGATTATTTGATTTAATTTTATATGAATTATTTCTAGTATCAAGAGTCCCATAGTCACCAGCTATCTTTTCTTCATTACGAATTATTATAACATCATCTATTAATTCAATTATAGAGGTATCATAATCAAAATTAATTTTTTTAGCATACATTTCAGATTTTAACATTAATCCTATTTTTTTAATACAGACCCTAAAATATCGCCTAAAGATGCACCAGATGTACTAGATCCATACTTAGATAAAGCTTCTTTTTCATCTCTGATCTCAAGTTCTTTAATAGAAAGATTCACAAACCTTGTTTTAGAATCAATAGATTGAATTATAGAATCTATTTTTTCATCTATTGCAAATCTTTCAACTTTGTTTTCATTTTTATCTTTTGAAAGATTAGATTTTTTTATAAAACCAAATATTTGTTTATCATTATCAAGTTCAACTTTCAGACCTTTTTCATCAATATTTACAATTTTTCCTGTAACTTTTGAGTTTAGGGGATTTTTTTCGATAAATTCTTGCACAGGATCATTATTTAAATGTTTAATACCTAGACTTATTCTTTCTTTTTCAGCACTAATATCAAGTATCTTAACTTTTACCTTTTCACCTTTATTAAAGTTTTTAATAATTGTTTCACACTCCTTTTCATCCCAGCTTAGATCAGATATGTGAACCATACCGTCTATTTCATCCAGGACTTTTACAAAAATACCAAAGTCTACGATATTGACTATTTCAGTTTCAAAGGTATCATTAACGTTAAATTTATCATTAAGTTTTGTCCAAGGGTTTTGTTTAGTTTGTTTTAGGCTGCAGTTTATTTTCTTTTTATCCTCATCTATTGCTAGTATAAGAACCTCTATCTCCTCATTGATATTAATTATTTTTGAAGGATGGGGGGGTTTTTTTAGCCAACTTAATTCACTTAAAGGTATAACCCCATCATACTTGTTACTTAATGTAACGTAAACGTAATTATCATTCATTCCTATAACTTTACATAAAGCTTTTTCGTTTATTTTTATGGATTCATTAACTTTTTCCCATGGATCTTCACTTAATTGTTTAATTCCCAAACTCAGTCTTGATAACTCTTCATCAAATTTTAATATTTTAACTTTTATATTTGAATTTAGTTCTAAAATATCACTGGGATTATTTATCTTTGTCCAAGAAATATCTGTTACATGAACTAACCCATCAATGCCACCTAAGTCTACAAATGCACCATAGTCTGTTATATTTTTAACTTTACCTTCAATTATTGAACCTTCTTTCACATTTTTTAGAAGTTCAGTTCTTTGTTCTTTAAGTTCATTTTCTGTGATTGCCTTTCTTGATACAACTATATTACCT
>CACAVG010000067.1 GCA_902535885.1 uncultured Alphaproteobacteria bacterium | reverse complement strand
GAAAAAGAATAGAAAAAGAAATTAGAAATCAAAATATTTCAGACTTTTATATTTGCTCACTATCTTGTCAGTCCATTGTTTATAAAGGTATGTTTTTAGCAGAACAGCTTTCCAATTTTTATCCAGACATCCAAAATGAGAATTTTATTTCTAGATATGCGGTTTATCACCAGCGCTATTCAACTAATACATTTCCCACTTGGTCTTTAGCACAGCCTTTTAGAGTGATTGCGCATAATGGTGAAATAAATACACTTAAAGGTAATAAAAATTGGATGGCTGCGCATGAGCCAAGAATGGAACATAAAAATTTTGGCAATAATGTAGATGATTTAAAACCCATAATTGATGTCAAAGCGTCTGACTCTGCTGCATTAGATTCAACAATAGAGTTATTAGTTAAAGCTAATCGTTCTTTACCTATGGCAAAAATAATAACAATTCCAGAAGCTTGGTCCCACAGAAGAGATTTTCCAAAAAAAATAAAAGATTTATACGCTTATGGTGGAGCAGTTATGGAGCCATGGGATGGTCCAGCAGCAATATGTGGCGCGTACGGTGATTGGGCCATTGCTGGAATGGATAGAAATGGCCTTAGACCTATTAGATATACACTAACAAAAAATCTTCTCATTGCTGGTTCTGAAACTGGAATGGTTGATATTAAAGAAAATGAAATAGTAGAAAGAGGTAGGGTAGGGCCAGGTCAATTAATAGCAGTCAACTTTAAAGAGAAAAAATTTTTTAAAGATCATGAGATAAAAAAGTATTTAGCAGAAACTAAACCATTTGGTGATTGGACTAAAAAAATTACGTATATTGATAAACTTGTTCAATCTGTTGATGAGGAATTTAGAGATTTAGACTCTGGAGATCTAAGAAAAAGAATGGCATGCTTTGCCTGGTCAGTAGAAGACATAGAATTAATACTTCATCCGATGATTGCTGAAAAAAAAGAAGCAACGGGATCGATGGGAGATGACACTCCACTAGCTGTGCTCTCAAATAAATATAGAGGACTCCATCACTTTTTTAGACAAAATTTTAGTCAAGTTACAAATCCACCAATTGATTCATTAAGAGAAAGAGTTGTTATGAGTCTTCGAACTAGGATTGGAAACTTAAGTAATATTCTTGATGAAGATGAAGATCAATGCGATCATTTACAATTGAATTCTCCTGTTCTTTCAATTGAGCAATTCAAATCTATGCGAAGATATATGAAAGATAGTGTGAAGATCATTGACACAACAATGGATAAAACAAATCCTGAAAATAATTTTGAGATAGAAATTTCAAGAATAAACCGAGAAGCAGAACAAGCTGTTAGAGAGGGGTATGTTCATATAATTTTAAGTGACAAAGAAATGTCTAAAACAAGAATAGCTCTTCCTATGATATTAGTTACAAGTTCTGTTCACCATCATTTAATTAAACAAAATCTTCGAACTTTTATTTCCTTAAATGTTCAATCTGCAGAATGTTTAGATGTACAATATTTTGCAGTGCTTATCGGAGTTGGAGCAACAAGTGTGAATGCATATATGGCACAACAAGCTATAGCGGAAAGACATAAAAAAGGATTATTTAAAAATCTCTCATATGAAGAATGTGTAGAGAGGTTTATTAATTCTATAAATAATGGTTTGCTTAAGACTATGAGTAAGATGGGAATATCAGTGATTAATTCATATCGAGGTGGTTGTAATTTTGAAGCGATTGGACTCAGTAGAAATTTAATGAGCAAATATTTCCCTTCTATGAGTTCTAAAATATCCGGTATCGGTATTAGCGGTATTGAAAGAAGATCAAGATTAGCTCATGATAATGCTTATGAAGAAAGTGTTATTACGCTGCCGATTGGAGGAAACTATCGCTATAGATTTGGTGGTGAAAAACATGCTTTTGAAGCAAGATCAATTCATATGCTTCAAACTGCAGTAACTTCTAATAATTATTCTTTATTTAAAAAATATTCTTCGATGATTGATGAAATGGATCCTATAAATATTCGTGATCTTTTAGACTTCAAAAAAAATAACAATAATAGTAACTCTAACACAGTAGAACCTTCTCAAGAAATTAGAAAAAGGCTAGTTGCACCAGGAATATCACTTGGAGCCCTGAGTCCAGAAGCGCATGAAACTCTTTCTGTAGCAATGAATAGGATAGGAGCTAAATCTGATTCAGGTGAAGGTGGTGAAGATCCGATTAGATTTAAACCTAAGCCAAATGGAGATAACGCATCATCAAAAATTAAACAAATTGCAAGTGGACGATTTGGTGTAACAGCGGAATATTTAAATAATTGTGAAGAAATTGAAATTAAAGTTGCACAAGGTGCAAAACCTGGTGAGGGTGGACAATTGCCAGGAGGAAAAGTTACAGAATTAATTGCTAAACTAAGACATTCAACCGAAGGTGTGACGCTTATTAGTCCTCCTCCTCATCATGATATTTATTCTATCGAAGATTTAGCTCAGCTTATTTACGATTTGAAACAAATTAATCCAAGAGCTAAAGTATGCGTTAAGTTAGTTGCTCAGTCAGGGATTGGAACAGTCGCAGCTGGTGTTGCAAAAGCAAAAGCTGACACGATACTCATTTCTGGTCACAATGGTGGAACTGGAGCAAGCCCACAAACAAGCATTAAGTATGCAGGACTTCCTTGGGAACTCGGATTAAGTGAAGTACATCAAGTTCTATCTCTAAATAACTTAAGAGATAAAGTTGTTCTTAGAACTGATGGGGGTTTGAAAACAGGAAAAGATATTGTTATTGCGGCTATGCTTGGGGCAGAAGAATATGGAATTGGTACAGCAAGTTTAGTTGCTATGGGCTGTATCATGGTTAGACAATGTCATTCAAATACTTGTCCCGTTGGAGTTTGCTCACAAGATGAAAAACTCAGAGAAAAATTTACCGGAACACCAGAAAAAGTAATTAATCTTTTTAGTTTTATTGCTGATGAAGTTAGAGAAATTTTAGGATCACTAGGCTTTTCTTCTCTTGATGAAGTAGTTGGAAGATCTGATCTTTTATATCAAGTCAGTAGAGGAAGTTCTGATCTTGATGATTTAGATTTAAATCCAATTATTCAAACTATTGATTCATCAGTTGG
>CACAVG010000066.1 GCA_902535885.1 uncultured Alphaproteobacteria bacterium | reverse complement strand
AGTATATTTATTCGATACCACACTTAGAGATGGTCAGCAAACAACAGGAGTTAATTTTTCTGTTAGTGATAAAATGAATATATCTCAACATCTTGATGATTTAGGAATAGATTACATTGAAGGTGGATGGCCGGGAGCAAATCCTACCGATAATGATTTTTTTTCAAGAAATACAAAATTTTTAAAAAGTAAATTGACTGCCTTTGGTATGACAAGAAGACCAGGTAGAAGTGCAGATAACGATCCAGGATTAAATGCACTAATTAATTCAAGCGCAAGTTGTGTTTGTATTGTAGGCAAATCCTCATCATTTCACGTAAAAAACGCTTTAGAGATATCTGAAGATGAAAATTTAAAAATGATCAGTGATAGTATTCAATCAATAAAAAATAAAAACAAAGAGCCAATTTTTGATGCAGAACATTTTTTTGATGGTTTTAAAGAAAATAAAGAGTTTGCATTGAATTGTATTAAAGCAGCGTATGACGCTGGTGCAAGATGGGTTGTTCTTTGTGATACAAATGGTGGAACTCTTCCAGATGAAATTTACAATATAGTTTCAGAAGTAGTAAAAGTTATACCAGGTCAAAATGTTGGTATACATGCTCACAATGATACTGATAATGCAGTTGCAAATGCATTAGCAGCTATTAATGCTGGAGCAAGACAGATACAGGGAACTATTAACGGTTTAGGAGAAAGATGTGGAAATACTAATTTAATTTCCTTAATTCCATCTTTGGTTTTAAAAACAAAATATAAAACAAACATTTCAAAAGATAAATTAAAAAATTTAATTCATATTTCTAGAACATTAAATGATATTCTTAACATGCCTTCAAGAAAAAATGCTCCATATGTTGGAGATCACGCTTTCTCTCATAAAGGTGGGTTGCATGCATCTGCAATAGAAAAAAATTCTTCAACTTATGAACATATTAAGCCAGAAATAGTTGGTAATTCTAGAAATGTTGTCATTTCTAATCAGGCAGGAAGATCTAATATATTAAATCAATTAAATAAGATTAATATTGATTTACCTAAAAATGAAATCAACAATATCTTAGAGATTATCAAGGAAAAAGAATCAGAAGGATATTCATTTGATACTGCTTTAGCTAGTTTTGAATTACTAGTTAGACGTCACCTTGGTCATTTTGAGGATTTTTATAATTTAGAAAAATTTAGAGTCACAGATGAAAGAAGATGGAATGCTAAAGGTGAAATTGTTACTGAAGCAGAGGCTACGGTATTTTTAAAAGTAAAAGATTCAAATATGATGACAGTGGGTACTGGAAATGGTCCAGTAAATGCAATTGATAGTGCATTAAGAAAAGCCCTAATTGATTATTATCCTGATCTTAAAGATCTAAAGTTAACTGATTACAAAGTTATGATTCTTTCATCAGAAAAAGGTACTGGCGCTATCACAAGAGTTTTAATTGAATCATCTGATTCCACTAATACACATTGGACAACTATCGGCGTATCTCCAAATATTATTGATGCATCTTATAGTGCTATTTTTGATAGCATTACTTTTAAGCTATTAAATGATTTAAAGAATAAAAATTGACTTCAAAAAATCCAAGCATAATTTTAGTTAGACCCCAACTTCCTGAAAACATTGGAATGGTTGCTCGTGTTATGCACAACTTTGGTTTAAAAGATCTAATTATTGTTTCTCCAAGAGATAAATGGTTAAACAATAAATCAATAAATGCAGCAAAAAAAGCAACGAGAATTATTAAGAATATTAAAGTTTATGATGATTTAGAAATTGCACTTTCTAATTTTTCTTATGTTGTGGCCACAACGAATAGAAGAAGATATTTGGAAAAAAATTCTACTAACGATTTTAAATTCATTAAAAGAAAAATTATTGTTAATAAAAAAACAGCAATACTTTTTGGTCCTGAAAATTCAGGACTTTCAAATGAGGATTTGAGATTATCTGATATTATTTTTACTATTGAAACAAGTAGTAAAAGTAATTCATTAAACCTTTCTCATGCAGTTACTGTTTTAAGTCATAAGTTATTTGAATTGAATAATTTGAAAATTACTAATTCTATTTCAATTGAAAAAGATAATATTAGTAAATATCAATTATCTAAATTCTTAAATTATGTGATTGAGAAACTTGAAAATAAAAAATTTTTTACTCCAAGTGAAAAAAAAGAAAGTATGAAAAATAATATTTATAGTATTTTCACAAAAATCCCTCTCACAAAGAAAGAATTGCAGACATTATGGGGAATTACTAAAAAACTTAATAAATAAGCCAAAAATTGAGTATATTAAATTTGACATAGTACTTTAAATCACTATATACCCCTCATAATAATGACAAAAAGACATAACGCTAAATACAAAATCGATAGAAGGTTAGGTGTGAACTTATGGGGGAGACCTAAAAGCCCTTTTAATAGAAGAAACTCAAAGCCTGGTCAGCATGGTGTACAAGGACAAAGAAAGAAACTATCAGATTATGGAAATCAGTTATTTGCTAAGCAAAAACTTAAATTTTATTATGGTGATTTAACTGAAAGACAATTTAGGAATATTTTCAAAAAAGCCTCTAATATTAAAGGTGATACAAGTCAGATTTTAATTGAACTTTTAGAAAGAAGATTAGATGCTACAGTCTATAGAATGAAATTTGTACCTACAATTTTTTCTGCAAGACAGCTAGTTAATCATGGTCATATAAAGGTCAATGGAAAAAGAGTAAACATTCCATCTTATAGTGTTAGCGATGGAGATGAAATCTCAATAAGAGATAAAAGTAAAGAAATTAACTTAGTTGTAGAATCAGTTAGTTCTCAAGAAAGAGAAATTCCAGAATACTTAGAAGTTGATGTAAAAGAGTTGAAAGGTCGTTTTTTAAGAGCACCTCTAATTCATGATGTTCCTTATCCTGTAACTATGGAACCTAATTTAGTTATTGAGTATTATTCAAGATAATTTCTTTTTTACAGCTATCATAAATATAAATTATTATTCCTATCCAAATAATTATAAATGATGTTAACTTAATTTGTAAAATTTCTTCATTAAGAATAAATACTGAAGTTATAAAATGAAATGTTGGTGCTAAGTAAAATAAAACTCCAGCAAGACCTAATTGAATAAATTTTAAACCCAAATTAAAAAAAAATAATGGAAAA
>CACAVG010000065.1 GCA_902535885.1 uncultured Alphaproteobacteria bacterium | reverse complement strand
GATTTTTTGTAAATAAATTACAAATACTTCCAAAAAAATATATTGATTATTTTGATTTTACAGGTTTCAACATTCTTCTGCCTTTAACTTTAATTATATATTTTTGGCAAGTCTCATTTCCTCAAATTAATTCTATTGGTCTGATCATCTCATTTTTTGCTTCAGGAATTTTTATATCCATGATTGGATTTTTAATTAGCAAACAATTTTTAAATTTTAAAACAGATGACTCTGCACTATTTGGATTAGCTGCTTGTTTTGGTAACACAGTAGCAATGGGAATACCTCTTATGTATGCAGTTTTGGGTCCAATAAATACAATACCTTATATGATATTAGTTTTTTTTCATGGTATTGTTCATTTTAGCTATACTGTTATTATAATAGAAGTTTATAGAAATAGACAAAAAAGCATTGTCGAAATTTTTTATCAAATATTATTAGGTATAATTAAAAATATTGTACTTTTCGGAATTATAATTGGTATCATTCTTAATTACTCTAATCTTATTGTTCCATCTATTCTTAAAGAGCCCTTAGATATTTTTGTAAACCTTGCTCTTCCAATGGTTCTCATTTCTTTAGGTCTTGCGTTAGGAAATTTTAAAATTAGAGAAAATATTTATAGTGCAATAATATTAACTATCTTAAAAAATTTCATTCACCCTATAATTGCATTTTGTTTAGCACAATTTATATTAGAGCTTGATAGTCTCTTAGTAATTATTGTTACTATGGCCGCAGCTTTACCAAGTGGGTCTCAGTCATATTATTTTGCATACAGATATAACTCACTAAAAGCTGTCGTTTCTTCCAATGTAGTATTAAGTACGTTTGTTAGTTTTTTTACACTGTCTTTATTATTAGTATTTTTTGATATTACGTAGATTGAGAAATAAACGATTGTATTCTCTCTTTTTTATCCATAGTTTTTACACTAAAAGGAAAAATCTCTAACATCTTGTCATATACATCAATTGCCTGTTGAAACTGACCCTGATGAATAAAAATTAAACCCATTCCATCTAGAGCACCAAAATGTCTTGGTTCTAATTCAAGAGTTTTAATGATGTCTTGCATAGATTGATCAAAATTACCCATCATAAAGTGAACTGTAGCTCTTTTATTCCAACCTTCTGCAAAATTAGGATCTTCTTCAATTAAATTATTAAAAAATCTAATTGCTAGTGGATAATTTCTTAAATTCATAGCTTGAATACCCTTCTCAAAATATTCAATTACTTTTGGATCATCAACTTCATACCATATATTCCAAATGTCAGATATCAAATCTCTTATCTCATCCTGATTTTCAGTCTCATTTAATTTTTTAAACAAATTATTTAGCCGTGGATCATTTTGATCTGCTAACGCTATCTTGCTAGCAAACAAAAGGCTTATACTGACAATTAATATTTTAGAGATAACTCTCATATTTAAATGATTTTTCGGATAGATTTCTTTTCTTTTCATGCTTTCTCGTTCTCCCTGTTACTCTAGTTCTCCATAACTTAAATGATCTAGGTTTCAGATTTGTTCTCATTATTTTTATAACCTCTGATTCGGTTACACCGTGAATTCTTTTTATTTTTTCAAAAGAGGTTTTATCGCACCAGGCTAATTTAATAATATTATCTATATTCTCCTGCATATTATGAATATAGTTCTCTATTAATTAAATTCTAAAAAAAATGATTGATTTGTATTCATCACCTACCCCTAATGGTCGAAAAATTAGCATTATGCTTGAAGAATTAGGTGTGGATTTTAATCCAATTTTAATAAATTTAGATAAAAAAGAGCAGTTTAGTAAAGAGTTTTCAAAAATATCTCCTGCAAATAAAATTCCTGTAATTGTAGATAATGATAACAACCAAACAGTGTTCGAATCCGGGGCTATCCTTCTTTATCTGGCAAAAAAATATGATAAATTTCTAGATAAAGATAAATATTGGGAAATAATACAATGGGTTTTTTTTCAAATGGCTTACGTTGGGCCAATGCTAGGCCAGGCTCATCAATATTTGTTTTATCATCCTGGTAAAAGCAAATTTGCAGAAGATAAAACAAAAGGTTATGCACAACATATATATTCAATTTTGGATAAAAGACTTTCTAAACAAGAATATTTTTCGGATAACTATTCAATAGCTGATATTTCAATTTGGCCTTGGACAGCTCGTTATGAAAGGCATCAAATAAATTTGCATGATTATCCAAATGTGTTGAGATGGTATAAACAAATATCAACAAGACCTGCAGTTATTAAAGGATATAATTCTGTAGGCGAATCTAATGAAATCCCTAAACCCTAAGCGTTGTAAAATAGTACTGAGCCTGCGGTTATAATTAAAAGGATTGCTAAAAACCATTCAACAATTTTTTTTAATTTTTCATTATTAAGATATTGTCTGATAACACTTCCTCCATATGCCCATATACTAATGGAAGGAATATTAACTACTGTAGACATAATAACCATAAAAAGTGTTCCAATTATTATATTTTCATCTTTTGGATAATATAATGTTACTGCAGTTGAACAGATTACCCAAGCTTTTGGATTTACAAATTGAAACAAAATTGCTTCATGATATTTTAATGGTCTTGATCTATCTTCAGTCTTTGAAATATTTAAAGACCCAAACATTTTATATGCTAAATAAAGAATGTAGCCTGCTCCAACATATCTTAAAATATCATAGAGTATAGGATAGGTAATAAACAAAGATCCAAGACCTAGACATACAAGTGCTAATTGCAAACCATGACCAGAAGGAATCCCAAAAATATTAGGTATAGATCTTATAAATCCAAATTTTATACCTGATGCAGTTAAAATACTATTGTTTGGACCTGGAGTTACGTACATAATAAAATTATACACTGCTAAAGCAGCTATTAATTCCCATGTAATCATTTTTTAATCTCTAAAATTTACAAATTGGACTGGTATACCTATCTTAGCATCCTCAATAAGCTTCATTACACTTTGTAAATCATCTTTTTTCTTTCCTTCAACACGAAGTTCATTCCCGTTGATCTTTACTTGAACTTTTAATTTAGAACTTTTGACATCAGAAGTAATTTTTTTACACAGGGATTGTTCAATTCCTTCTACTAATTCATACGTCTGACGAATTTTATTTCCACCAGCTTTTTCCATATCATTTTTTTTTAAACATAAAGGATCAACTTTTCGTCTAACAAAATGAGTAACGAGCATGTCATTTACTTGACCAGCTTT
>CACAVG010000064.1 GCA_902535885.1 uncultured Alphaproteobacteria bacterium | reverse complement strand
ATATGATTTATTAAAATTAATTGCTTATTTTAGACAATTTTTAACTATAATAACTTATAAATTAATGATCAAATTAATAAAATTATTAGCAATACCCCTCATAATTAGTTTTGTACTAATCTCTTGCAATACCACATCTCCAAATAAGGTAAAAAAATCTGATGCACAAAAAGTAACTAATATTGAATATGGAACAATCAAAACTTCTCTTCCAGTAAAAATTGAAGGTGAAAGTGATTGGATTGGAGCAACTGCTGGAGCAATGATAGGGGGACTTTTAGCATCTCAAATATGTGGAGAAGAAGAAATATTAGGAACTAAGTGTCAAGATATTGCGATAGTATATGGAACAATTGGAGGAGCTGCTATGGGCTCTGTAATACAAGCTAAAATTGGTAATCATGATGGCTTTCAATATATAGTGAATATTGATGAATGCGGCAATGATATATCTAATTGCCAAAATGATCAAGAAAAGGCTTTTGTACAAGGAGATGATATTGCACTCCAGAATGGTCAAAGAGTTGTAATTATTTATGGAGATGTAATAAGAGTTATGCCTTATGAAGAATAGTTTTAAATATAATTGGTTATGAATAAGAGAAATTTATATGCTGCAATCGCTATAGTTTTTATTTTTGCTGCTTTAAATTTGACTATATATTTTTTTTATTAAATTATGGTTATCAGAAGAAAAACTAGTATTTATAAAAAATTATATGAAATAAATGGTCAGAAAATGATGTTTGGTCACGATAATATACATTTTAAAACAATTAACTTACCAGTAAAACAGAGATACAAAAATTTGTGCAGTAAATTTGGTTTAAAAAAAATTAAATCTTCAGGCAAAAAAAATTTTCAAATAATTAATATTAATTAATGTGAAAAATATTGCAATAATTGGAGCTGGGATGACTGGTTTGTCTCTTGCTTATAATCTTCAAGAACATAATATTACAATTTTTGATAAATCATGGAGACCAGGCGGAAGAGTATCTACTAGAAAGCATGACAATTACTTTTTTGATCATGGTGCACATTATCTATCGGCAAATCACTCTGTAGTTCAATTAAATGAGGTAATAAGTAGATATAACTTGGGACAAGAAATAGAAATAGATTTTGCAACAGATTATTTAAAAAATAAAAAGACTAGAAAAAAAATTATTATTGGTCAAAATGGAATGAATTCTATTCCAAATTCTATTTTTGATAATATTAAAGTAAAAAGTCATTTAAATTCTAAAATAATTAAAATTTCAACAAATAGTAATGATCTCTTCTCACTATTTTCTGAAAATGAAGAATTTAAAGATTTTGATTATATTTTAATTTGTATACCTTATTTACAATCAAAGGAACTTTCAAAAGAATTAATTGATTTTAGTCAGATTGTTAGCGAGCCATCTTATGACCCAATACATACTGTAATGTTAAGCTATAAAGATAATAATAACATTAAAATTAAAGCTGGATTAAATCTTCATAAAGATATTAGCTTCTTTATGAATCAAAATATAAAATTTAATGAATTATCCAATGATTGTTGGGTATTAAATATGAGTGCTGAATATACAAAAAATAATATTGATATAAATAAGACTGAACTAGAAAAATATGCTCAATCAATATTTGAAAAAATATTTGATATAAAGAATGAAATAAGTTTTATTAAATCACACAGGTGGTTATATGCACAAACAAAATTGAGTTATAATACTATCTCAAAAAAAAATTGGATTAATTCTAAGGATAATAAAATATTTTTAAGTGGAGACTGGGTTTTAGGAAAAAGTCTAAGCGATGCCTGGGATGCAGGTGAAAAATTATCACATTATATTAAGATTTTATCAGTTTAATATTAAGTATTAAAATATCTTTTAATATTTTTAGCTGCCTGTCTTATTCTTTGAGTATTTTCAACTAGACCAATACGAACAAAACCTTCCCCTCCTTTTCCAAAAGCCAAACCAGGAGCTAGTGCAACATCGGCGTTTATCATTAAATTTTTGGCAAACTTCATAGAACCCATTTTTTTATATTTTTTAGGTAAAGGAGCCCATACAAACATTGATGCCTCAGGCTCTGGAATTTTATCCCAACCAGCCCTTTCAAAAGATTCTATTAAAACATCTCTTCTTTTTTTATAAGTCTCCCTTATTTCTTCTACACATTTTTGAGATCCATTTAGGGCAGCAGTAGCAGCTACTTGCACAGGTGTAAAAGCACCATAGTCAACATATGATTTAATTTTTGTTAATGCTTCAATTAAAGTTTTATTTCCAACCGCAAAACCTATTCTCCATCCAGCCATAGCATAAGTTTTGGATAAGGTTGTAAACTCAACTGCAATGCTCTTTGCTCCATTAACTTCTAATATTGATGGAGGCGGATTATTGCCAAAGTATATTTCAGAATAAGCTAAATCGGATAGAATATAAACTTGAAATTTTTTTGCAATTTTTACTAATTCTTTATAAAAATCTAAATCAACTATCTGAGCTGTTGGATTTGATGGAAAAGAAACGATAATAACTTTTATTGAAGAATATTTTTGTAAATTATTAATTATATTTAATAAAAATTTATTTTTATCGAATTGTCCGTTAAAAAATGTTTGCAAAGGTGTTAGTTTAGCTCCGGCAATCATAAATCCATATGGATGAACAGGATATGATGGATCAGGACATAATATCCTATCTCCTCTTGATGTTATAGCTTGTGCTAAATTTGCTAAACCTTCTTTTGAACCAATTGTTACTATAATTTCATTTGATGGATTTAAATCAACATTAAATCGTTTTTTATAATATTTAGCTTGAGCTTTTCTAAGTCCATTAATGCCTTTAGAAACTGAATAACGTCCAACACCTGGTTTATCTATAACTTCTTTTAATTTCTGTCTTATGTGAAGAGGTGTTGGCATATCAGGGTTACCCATTCCAAAATCAATAATGTCCCTACCCTCTGTTCTTAGTTTCATTTTTAATGAATTTATCTCCCCAAATATATATGGGGGCAATCTATTAATTCTTTCAAATTTAGATTTCATAAGAGATTAATAATTTTTTTTAAAAGAAAAACTACCTTAATTAAAATTGATTTTTAATAATATAATTATTATTTAATATTTATGATTAAAATTTTATTTTATTTACTTCCTTTATTAGCTGTATATCTACCTGATTTATGGGTCAGATATATATTTAAGAAAAATAATAAAATTTTTGATGATATGCCTTTTACAGGGACAGAATTAGGTCATAAAATTCTCAAAGAAGAAAATCTTGAAAAAATACCAATTAATACAATAAAAGGAACACTTATTGATAATTATGATCCAGTTAAAAAAGAAATAAATATAACAGACAAAATCTA
>CACAVG010000063.1 GCA_902535885.1 uncultured Alphaproteobacteria bacterium | reverse complement strand
GAGTTCGTTTAAATAAAAATACCTGGTCTGCTAGATCTAAAGGATCACCATGCTGAAAATTAATTTCCATTTGTGCTGAGCCAGATTCATGATTAATAGTATCAATTTCAATATTTTGTGCTTCACAATAATTATATACATCCTCAAAAAGATGATCAAATTCGTTAACAGCATCTATACCCAAGGCTTGCTTACCTGTTTCTTGTCTACCTGATTGACCTACTGGAACTTCAAGGGGGTAATCTGAGTCAGCACTAGGTTTCACTAAATAAAATTCTAACTCTGGTGAGACAATTGGAGTTAATTTATCTTTTTTATAAAGTTTAAGAATATTTTTTAGAGCATTCCTGCTAGAATTTATAACATCATCTCCGTTAAGATTTATTGCATCACAAATAATTTGTGCAGTAGGGTCGTCGTACCATGGCACTACTCTCATAGTATTAAAATCTGGTTTTAAAATTACATCAATATCAGTTGGATTGTAAACACTTCTAGGTAAAGCACCAGCAGAGTCCTCAGTTGCATAATCTCCTGATATCGTTTGAATAAAAGTTGATTGTGGTAATCTGTGACTTTCATCTTCCAGTCCTTTTAAAAATTTATTTGTTGGTAAAATTTTTCCCCTTGCTATACCTCCAAGATCTGGAACTAAACATTCAACTTCTGTAATAGAGTTATCGTGAAACCAATTTTGAAATTTTTCAATCATATTGAGACTGTTTGTTTACTAATTATTATTAAACCATTAAAGATAAGTAAATGTTTACTACAAAAAAAAGAACCTTTAATCAACATGATAATGAAAAAGAGAGTTTTTATAAATTTTCAGCACCTAATTTTTCTAATCAAAGTAAATTAAATGAGAATATTTCAACTGATGTATGTATTATTGGAGGTGGATTAACAGGTATTTCTTCAGCATTAAATTTATCTAATCAAGGTTTATCAATAACTATTTTGGAGGCAAATAAAGTTGGATCTGGTGCTTCAGGTAGGAATGGTGGTCAACTAGGAATTGGAATGAGAAAAGATCAATTCTACTTAGAAAAAAAATTTGGTATTGAAAAAGCAAAATTTTTTTGGAAAATTGGATTAGACGCTGTTTCAAATGTAGTTAATTTAATTGAAAAACACAAAATTGATTGTGCACTTAGACAAGGTGTTCTTCATGTTGGCAACACAAAAAAAGATTATAAATATTTTCAAGATGAAATTGAGCATATGCAGAAGAATTATAATTATAATAACTATGAATACTTTGACCACAATTCAATAAGAGATGAAGTTAATAGTGACAGATATTTTTCTGGAATGCTTTTAAAGGATTCTTATCATTTAAACCCATTAAAACTGACATATGGCTTAGCAGAACAGTGTTTGGCAAATGGTATAAATATATATGAAAATTCTCCAGCTGATAAAATTGTTGATAATCAAAAAGAAGTTATAATTCATTCTGGAAAAAATATTATTAAAGCTAAGAAAGTAATTATTGGTTGCAATGGTTATCTTGACAATCTTTTAGGATCAAAGAGAAATTATTTTATGCCTATAAATAATTATATTATTGCAACAGAATCTCTTGGAAAAGATCTAGCAAGTAAATTAATCAAAAGAAATTGTGGTGTAATAGATTCTAGATTTATGATTGATTATTATAGATTTTCAGAAGACTACAGACTTCTTTTTGGAGGACCTGAAACAATTACATCTCATTTTGTAAAAGATGCAAAGAGTTTTGTCTCTAAACGAATGTATAAAGTTTTTCCTGAATTAAAAAAATTTAAAATTGAATTTTCTTGGGGAGGTACCTTGGCAATATCAATTAATAGGTTGCCTATTTTTGGAACTATAATGAATCAAAAGTTATATTATGCTCATGCTTACTCTGGGCATGGATTAGCTATGAGTATTATGGGTGGGAAAATGGTAGCTGAAAAAATTTTAAATAAATCAAATAACTTTGATATGTTTGAGCAAATTAATCATTTTAAAATTCCAGGTGGCAACATGTTTAGAAGACCATTGTATTCCTCAGCCATTATTTATTATAGGTTAATGGATTATTTGAATAGATTGTAATTACTTAATTGCTCTTCTTAATCTGTCATTTATAGTTTTACCTAATCCTTTATCAGGTATTTCTACTACAGCAATTTTTTTACATCTACTTTGATCTAATTTATGAAGATAATGATAAAAATTTTTTGCTGCTTCGTTTAAATTTTTTTTATTACTCAAATTTAAATTAATTATTTTAGACCTTAATTTATTATTGCCAAAATTTAATAAACCTTCATTTTTTAGTATTTTCTTAGCATTCATTCTTATTGGTTTTAAAGTTGAATAATGTTTTTTTAAATTACCAGGAGAAATAGAGGATTTCTTTTTAATTTTCACTTTTGCATATTTATTTAGTTCTTCAACAGTGATGCTACCATATCTTAATATTTCAATTTTATTATTTGTATCTATTCTAATAACCGTGGACTCTAGTCCATGAGAAGACTGTCTATCTTTTAAAACAAAAATTTCTTTTTCTAGAATAGGGTCGATATCCCTAGTATTGGTTACGGAAGTTCTTTCTGACAGATTAGCACTAGGGGCTGCAATAGGTAGGTCAAATAAAGTTATTAATTTTTTAGCCAATTTATTACCAGGAATTCTGCAGCCAACTAATGTGGAGTTATTAGAGACTAATTTTGATATTTTAGAATTTTTCTTTTTCTTTAATATTAATGTTAAAGGACCAGGCCAAAATTTTGAACCTATTTTTTTTTCAAATTTATTTAAAATAAAATATTTTTCTATTTGTTTAATACTTTTAAAGTGACAGATAATTGGATTACTTCGTGGTCTTTTTTTTACTTTAAAAATAGATTTTACAGCCTCATCATTTGTTGCATCTGCTCCAAGACCAAATACTGTTTCTGTGGGAAATATTACAAGTTCTCCACTGCTTAATAAATTTTTTGCAATATCTAACTTATTTTTTTTCATATTTTTTTATAAAATGTTTCCATCTATCTTTAAAATAGTTATTATCAATACTTGTATATGGGAAAAGTTATAGCATTTTCGAATCAAAAAGGTGGTTCAGGTAAATCGACTCTTTCAGCAAATTTATCAGTTTTGTGGAGCAATAGTGGTTACAAAGTAGCTGTTATAGATGCTGATGCACAAAAAAGTCTATCATTTTGGCTTGAAGCTAGAAAATCTTATTATGGTGAAGATGATATTGGAATAACTCAATTAAATTTTGATATAAGGAATTTAATAGATGAAATTAAAGCCATAAAAAGAAAGTACGACTTTATAATAATTGATAGCCCTCCATCTATAACTTTTGAAACAATGCAGGTTGTAAAAGCTTCTGATAGGGTATTTGTTCCAGTACAACCAAGTCCAGTAGACTTAATGGCTACACTTCCTTTTTTAAAAATTGCAAAACAAGAAAGAAAAAATCCAATAATTATTCTTAACAGAGTGATGCCGAGAGCAAAATTAACTGACGCAATGATTCTGCGTTTAAGATATGCTGGTGCTAAAATTGCTCGCTCCCGACTGTCTAGCAAAGTATTATTTGCAGAAACATTCTCAGTTGGAAGGGGTGTAGTAGATATAAGTGTTACATCAGATGCTTCAAAAGAAATAATTAATGTTGGAAACGAAATTTTAAGAAATTTCTAACTTAATGTCTGATATCACAACTGTTATACTTGCTGCAGGCAATAGTAAGAGATTTAAAGCAA
>CACAVG010000062.1 GCA_902535885.1 uncultured Alphaproteobacteria bacterium | reverse complement strand
CAGCTGGAGGAGGTTATGCACAAGTAGTTCCAATGGAGCAAATTAATCTTCATTTTACTGGAGATTTTCATGCAATTACGTCAGCTCATAATTTACTTTCTGCATTAATTGATAATCATATCTACTGGGGAAATAAATTAAATATTGATGTTAGAAGAGTTGTTTGGAAAAGAGTAATGGATATGAATGATAGATCATTGAGATCTATTGTTGTTGATTTAGGGGGAGTTGCAAATGGATACCCTAGACAAGATGGTTTTGATATAACAGTAGCATCCGAAATAATGGCTATTTTCTGCTTAGCTAAAGATTTAAAAGACCTAGAAGAAAGAATTGGAAATATAACGATAGCCTATACAAGAGATAAAAAATCTATTTTTGCAAAAGATTTAAATGCCCAAGGTCCAATGACAGTATTATTAAAAGATGCCATTAGACCTAATATAACACAAACGTTAGAAAATAACCCTGCTATAATTCATGGTGGACCGTTTGCAAATATTGCCCATGGTTGTAATTCTGTAATTGCAACTAAAGCTAGTCTAAAATTAAGTGATTACGTAGTAACTGAAGCAGGCTTTGGAGCTGATTTAGGAGCAGAAAAATTTCTTGATATAAAATGTAGAAAATCAAATTTAAAACCTGATTGTGTGGTTTTGGTGGCTACAATTAGAGCATTAAAAATGCATGGTGATGTTTCAAAAGAAGATTTAAAAAGTGAAAATGTAAATGCTCTTAAAAAAGGTTTAGTAAATTTAGAAAGACATATTAATAATATTAGAAAATTTGGATTACCAGTAACTGTTGCTATTAATCATTTTATTACAGATTCAAAAGACGAAGTAGATGCCGTCCTAGATTTTTGTAAAACTCAAGGAGTCAAGGCTTCTATGTGTACTCACTGGTCAGAAGGTGGTGATGGTGCAACAGAATTAGCTCAAAATGTAATAGATATTTGTGAAGAAAATAAAAATACATTTAAATTTTTATATGAAGATGATTTAACTCTATTCAAAAAAATAAAAAAAATAGCACAAGAAATTTATCACGCAAGTGAAGTTGTGGCAGACACAAAAGTACGTCAACAATTGAAGGATTTTGAAACTAATGGATTTGGCAGATTACCTGTTTGCATTGCAAAAACTCAATATAGTTTTTCAACTGATCCTAATTTAAAAGGTGCGCCTACAGGCCACGTATTGCCTATTAGAGAGGTAAGATTGTCATCAGGAGCAGAGTTCATAGTAGTTGTCTGCGGTGATATTATGACAATGCCAGGCCTACCTAGTGTTCCTGCGGCAAATTCGATAAAGCTAAATGACCAAGGAGAAATTGAAGGTCTTTTTTAAAACTGCTATATAGAATAATAATGTTAAATAAAAATAAATACTCATTTTTATCTATCGCTCGAAACGCTTTTAGTCATCATGAGAATTGGCAAAAGACATGGAATAGTCCTGAGCCAAAAAAAAATTATGATGCAATAATAGTCGGTGGTGGTGGACACGGTTTAACTACTGCTTACTATTTAGCAAAAAACCATGGAATTAATAATGTTGCAGTTATTGAAAAAGGGTGGATAGGTGGTGGAAATACAGGCCGCAATACGACTATAATTAGATCGAATTATTTATGGGATCAAAGTGCAGCTTTATATGAACACGCCTTAAAACTTTGGGAAGGAATGTCTCAAGAACTTAATTATAATGTAATGTTTTCTCAGAGAGGTGTAATCAACGTTGCACATAACTTGCATGATGTAAGAGAATTAAAAAGGAGATGGCACGCCAATAGACTTAACGACATTGATTGTGAGTGGCTTGATACAAAAAAAGTAAAAGAATTTTGTCCCATAATTAATACATCTCCAAATATTAGATATCCTGTTTTGGGAGCAACGCTTCAAAGAAGAGCTGGAACGGCTAGGCACGACGCAGTTGCTTGGGGTTACGCTAGGGGTGCTGATGAAATGGGTGTAGACATTATACAAAATTGCGAAGTAACAGGTATTAACATAAAAAATGGAAATGTTACAGGGATTGAAACAACCAAAGGAACAATTAATTCAAATAAAATAGGTGTTGCAGCTGCAGGGCATACAAGTGTTATTGCTAATATGGCAGGTATAAAATTACCTCTTGAAAGCAAACCTTTACAGGCTCTGGTATCAGAACCAGTAAAACCCATAATTGATACAGTTGTAATGTCGAATACAATTCATGCTTATGTATCTCAATCTGATAAAGGGGAATTAGTGATTGGGGCAGGGACAGATTCATATACTTCTTACACACAAAGAGGTGGTTTTAATATTGTTGAGGACACCTTAATGGCAATAATTGAGATGTTTCCAATATTTTCAAGAATGAAAATGCTTCGTCACTGGGGTGGAATCGTTGATATAAGTCCAGATGCTAGTCCTATTATAAGTAAAACTCATGTTAATGGATTATATTTTAATTGTGGTTGGGGAACAGGTGGTTTTAAAGCTACACCTGGCTCTGGTTGGGTGTTTGCTCACACAATAGCTAATGATCAGGCGCATGAATTAAACGCTCCTTTTACAATAAGTAGATTTTCTAGTGGTGAATTAGTTGATGAACATGGTGCGGCTGCAGTAGCACATTAAATCATGTTTTTAATAAATTGTCCTTACTGTGGAGAAAGAGATCAGGCAGAATTTTCTTGTGGAGGAGAAGCACACATTACAAGGCCAAAAAATCCTCCTGAACTCTCTGATGATCAATGGGCTGAATATTTATTCTTACGAAAGAACGAAAAAGGTATTCATTATGAAAGATGGAACCATGAATATGGATGTAGACAGTGGTTTAATTTAGCAAGAAATACATCAACAGACGAAATTCTTTCGGTATATAAGATAGGAGAGGCTCCTCCTGAACTGCAAGCAAATATTCCATCTACTCCAGCAGGTGAACCAAGTATAGGATCTGGGAATTTATCAACATCAAAAAAAGATAGATTTTAAAACTAAAAATGCGATATAAAAACAATAAAAATATTGGAAATAATAAGTCTATAAAGTTCTATTTTGATAATAAAGAATATTTTGGATTTGAAGGTGATACCCTAGCTTCAGCACTTCTTGCAAATGATGTTCACTTAGTTGGTAGAAGTTTTAAATATCATCGACCAAGGGGTATCTATACAGCAGGAAGTGAAGAACCAAATGGTATAGTTCAATTAGAAACTAAAGAATATACCGAACCAAATAGAAGAGTAACTGAAATACAATTATACGATGGTTTAAGAGCATTTAGTCAAAATAATTGGCCGTCAGTTAAATTCGATGCAGGTGCAATAAATGATATATTATCACCGTTTTTTCCTGCTGGATTTTATTATAAAACTTTTATGTGGCCTCCAAAGTTTTGGAAAACCTATGAGTTTTTTATTAGACATGCAGCTGGTCTTGGTAAATCACCGCAAAAAGAAGATCCTCATAAATACGAACATTACCATTATCATTGTGATGTATTGATTGTAGGTAGTGGAGTAAGTGGTTTAATTTCAGCTGAAATTGCTGCAAGAAATAATCTTAAAGTATTGCTAATTGAACAAGAAAATGACCTTGGTGGAGAAATATTATCTACAAGAAATGAAAACATTAAAATTGATAATTTACTTATTAATGATTGGAAAGATCAAATTATAGAAAAACTTTCAAAATATTCAAATTTAAAAATTATTAAAAATACAACCTGTTTTGCTTATTTAAATTATAATCTTCTATTAGCAGTACAAGAAA
>CACAVG010000061.1 GCA_902535885.1 uncultured Alphaproteobacteria bacterium | reverse complement strand
TGGAAAAGATGTTTTTAAATTTAAATTTGGATAACCTTCATGAAGAAATTCCATATCTAAATTGAGAATTTCAGTTTTATTGTATTTTACTATGGCTTTTTCTTTTTTAATAAACTTACCAATTATTGTTGCTTCTACACCTCTTGCATTAAATCTCTTAATAACTTTTTTTACGTTCTCTGGAGGTACTGCTAGTGTCATTCTTTCTTGTGATTCAGAAACCCAAATCTCCCAAGGATATAAACCATTATATTTGAGGGGAACTTTTTCAAGATTAACTATAAAACCACCGCTCTCTTTTGCCATTTCTCCAATTGATGATGATAATCCTCCCGCTCCATTATCTGTTATGCTTGAGTAAAGATTTTCATCACGCAATTCTCTAATGATGACATCAGACATTTTCTTTTGTGTTATTGGATCACCAATTTGTACGGCAGAAACTGGACTATTAGGATCTAACTCTTCCGATGAAAATGTTGCACCGTGAATACCATCTTTTCCAACTCTACCTCCAGCCATTAGTATGATATCTCCTGGATTAGCTTTCTTCTTATGTGATAATTTTCCTTTTATTTTTTTTGGAATAATCCCAACTGTTCCACAAAACACAAGAGGCTTTCCTGCAAACCGGTCATCAAAATATACGTTACCTTGAGGAGTAGGAATACCCGAACAATTTCCTCCAACTCTAACACCACTTATAATACCCTTCGCAATAAAATTTGCTGGAAGCATTGGATCCTTATTATTTTTTTGACGATACAATTGATATTTTTTATTTGGGTCTGCTAAATAATATGCATACGTATTAGCTATAGGTTTTGCTCCCTTTCCAAATCCAAGACAATCCCTATTAACACCAACAATTCCAGTGATTGCACCGCCAAATGGATCTAAGGCTGAAGGCGTATTATGTGTTTCAACTTTATGACAAATAATCCAATCTTTATTAAATTCTATTCCACCGGCATTATCCGTAAAAAGAGAAACACAAAAATTATCTTTTCTTAATTGAACAATTTTTTCTATATTCATAGGCGGTTTTATTTTTTAAAATACTATCTGGCCGCGAAAAATAAATATATTCAAATACACATGGTTTGATTTGTTTTTTTGGAAAAGGTCTTCTACTTTCAACCTTATTATCTTTTATAACTACAACTTCTCCATTTTCAATTTCACGGATAAATTTTGCGCCTATAATGTCTAGCGCGCAAGTTTCAGAGGCAAGGATAAATGCATTTTTAAATTTACCTAAAACAAGTGGTCGAATACCTAATGGATCTCTTGCACCAATCAACGTACCATTAGCAATAATTGATAAAGCATAACCTCCTTGAATTTGCATTAAAGCATCAATAATTTTATTTAAAATATCTTTCTTTTTTGAACGAGCTACAAGCTGAACAATTGTTTCGGTATCTGATGTTGTTTGAAATATTGCACCTTCACGTACCATTTGCTCTCTTAAAAGTAGTGCATTAGTTAAATTACCATTATGAGCAATACTAATAGCTCCACCATGAAGGTCAGCATAAAAAGGTTGTATATTCCTTATTGTTTCACCGCCCGTTGTTGAATAGCGATTGTGTCCTATCGCAATTTTTCCCTTTAACTTGTCTAATGAGTGTTTCTTCGTAAAATTATCGCCAACCAATCCAAATTTTCTTTCTGAGTGATAGGAGTTGCCATCATAACTTACAATTCCACAACCTTCTTGACCACGATGTTGCAACGCATGCAAACCAAGAGCTGTTAAGGCAGCAGCATCCTTGGTTCCACTTATTCCAAAAACTCCACACTCCTCATTAAATCTGGGAACATGAGATTGCCTTATCTCAAATTTTTTTAGGAAATTTTGCCAATTTTTCATCTTACTGTTGTCTTGTTAAAAGTGTTTTTGCAACCATCTGTAATGCTCTTGGATAAACCTTATGCTCTTCTATCAATATTTTCTTTGAGAGTGATTCGGTATTATCTTTCTTCAAAATCTTTACTTTTTTTTGCAAAATAATCTTTCCAGAGTCAATTTTAGCGCTTACGTAATGAACACTACAACCAGAATAGCTCGCTTTAGCCTTTATGGCCTGATCCTGAGCATTTAAGCCTTTGAAAGCTGGAAGATAAGATGGATGAATATTGATTAATCGCGATCGCCACTGCCTTACAAATTTTGAGTCTAAAACTTGCATGAAACCAGCTAAACAAATGATATCTATATTTTTTAGATACTTCATGACTTTGCTTTCGAAATTTTTTCTTGGAATAAAATGTATGAATGGAATTTTATTTTTTTTGGCAATAATTAAACCTTTTGCTTTGGAATTATTAGAGACGACTAATTGAACCTCTACTAAACTTTGCTTTTTAAATGATGTTTGTATTAGTGATTCTAAATTGGAACCTCTTCCCGATATGAAAATAGCAACTTGTAATTTTTTCAACTAATTGTACACCTTGATGATTTGTTAATTTCTATTTTCCCAATTTCAAAAATATCTAAATTTTCATCTTTTATTAATTGCTCAAATTCTTTGTAATTATTTTTTGAAATAGTCATAATCAAACCTAATCCGCAATTAAAGGTCTTCAACATTTCTTCATCTGAAATATTAGCTAAACTTTGAAACCATTGGAAAATTTCTTCATCACAAATAAATTTTTTATCAATCCTTGCTGATAAATTTTCAGAGAGCATTCTTGGTGCATTACCAATAATGCCTCCGCCTGTTATATGCGAAATACCATTGATAAGATTTGTTGTTAAAATTTTTTTTAAAAAAGGAAAATATAATTTTGTTGGAGCCATTAAGGCAGCTGCATTTGTTTCATAAGATGATTTAAAATCTGTTTTTCCATGTAGATCTATATTTTTGTCATTTAAAACTTTTCGAATGAGAGAATATCCATTCGAATGAAAGCCCGAAGATCTAATCCCATATAGAAGATCATCTTCTTTCATTACATCTCTTTTAGGTAGAATTTTTTTTCTCTCTACTGCACCAACACAAAATCCAGCAAAATCAAAGTCATCTTTTTTATAAAGCCCGGGCATCTCTGCTGTTTCACCACCAATAAGAGAGCAATTATTTATCTTGCAAGCTTCAGTGATGCTTTTCATAATTTTTAAAAAAGAATTTTTATCAATCTTGGAAGAAGCATAGTAATCTAAAAAAAATAATGGCTCTGCACCGTGGCAAAGAATATCATTAAGGCACATACCAACGAGATCATGACCCAAACCATCTAAAATGTCAGTTTCAATCCCTAGTAATATTTTTGTCCCTATGCCATCTGTGCCAGAGACCAATAAAGGATCTTCATATCCACAATTTTTAAGATCAAAAATACCACCAAATCCGCCAATTTTATCAAAATTTCCGTTTCTGTTTGTTGATTTGCTTAGCTCAGAAATATCTTCAACAAGGGCATCTGTATTTTCTATATCAACACCTGCTTCTTTATATGTTGTCATATTTAATTAGTTTTAAACGAATCGTTAACGAGTAAACTATTAATATAGTAAATTAAGTTGATTCGTACTCATAATGACAAATACAATTCAAATTCTCTCCATTGAGAAGACAGGGAAAGAAAGTTCACTACAAAAAGAACACAATAATAAATCCATCAAAATTATAGATGGATATTTCTTTTCGACAAATCTTGATGATCAAAAGTTTACTAAAATAAGTAAACTTATTTCTAATGATGTTTCTCAAACAATATTAACAAAAGAAAATGTAAATAAGGTTTTATCTAGTTATAGTAATTTTAACTGGGCTGTAGAAATAAAATTTTTACCAGGTGTAACTGATAATATTGCTACAACTGTAAAAGAAATAATCAAAGATAATCTTAAAAGTAGTTTTAA
>CACAVG010000060.1 GCA_902535885.1 uncultured Alphaproteobacteria bacterium | reverse complement strand
GTTATCATCGCTCCAAATGACATGATTTCCCCATGTGCAAAATTGGCAAAACGAAGTATAGCGTAAACAAATGTAACTCCAAGAGCACCAAGTGCAAGTTGAGATCCATAAGAAACTCCAGGAATGATAATAAAATTTAGAATTACAATTATAGAATTTAGAAAATCAATCATTTTAACCTCCTAAAAATGACTTTCTAACTTCTGGATTATTTAATAGTTCTTTACCTGAACCTTCTCTACTATTTTTTCCATTTACTAATACGTACCCTCTATCAGCAATACCAAGTGCTTGTTTTGCATTTTGTTCAACCATTAATATGCCAACACCAGTTTTACGCACTTCTATAATTCTTGAGAATAACTCGTCCATCACTATTGGTGATACTCCTGCAGTTGGTTCATCTAACATTAAAATTTTAGGTTTAGTCATAAGCGCTCTTCCAAAAGCTACTTGTTGTCTTTGACCACCAGATAATTCTCCTGCACTTTGGTTTCTTTTTTCTTTTAAAATAGGAAAAAGATTATAGACATCATTAATCGTATGAGTAATTTCATCCTCCCTTAAAAACCCTCCCATTTCTAAATTTTCCTCTACTGTCATACCAGTAAATACATTGTTCGTTTGAGGAACAAATGCCAATCCTAAATTAATTCTATTTTGAGGTAACATTGAAGAAATTTCTTTATTTGAATATTCAACACAACCTGAGGTTAGACTTAACATACCAAGTAGTGCTTTCATTGCTGTTGATTTTCCTGCTCCATTTGGACCAACGATGACAACAATTTCACCTTCATTGACTTCTAGATTAATATTTTTAATAATATCAACTCCTCCATATCCAGCAGTTAAATTTTTACCGACTAAATTATTCATATAATTCTAATTCTTATTAATACCCTTACCTAAATAAGCTTCTATTACTGTATCGTTATTTTTAACTTCATTAAAATTTCCTTCAAATAAAACCGAACCTTCAGCCATTACAATTACAGGATCGCAAATTTTTTCTATAAGGTCCATATCGTGTTCAATTACAAAAAAAGTGTAATTCTTTTCTTTATTTAATCTTAAAATTGCATCAGTAATCTCATTAAGGAGTGTTCGGTTTACTCCAGCCCCCACCTCATCAAGTAAAACAATTTGAGGATCAACCATCATAGTTCTTCCTAACTCAAGAAGTTTTTTTTGACCCCCAGACAAATTGCCTGCAAGTTCTTGAGTTAAGTGACTTAAATTTAAAAAATTTATTACATCGACAGCTTTTTGTCTTATTTCTTCTTCTTGTTGTTTTACTTTTGAATTACTTAATAAAGCGTATGATAATTTTTCACCAAATTGATTTGGTGGCACCATCATTAAATTTTCAAGAACAGTTAAAGTTGAAAATTCGTGGGCAATTTGAAAAGTTCTTAAAACTCCTTTAGTAAATAATTCGTGAGGTTTTAAAAAAGAAATATCTTCACTGTTGAGAATTATATTTCCTTCATCCGGATCATATAATCCTGCAATAGTATTGAATAATGTTGTCTTCCCTGCTCCATTTGGACCTATTAAACCTGTAATTGAACCCATCTCAACTTTCATTGATGCGTTATGGACTGCTTTTAATCCTCCAAAAAATTTATTAACATTATTTATTTCAAGCATTATGTAATTTTTTTAAATTTCCATTCAATTCTGCATTTAGTACTAATCCTAGAGATATAATTATAGCAAGCATTGCTGATCCCCCATAAGAAACCAAAGGTAATGGGATTCCAACAACAGGCATTAATCCAGATACCATAGATATGTTCATTATCACATATATAAATAAATTGCTTCCAACTCCGATAGAAAGAATCCTACCAAAGATATGATTTGATTTAATACTTATATAAAAACAAACTGATATTAATAAAAGAAATAGTAAAATTATAAATATAGTACCAATAAATCCAAATTCTTCTCCAATTAACGTAAATATAAAATCAGTCTGTTTTTCAGGTAAATATTGTAGATAAGATTGAGAGCCTTCCAAAAATCCTTTGCCGGTTAAACCACCAGATCCTAAAGCAATTTTTGATTGTATGAGTTGATATCCTCTTCCAAGAGCGTCTGCTTCAGGATTTAAAAAAGAGAAAATTCTATCTTTTTGATATGGTTCTAAGTAATTTAATGACAAAGGAATTGAAAAAATTAGAACAAAAAATCCTAATACAAACTTCCAGATTCTTATTCCACTTGCAAATAGAATGAGAGTACCAAGCATTGCTATGCTTAAAGCAGTTCCAAGATCTGGTTGTATAACGACTAAAGCAAATGGTAAAAATAAAATTAATATTGGAAGAAATAAATTTTTTATTCGCGTAATTTCATCAAATTTTAAATCATGATAAAATCTTGCTAGCGCTAGTATTATAGTTATTTTTATTAATTCTGATGGCTGAATACTAAACCCAAATAGGTTTATCCATCTAGTTGCACCCTTACCAAAAACACCAATTAATTCAACAGATAGCAAAAGTAAAAAAGACAAAATAAAAAAAACATACGCAAATTGATAAACATACTTAATATTTATTAAGGCTATAATAATTGCTAAAAAAATAAAAAAAGCTAATCTAATTAAATGTCTTGATGCCCAGGGATTATATGATCCTCCTGCAGCAGAATATAAACCTGCTGCTCCAATAAATGAAATTAATATTACTAAAAAAATCAATAAATAATTTAAGTTTTGAATTTTATTTAACATTAACTTTCTAATTTTTTTGTAAATTCAAAAATTTCTTTTGCTATAGGTGCTGCAGTTGATGCACCTGAACCTCCATGTTCAATAACAACCGAAACAGCATATCTAGGATTTTCAACTGGCATATATCCAACAAATAAAGCGTGATCTCTTTTTTTCCATTCAACTTCTTTTTTCCTAAAATCTTCACTTTCTCTTTCAGCTACAGTTATTCTTCTAACTTGTGAAGTTCCTGTTTTACCTGCAAAAGGAGTAAATCCAGATCTTGAATTATAAGCTGTACCTTTACTCTCATTAACTACTTTGAACATCGAACTTTTAATAATTTTAATTGCATTTTGGTATTTTTCTAATTTTTCAAATTCAAAGTCTTTTTTTTGTTTGATAATATTTGGTTTTACATTTTTCCCATTAGAAGCAATAATGGAAGTCATTACAGCAAGTTGTAAGGGATTAGTTAATACAAAACCCTGTCCAATTGCTGAGATTAAAGTCTCACCAGGATACCAACTTTCATCATATTTTTTCTTTTTCCATTCACGTGAAGGAATAATTCCTTTTTTTTGATTGGCTAAAGGCAAATCATAAATTTTTCCTAAACCAAAATCTTTTGCAACTTTAGCAATTTTATCTATGCCAATTTTTTTTGAAATTTCATAAAAATAAACATCACATGATTCTTTAATAGCTTCACTTACATTCATTAAACCATGACCATTATTTTTCCAACAATGATAAAGTCTATCACCTAAACCTATTTTTCCACTACATAGATGTTTTGTACTAGTGTCTATTACACCATGTACTATGCCAGCAATCGCAACAACCATTTTAAAAGTTGAGCCAGGGGCATACAAACCTTGAATACATCTATAAGTAAGTGGTGAAAGTTCATTCTCTAAAATTGTATCCCAATATGCTTTATTTGGTTTTTGTATAATTTTATTAGGATTATAAGATGGGGTAGAAGCCATACACGAGATGTTTCCATTGTTAATGTTCATAAGTACCACTGATCCCGCCTTATGTTCATTTAATAAATTCAACGCATATTGTTGAATTCTTAGGTCGATAGTAATTTGAATATCATTCCCTTTTTGACTATCTTGCCTTGATATTTCACGAATTACTCTTCCATAAGAGTTTACTTCAATCTCTCTTTGTCCTGCTTTCCCAATTAGGTTAGGATTAAAGCTTTTTTCAATACCTGCTTTTCCTATTTCTAAATTAGGCATATTTGAAATGAAAGGTAATTCCACTTCTTCTCGATTAGGTTTATTTGTATATCCAATTAAATGTGAAACAATATTATTATACTGGTAAGTTCTCATATAATCTTGAGAAATAAATATACCCTCTATATTAAGTTTAT
>CACAVG010000059.1 GCA_902535885.1 uncultured Alphaproteobacteria bacterium | reverse complement strand
ATCATAAATTTATGTTAGTAATGATAGTTAATATGATAAAAAAATTTGCTAAAGTTTTGTAAAACTTCTTACTACAACAAGAAAAGAAGTAAATATAAAAATCCATAAAAACGAAATGACTATTACATTAAAGTGTATACTATAAATTTCTGATGTGTATCCAATTATAGCGGGACCTAATAAAAAACCCAAGAAACCTAATGTAATCAAATTAGCTGCAGCAGTATTTACATTTTCAGTAGTCGATTTTAAAGCTAATCTCACAATTATTGGTACAAAATTGGCTGTAGCAACTCCCAATATAAATAAACCTGCCAATATTAGATAATAATTACCAATAAAAACAATGAACAAATAAATGAGAGCTCCAAATAAAGGTAAGTAACAACCAATGATTCTTTCATTAAATTTTTCAATCAAAGAAGCTCCAAGAAATTTAGATATTGTTTCACCACTAAACCAACATACTATTGTTAAACTAGCTATTAAACTAGTGGTGGATAATTCTTTCTCAAACCACAGTGGAGCCCAATCAACAATGGCAGTTATAGTGGCAAAAAAACAAAATAAATATAAACTATAGATTAATAATTTATTTTCGGGTAACTTAAACTTTTCAGTTTTTTCAATTTCATCATATTGTTTTTTTAATCCAAGGTTGAAGACAAATATACTTGAAATTAATCCAAAAAAGATGAGTATAAAGAACAATACGTATGAATTAAATTCTAAAAATCTATATAAACCTGAACACAAGCCTCCGCATAAAATACCAAGACTAAAAAAAGCACTATAATATGTTTGTAAGATCTTATTTGTTTTATTTTCTGCCACACTCGTTACAGCAGTAGCAGTAGTATTTATTATACCAAAACCTATACCCGCAGGGACCGACGCAAATAAAAAAAATTCTATACTGTTTGAAAAAACAAAGAAAATTGGAGTTGAAGAAAAAACGATCAAACCAATTACTAGAGAGATTCTTGATCCTAAACTAGGAATAATTAATCTTCCTGATAGTTGAGAAAAAATCAATTGAACTAATGAGAAAATCATAAACAGATATCCAAGAGTAGAATTATTCATTTCTAATTTCTTAAAAATCCAAGGAATATGAGATAATGTATTACCCCAAATAAATAATGGTACAAAAATTGCTATAGAAGCAGAAAAAAAACTATTTAAATAAATTTTTTTATCCACTTTATTAAACTATCTATTTTCTAAGAATTTTTAAATATTTAATGTTATTAACAAAATTTAATTGTAAGTAATATTATTTTAAAATTTAATCTAATTAGATAGTAATTTGAGATTAAAAAATTAAAAATAACCCCAAAAGATATCAAAGATATTTAAGAAAAGTTCTTTGAGAGTGCATTGTATGTTTCTATGATTTTCTATTTGATATAAAGTTTTGCATCATATTGATTTGGTTAACAATTTTGAAAAATAAAAACCAATTAACTAAAAGTATAATACTAGAGATAATACCTATAACTGTATAAATAATAATATCATCTAATGTTTGAGCTCGTACAGCAAGTCTTAATTCTACTTGTACTAAAATACTCCCTACAATCCAACAAAACCACCATAATGGAAAATAACTTGGAGCATTATTAGTTTTATCAACGTTCTCATTTAAATTATGTGATTTAATAAATATTTCTTTCATTGCTTGATATGGTTTCCATAAATTTGCAATAGGAATAAAATACCACAATACACTATTGCCTGGAGTAAAAACTAGTCTTGTTGCTCCAAGACATCTAACATTATAATTTACTCTATAAATCCAGATAGCAGCAAATATATAACTAACAACAGTAACCAAGATAAATGGTGAAGCAAAAATTGAAAAAAAATATTCAATTGTCTCTGCTCTATCAAGATCAATATTTGTTTTTGATATAGTAAATAGATATAAAATTTCAGCGGCAAAAAAAATTAGTTGAGAAACAAGAAGTAAATATAAAATAAATTTAAATATCTTATTTAAAGAGTATGGATTTTTATAATTTTCAAAATTTAATTCTATGCCTTTATATTTTTTATTTGAACTTCTAAAGATTAAAACAAAAAAAATAATAATAAGTAATATTAAGATTAGTGGGATAAATGCACCTATTGTTTCCATAATATTTACAAATACTAAAACAAAAATCTGTTGCATTGCAAGTGTATTGTACGAAACTTTAAGAAATAAAGATGGAGTTAGGATTTGGAGCGGACAAAGGGATTCGAATTCTCGACCCGCTTAATCTATGCTTTATAGGTTTCCAAAAATTGAAAAACTATATTGAAAGTATATTTAAAAATTCTGATATTTATTTATTCACGTATAGACAGGCTAATTGCAAAATTTGAAACATTGCCGTAGTTGGATCAGGATACTTCCAATCTTTGTCAATTGATGCTTCTTTTATTGCCGTACCATTACCCATATTTTTTGTAAACCAAACATAATTCAAAGTTTTTGCTTTAGGAACGGTGCAGTCTATTTGATACAAAACAGATGAAGAAAAATATTTATCATTAATAGGATTAACTTCATCGCGTAAATCTCTTACATATATAAAGTTATTTGCTTCAATCATATTTTCAAAATCAATATAATTTGTTGCTCCAGTATCAGTTTTTCCAATTTCGACCCATTCTGCATAAGATGAAGTTGAAAAAAACAAAACAAAAAATGTGAGTAGGATTTTCATAATTGTTAAAACATTAAAACTATATTGTAACTATATTGCAAATGGAATTTAAAATTTAAAGGTGGGATTGGGATTTTGAGCGGGCAAAGGGATTCGAACCCTCGACTTCAACCTTGGCAAGGTTATTCGATAGAAATCCAGTATTACAAAACCTAAGGTTTTTTAAAAGAAAATCTATTTTTTATTTACTAACTACTGCGTAGCTACTGCTTAAAAACCTTTACTTATTAGTCTAGATTAAATGTATATTATTATGGTATTGGTTTAATAAAATTGTATGGAAATTTTAAAGCCTTTTGGCCCACCTATATATAAAAGTAATCTTGACATTAAAGATATAGAAAAAATTAATAGTTATTTAGAAAATAATTTACTAAATGATGATGATAAGAAGAAAAAACTTGATGCAAGTAATTCTTTGGTTGGAAAGGTTAAAGAAGAAATACATTTAGAGAAAGAATTTCTAGAAAAAGAATTATTAAATATAATTGGTCCGCATATAAATAATTTTTTAGTAAACTCAGATTATAAAAGCCACAAATCAATTAATTTAGATAGTTGCTGGGTAGTCAGGCAATATGAATCAGAATATAATCCAGTTCACTCTCACAATGGAGATGTTTCTGGGGTTTTGTATTTAAAATTTCCTCAAGATAGAAAGAGTGGAAAAGATGGATCAATTACTTTTGTAAATTCTCCAACTTTTTTTCTAAATAGAGGACATTTAACATTAATCCCCGAGATTGGTTCGATATTTTTATTTCCAAGTTACGTTCTTCACACAGTTTATCCAATAAGAGAAAATCAAGAAGAAAGAAGATGTATTGCATTTAATGCTACCTTAAGCCCATCACCAAAAATATAAAATTTTAATTAACTATAACTGCTAACTACTGCGTATCTGCTGAATAAATCAAAAGCTGGAATATATTTGGAGCGGGCGAAGGGATTCGAACCCTCGACCCGCTTAATCTATGCTTTATGGGGTCCCAAAAATTGAAAAACTTAATTGCTACTTAATTGTAGGGTTTAATAAGTC
This sequence comes from uncultured Alphaproteobacteria bacterium, assembly GCA_902535885.1. Lineage (GTDB taxonomy): Bacteria > Pseudomonadota > Alphaproteobacteria > HIMB59 > CACPNW01. Next base: position 361 of record CACAVG010000059.1, on the reverse strand, counting down.
CAAAGATTATCACAACCAGCAACCCATGCTTTTATTTCATCACCAGGTTTTTTATAATCTGGAAAGATTTCCATTATTGTTGGATTGTTGAAAGTGGAATCACTTTCTGCCATACAAATTGCTTTTGTTTTAAACTTTGCTGGAAAGTATACTTTGTACCAACTGTTGGTGCCATCACAATTATCTTTTGCGTGTACTGAAGCAATATGCCAATTGCACATGTAACCTTTAAAATCTTTTGCCAAAATTGAAGACGAAAACAACAAAACAAAGAGTGTGAGAAGGATTTTCATAATTAAAATTTATTTAAAACTAAATTACAACTTAATTGCAAATGGATTTTAAAATTTAAAGGTGGGAT
>CACAVG010000058.1 GCA_902535885.1 uncultured Alphaproteobacteria bacterium | reverse complement strand
TAATTGGCTTTCATTTTTTTTCTTATCAAGTTTTAACTTTCTTTGAGCTAAAATATTTGCAACATAATCATACACATTAGGATTTTTAGGAATAATAACAGAACCATTTTTTTCTAAATTTTGTTTAAAATTTTTAATATATTCATCTCCAACTCCAAGTTGTTCTAAAATACTAGTAAAAGGAATATTGTTTACAGTTTTGAGAATAGGAAAAAATTTTTTAAAGTTTTTATTGACTCGCAAAACTTCTAAATTTCTATTGGCAAAATATGCAGCAGTTACAGCATTAGAAAAGTTAAAAAAACTTAAATCAATGACAGTTTTTTCATCAAAAAACTTATCAAGTTTCATTATTATTTAAATTATGGGTGATGTTTAGTAATTCCGCTAATATAATCCATTATTGCTATAACTAAACCTGATAAAATAAATACTGCATGAATAAAAATCATTAAGTAAATTTCTTCTGATGTTTTTGAGCCAACATCAATAAAAGCTTCTAGCAAACCAATACTTGAAATAGCAACGATTGAGGCAATAAGTTTTAATTTTAAACCTGAAAAATCTAGTTTACCCATCCACTCTGGCTTATCTTCAGATTGATTTGCAATATCAATTTTTGAAACAAAATTTTCATAGCCTGCAAATATCACCATTAAAACTAAATTTCCAACAAGAGCTAAATCAACAATATGTAGTACAAATACAAGAAGTTCATTTAACGTTAGTTCATTTAAGTGTGTAATCTCATAAATAAATAATGCAATAACTTTATAAGTAATAACTAGTAGAGTAAGACATAAGGCAACATAAACAGGAGCCAACGCCCATCTGCTTGAAAACATTGCTCTTTCAAGTAATCCTTCAAATACTCTACGCATAAACAATAAGTAATTTTTAAATAATATTTGTCAATTAAATTTTACTATTTACCCCATTTATAAGTAAGTAAATCATATCTTTTAGCAAAATTAAGTAATAAATTTTTTGTATCTAGATCTAAGGGTTTAATTGGATCTCTGCAAAAATCTGATTTTATTACACCACCCTCTTTCATTACTGTTTTAGTAGCTCTGAAACCGCATTGTCTATTTTCAAAATTTATTAAAGGAAGAATACTGTTATAGACTTCTTCAGCTTTATCTTTTTCATTATTCCAAAAATGATCAATTACTGGAGCTATTTTCTCTGGAAGTAATGCTGAGCTCATACTACCAGAAATTCCAGCTTCTAAGTCAGCATATAAAGTGATACTTTCTTCACCATCAAAAGGTGCATCTAATCTAGAACTGCAATTTTTAATAAGAGCTCTTATTTTTGATGCTGCATTAGCACTTTCAATTTTAAAACATGTTAGTTGTTCAATTTCATTGATCATTTTTGTAAGAAGAGGTACTGAAAGTTCAATACCGGATAAGGGTGCATCTTGAATCATAATTGGTATACCAACTTTAGAAATTTCATTAAATTGTTCAAATATTTGATCTGGATTACCCTTTAATAATGCACCATGATAAGGAGGCATCATCATTATAATATCCGCACCTAATGATTTTGATAACTCTGCTCTAGGGCGAACAATATCAGTTGCAAAATGACTTACTGTTACTATCGTTTTGACTCTTCCATCAATTTTTTTCATACACAGTTTTGTTAATTTGTTTCTTTCATCATCTGAGAGTAAAAATTGTTCAGAGTAATTAGCAAGGATGCATATTCCCTGGACTTTCTGATCAATCATGCATTCCAATACTCTTTCCATTCCATCATAATCAACTTCACCGTTATCGTGAAAAGGAGTTGGTGCAACGGGCCACATGCCATAAAATTTATATTTTGAAACCATATATTTTAATTATATCTTATTAGTCTATAGAAGAAATAATATTATTTTTATTTTTTTTCTCTTTATTTCTTTCATTATAAGTAATTATTAACACAGATGAAAATACAACAATTCCTCCTATCCATGTCCACAGATCAGGTATTTCATTAAACGCTAAATATCCAAAACTTGATCCAAAAATTAGACCAGTAAACCATATTGGTTGAGTAACTGATAAATCAGCATATTTATATGCTAAACCCAAAGATAAATGTAAAATTGTTCCGGATATAGCTCCTATAAAAACATATATCATTAAAATAAATGATGGCATTTTCCAAAAATAAATTGCTAAAGGTAATGAAAAAAAAGTCATTAAAGTATACTGATATGAAACCATAGTAATTGGTGAATCATCTTTTGAAACATATTTTGAAAGAATGATTATAAAAGACCAAAAAATTAAAGAAATTAAAACCATTATTGTACCAATATTAAATTCTACATAACCCGGTCTTATAATAATTAAGGTTCCTAAAAATCCAATAATTAATGCTAAAATCCTATATCGATAAATTTTCTCCCTAAAAATTAGAAAACTTAAAAAAACGACAATTAATGGACTTAGAAAATTCATAGCTTTAAATTGTTCTAAAGGTATGTAAACAAGAGCGCTAAAACCAAAAATCATAACAGGAATATTAAAAAATCCACGAAGAATATAAAATTTCAAATTCTTTGTTTTATAAGTTGTAAAATTATTTTTGAATAAATATGGAAAAATAATTAATAAACCAAAAAAGAATCTTAAAAAACCAATTGTAAAAACATTTGAATCATATTGCGCTGCTCGTATTAATACTTCCATTAAAACTGCAAAAAAAGATGCGGACAGGGTTAATAAAATAGCTTTAATATTATTATTCATTTAAAATTAAAGTTTAACTGGTATTGATTGCTTTGCTATATCTTTTTTTAGATAATTTTCTCTATAAGTAATAATCAGAATTGATGAAAAAATTATTAAACCTCCTATTAACGTCCAAATATCAGGTATTTCATCAAAGATTAAAAAACCGAATAAAGATGCAATCAATAGTCTTGAAAAGTTTACAGGCTGTAAAACCGATAAATCTGTAAGCTTATAAGCTGTATTGATACATAAATGTACTATCGTTCCTGCAATACCAGCAAAGATTAAATAAAGTATGGTTTCTGATGAAGGAGATTGCCAAAAATATACAGCAATAGGAAAAGATAAGAAGGTAACTAGAGTATATTGGTAAGATAAAATTGTAAAGGCACTATCAATTCTTGCTGCGAATTTTGTAATTATGACAACTACTGACCAAATAGCACAAGAACATAAAACTAAATATGCTCCCACATTTATTGGAACAATACCTGGTCTCAAAATAAAAAAGATTCCAACTAAACCTATTAGCAAAGCACCAATTCGGATTAAATAAATTTTTTCTTTCAAAAAAATTACACTTAAAACAACTACAATTATAGGTGAAACAAAAGAAATTGCTTTTATTTGTTCTAAAGGTATAAATTGTAATGCAGAAAATCCAAATAACATCATTGGAATATTCAAAATTCCTCTTGTAAAATGAATTTTTAAGTTTGGTGTCTTAAAGTTTTGAAACTTAGTATAAAAAATAAAAGGCAGAATTAAAATAAAACCGAAAAGAAATCTTAAAAATCCAGCAGTAAATACATTTATATCTTGAAGGGAAAATTTAACTAGAACATTCATTGTTACTCCTGAAACAGAAGCGACTAAAGCTAAAATAATAGCTTTTATATTATTATTCATAACTTATACAAATGGAATATCGCAAATTTCTCCTTTGTATTTTTTATTTTCAATAATGATATCAAATTGATCTTTAGTTAAAAAGTAAGGTTTATTTATCATTGCAATTCCTATAACCATATTGAATGTAGGGGAAAAGACTGCAGATCTAATTTCACCAATTATTTTATCACTAATTGATAAATGAATTGATGATCTTAAATCAATTTTTTCAATATTAATCTTTACTCCCATTAATTTTTTATTTATTCCATTTTTTTTAATTTTAATTAATTTTTCTTTCCCAAGAAATTCAATATCATTTTCTAGATTAACAAATTTATCTAATCCACATTCAAAAGGATTATCATTTATATCCATGTCGTTACCATAAGAGAGTAAAGCACCTTCAATTCTCTCAATTAAATGAGGACATCCTGGTTTGACATTAAACTCTTTACCTTCTTCAAATAATAAATCGTATAATTCTAAACCAGACTTTGTGTCTTCAACATAAATTTCAACAC
>CACAVG010000057.1 GCA_902535885.1 uncultured Alphaproteobacteria bacterium | reverse complement strand
GTATAATTGAAAATATTTTTTACTCCTCCACCAGTGCCAAGTATTGTTTTTTCATAGATAATCTGAATGGGATATTTTTTAAAATTTTTGTTCAAATACTTTTTAATTTTATAATGTAAGTAATGTGTATTTATTAATATTTCATCACATCCTATTGTAATAAAAAAATCAATTGTGTTCTTTAATAATATTTTATTTTTATATTTTAACAAAGGTTTAGGGGTACTGTGTGTCAAATTCAGCATTCTTGATCCAAAACCTGCACATAAAATCATTAACGTAAAATTCTTCATAAATTATAAATACTTTTCATATATTAATCTTAGTTCGTGATTTTTAATATTATTCAATGTTGCTATTGTTCTTGATTTAGTTATTTTTAAATAGTTTAAATATTGATCATCATTATTTATGGTAAGTAGTTTTCTCCATCTACCAAGTAAGCGAGTCTGTCGAGCTAGACCTAAAACATAATATTGTTCACGAAAAGTATTGAGATTTTCAATAATTAGCGTGTTATCATAGAAATATTTAATTAATTTATCGTTGAAATCCCTAGTAAAATCAATTCTTGGATTTTCTAATAATGAAAATAAGTCCCAACCTATAAATCCCATAAAAGCACTTTGAAAATCAATAATTCCACATTGTAAATGTGAATTATAATTTTCTAAAAAAAATAAATTAACAAATTCAAAGTCTTTGTGAGCAAAATTTTTCATATTATAATTTTGAGAATAAAATATATTTTTCCAAAGTTCATAAAATTTTGAAGTTGGAAAAATTTTTTTTTTGTTGCTAGGTATATAGTATGCAACAAACTCTTCTAGTTCAATTTTTAGATCTTCAAAGCTGTATTCTTTTAAATTTTTTAAATTATTTAAATTTAATTCATTTTGAATAACAATTATATTATCCACAGCTAGTTTTAAAAGTTTATAAAGATTATCTTTATTATATATTTTATTAAATCTATCACTTCCAAAATCTTGCATATATATTTTAAATTGTTGCTGATTAACTTCATATATTTTAGGAGTTGATACATTAACCTTTCGTAATATTTCATAAACATTGAGGAAATTTTTAAACTCTTGTTTATCTTTAGAAAAATCAATTAATATTTTGGTATTCTCTTTTTCTGTAATTCTATAAATTAATTTATTAGATAATCCGTCCTCAATTTTTTCTAAATCATTATGATCAGGATTCATTAGAATATTGATTAAAACTAATATTAATTTTTCTTTTATTTTCAGAAATCATATCTAAATTTATTAAATAGTGTTTTTTGTTTAATGGTAAATTAATTAACATTTCAGGCCATTCTACAAATGTAATATTGTTATTTAGATTTTCAAAAAAATCTAATTCATCTAATTCCTTTAAATTTTTAACTCTATAAAGATCATAATGATAGATTTGTGATGAACTTAATTCGTAAGTAATCAAAATTGGATATGTTGGACTAATAATTGAAGCTGGTTTAGGAAGATTATTTAATTCATAAAGATAATTAATTAATAATCTTACAAATGTAGTTTTACCAACACCTAATTCCCCTTGTAATAGGTAAACATCTCCAAAAGATATATCTTTGCTTAAATTAGTAGTGAGCTTTTCAAGTTCACGAAGATCTAAAATTTGATTACTTAATTTTTGCAAATTTTGTTATGCAATACCTTTTAGAGCTTCCACTAAATCAGTTTTTTCCCAAGTAAAATGTCCTTTGTCACTTGGCTCTCTACCAAAATGCCCATAAGCAGAGGTTGGAACATAAATTGCATTTGTTAGTTTTAAATGTTCTCTTATTCCTCTTGGGCTTAGATCAAATAAATCTTGCACAGATTTTTCAATTTTCTGTTCATCAACTTTATTTGTTCCATTAGTATTAACATATACCGATAAGGGTTTTGATACTCCTATTGCATAAGATAACTGAATAGTACACTCATCAGCTAGATCCGCTGCAACAACGTTTTTTGCTAAGTACCTAGCAGCATATGCTGCAGATCTATCAACTTTAGAAGGATCCTTTCCTGAAAATGCACCTCCACCATGGGGCGCTGCACCACCATATGTATCAACTATTATTTTACGGCCAGTTAAACCAGAGTCACCATCAGGGCCTCCAATTACAAAGTTTCCAGTTGGATTAACATAGAATTCTTCATCTTTAAGACCCTCTAATAATTCATTAGGTATACACTCATATACATAAGGTTTAACAATTTCTTTTACATCCGCAGGAGACAAACCTTCCTTATGTTGTGAAGAAATTACTAGAGATGTAACTTTACTTGGTTTTCCATTTTCATAAAGCATTGTAACTTGGCTTTTTGAATCCGGCTCTAAGCCAGATGCAGATCCATCTTTGCGGGCCTGTGCCATTTTATATAAGATTTGATGAGAATAATGTATCGGGGCTGGCATTAATGATTCAGTGTCTTTGCAAGCAAAACCAAACATGATGCCTTGATCGCCTGCACCCTCATCTTTATTGCTGCCAGAATCAACACCCATAGCAATGTCAGATGATTGTTCATGAAGAAAACTTTCAACATCACAATTCTGCCAATGAAAGCCATCTTGTTCATAACCAATATCTTTAATACAATCTCTCACTTGAGATATAATCTGATCTTTAGAAACTGATGGACCCCTTACTTCTCCAGCTAAAACTACTTTATTTGTGGTAGTCAAAGTCTCACAAGCTACGCGTGTTTGCGGGTCACCAGATGATAAATAAGTATCAACAACCATATCTGAAATTCTATCACAAACTTTATCTGGGTGACCTTCAGAAACTGATTCACTTGTAAATAAATAAGATCTTTTCATATTAACTCCTAATATCTGTAAGTATTGTCTTTAAAAGGTCCCTGCTTGCTAACACCAATATATTCTGCTTGTTTATCAGTTAATTCTGTAAGTTTTGCTCCAACCTTCTTTAGGTGTAATGATGCAACTTTTTCATCTAAATGTTTTGGTAAAACATAAACTTTATTTTCATAATTTTTAGAATTTTTCCAAAGTTCAAGTTGCGCTAAGACCTGATTAGTAAATGATGCACTCATAACAAAACTTGGATGGCCAGTGGCATTTCCTAGGTTAACAAGTCTTCCCTCTGATAGTAATAGTATTTTCTTCCCATCTGGAAATTCTACCTCTCTTACTTGTGGTTTAATCTCATCAGACTTATAATTTTGAAGAGCTTCTGTTTGTATTTCGTTATCAAAATGTCCAATATTACAAACGATAGCACGATCTCTCATTTGTCTCATATGATCTTGCGTAATTACATCAAGATTACCAGTGGCAGTAACAAATATATCACCATATTTACAAGCATCATCCATTGTGACAACTTCGTAACCTTCCATTGCCGCTTGAAGTGCATTAATTGGATCTATTTCAGTCACACAAACACGCGCACCTGCACCTCTTAAGCTAGCTGCTGAACCTTTCCCAACATCTCCATAACCAGCTACAACGGCTATTTTACCAGCCATCATTACATCAGTACCTCTTCTTATTCCATCTACTAAACTTTCCTTACAACCATATAAATTGTCAAATTTAGACTTAGTAACTGAGTCATTAACATTTATTGCTGGTACCTTTAATGTTCCATTTTTTTCCATTTCTTTCAAACGATGGACACCTGTAGTTGTTTCTTCAGATAAACCTAAAATTTCTTCCAACATTTTTGGATACTTTTCATGAATTATTTTTGTAGCATCTCCACCATCATCTAAAATCATATTTGGCTGCCAACCATCTGGGCCTTCTAATGTTTTCTCAATACACCACCAAAATTCTTCTTCTGTCATTCCTTTCCAGGCAAATACTGGAATGCCTTTGGCAGCTATTGCTGCAGCAGCATGATCTTGAGTGGAAAAAATATTACATGAACTCCATCTAACAGTAGCACCTAAAAATACCAAAGTTTCAATCAAAACAGCAGTTTGTATTGTCATATGTAAACAACCTACAATTCTTGCCCCATCTAGAGGTTTAGAATCACCATACTCTTCTCTTAATGCCATTAAACCAGGCATCTCTGTTTCAGCTATTGCAATTTCTTTGTCACCAAAATCAGCTAAACTTATGTCTTTAACCTTAAAATCTTCACTCATGATTGTATCCCTTTATGATTATTTTGACTTTTTAATGGTAATTTAATCAGAAAACAAGCACCTCTAAAGTCTAATTTGTCACTTTCTGTTAATTCAATTGAACCATTAAATAGATTAATTATCTCATACGATATTGATAGCCCAAGACCA
>CACAVG010000056.1 GCA_902535885.1 uncultured Alphaproteobacteria bacterium | reverse complement strand
AAGGTTTTGCATTTAATATTAGAAAAGATAAATTCAAAGATAGAAGAGTAAGAAAGGCTCTTTCTTATGCTTTTGATTTTGAATGGTCTAACAAAAATTTATTCTTTGATGCATATAAAAGAACAGATAGTTTTTTTGAAAATTCAGAACTTGCTTCATCTGGTCTTCCTTCAAAAAAAGAATTAAATTATTTAAATCCATATTTTGATGTACTCCCAAAAGAAATATTTACAGAAGAATATGCAAATCCAGTCACAGATGGTTCAGGTTATATGAGGATGCAATTGCAAGAAGCTTCAAAACTTTTAGAAGAATCTGGATGGGAATTAGTTGATGGTAAACTTCTACATTCTAGTACAAAAGAACCTTTTGAATTTGAAATCTTATTACGATCACCAGCTTTTGAAAGAATAGTTTTTCCATTTAAAGATAATCTTGAAAAGTTAGGAGTAATTGCCGAAGTAAGAACAATTGATAGTGCACAATATCAAAAAAGGATGGAAACATTTGATTTTGATATGGTTGTGCAAACTTTTGGTCAATCTTTATCTCCAGGTAACGAGCAAAGAAATTTTTGGGGTTCTGATGCAGCAGATACTGAAGGCTCTAGAAATGTCGTTGGTATAAAAAATTATGCTATAGATGGATTAATTGAAAGTCTAATTAATGCTAGTGATAGAGAAGAGTTAATTACAATAACCAAAGCTCTAGATCGAGTTCTTCTATGGAATTATTATGTTATTCCACAATGGCATATCTCTTCATACAGAGTTCTATATTGGGATTTTTTTGATCAACCGAAAATAAAACCAAAATATTCTTTAGGCTTCGATACATGGTGGATTAATCAGAATAAATTTGAAACAATCCAATCAAATAGAACATCAAACTAATTATTAAAGTTTATTAGAAATAATATAAAATAGCACAATATGGGTGCTTACTTAATAAAAAGACTTCTTTTAATAATCCCAACTCTTTTTGGGATAATGGTTATAAATTTTGCAATCATTCAAATTGTTCCAGGAGGTCCAGTAGAACAAATGATTGCACAAATGACTGGTACAGCTGTTGAGTCAACAGCTCGATTTTCTGGTGGTGGCGAAGGTGAAACTTTAGAATTTAATCAAGATAATTCTACATCAGTTAATGATAGTAAATATAGAGGAGCACAAGGCCTCGATCCAGATATTATAAAAGAAATAGAAAAGATGTATGGAATGGATAAACCAGCACATCAACGTTTCATGAAAATGTTAAAAGATTATTTAACTTTTGATTTTGGAGAAAGTTTTTTTAGAGATCAAAAAGTTACTTCTATTGTTTTAGATAAAATGCCAGTTTCAATATCTCTTGGTTTATGGACAACTTTATTAGTATATTTAATATCTATTCCTCTTGGTATAAGAAAAGCGATAAAGGATGGATCAAAGTTTGATATAGTATCAAGTTCAATTGTAACAGTTGGTTATGCAATACCAAATTTTTTATTTGCTGTAATATTAATTGTATTTTTTGCAGGTGGAAGATTTTATGATATTTTTCCCTTACGTGGTTTATTTTCTGAAAATTTTGATGAATTAACTTTATTTCAAAAAATTATAGATTACTTTTGGCATTTAGCTTTGCCATTAACTGCTATGCTTGTGAGTGGATTTGCAGGTTTAACATTTTTAACAAAAAATTCATTTCTTGATCAAGTAAATCAACAATATGTAATTACGGCACGGTCTAAAGGTTTAACTGAAAGAAAGGTTCTTTATGGTCATGTATTTAGAAATGCAATGTTAATAGTGATTGCTGGTTTTCCATCAGCATTTATTGGAATTCTTTTTTCAAGCTCTCTATTTATTGAAGTTATTTTTTCATTAGATGGTTTAGGTTTACTAGGATACGAAGCTGCTCTGACTAGAGATTATCCGGTTATATTTGCAACACTCTATTTTTTCTCACTACTCGGTTTAGTTATGGGAATAATTGGTGATTTTATGTACTCAATTATTGATCCACGTATAGATTTTGAATCAAGACAATGAAGAAAATATCAAAATTAAATCAAAGAAGACTAAATAATTTTAAGAACAACAAAAGAGGTTATTATTCTTTTTGGATATTCAGTTTTTTATTTATTATTTCTTTGTTTGCTAATTTTATTGCAAATGAAAAACCCTTATTAGTAAAATATAACTCAAACTTTTATTATCCAATATTTTCTTTCTATTCAGAAACAACATTTGGAGGAGATTTTGAAACAGAGGCAGATTATAAAGATCCATATGTGAAAAATTTAATTGAAGATAAGGGATGGATGATTATGCCTATAATTCCGTATTCATATAATACCATAATTAGAGATTTATCTGCTCCAGCTCCTTCACCACCTTCAAATAAAAATTGGCTTGGCACTGATGATCAAGCAAGAGATGTATTATCAAGATTAATATATGGATTTCGAATATCAGTTTTGTTTGGATTTACTCTAACATTTTTTTCAATGATTATTGGAGTTTCGGCTGGAGCAGTACAAGGTTATTTTGGAGGAAAAACAGATTTATTTTTTCAAAGATTTATGGAAGTTTGGTCAGCAATACCAACATTATATGTTTTGATAATTTTAGCCAGTGTCATTCAACCAAATTTTTGGTGGCTTTTAATTATCTTATTACTTTTTAGTTGGATGGGATATGTTGGTGTAGTAAGGGCAGAATTTTTAAGAGCAAGAAATTTTGATTATATTAGAGCCGCAAAAGCACTAGGTGTTTCAAATTCAAGAATAATGATTAGGCATATGTTACCTAATGCTACTATTGCTACTGTAACTTTTCTCCCATTCAGTTTAAGCGCATCAGTAACTGCTTTGTCAGGTCTTGATTTTTTAGGTTTTGGTTTACCACCTGGGTCAGCATCTTTAGGAGAAATGGTAAATCAAGGAAGGAATAATTTACAAGCTCCATGGCTTGGAATTACAAGTTTTTTAACCTTAGGTTTGATGTTAGGCTTGTTAGTTTTCGTTGGAGAAGCAATTAGAGACTCTTTAGACCCCAGAAAGACCTTCAATTAAAATGGATAAAATAGTTTCAATACAAAATCTTACAATTGAATTTAATGGAAACATTGAAGTAGTAAAAAATATAAATCTAGATGTTATAAAAGGAAAAACCACTGCTATAGTAGGTGAATCTGGTTCAGGTAAAACTTTATCTGCATTAAGTATTTTAAAACTACTTCCTATTGGTGCTGAAATAAAAAATGGTGATATATTTTTTAATAATGTGAATTTGTTAAAATTAAATAAACGTGAAATCCAAAAAATAAGAGGAAATAAAATATCTACAATTTTTCAAGAACCCATGACAAGCTTAAATCCTTTGCACACTATTAACAAACAAATTGAGGAAATTATCACAACTCACAATGTAATTAGCAAGAGTGATGCTAAGAAAAAAACAATAAATTTATTAAAAGAAGTGGGGCTTAGTAATATTGCATCAAGGCCAAAAATATATCCTTATGAATTATCAGGTGGACAGAGACAAAGAGCTATGATCGCAATGAGTATTGCTAATAACCCAGAAGTTCTAATTGCTGATGAGCCAACAACAGCTTTAGATGTTACAATTCAATTACAAATTTTAGAACTACTAAAAAATATACAATCAAGACTAGGAATGTCTTTAGTTTTTATAAGCCATGATTTATCAGTAGTAAAAAAATTATCAGATTATATTTATGTAATGAAAAATGGTAAAATTGTTGAATTTGGTTCTAATAATGAAATATTTAATAATCCAAAAAATGAATATACAAAAGAATTAGTTTCTTATCAAAGCAATATTAAAGAGAATAAAAATTTTGATTCATATTCAATCTTAAAAGTTGAGGATTTAGATGTATGGTATCCGATTAAGAAAGGTCTTTTAAAAAGAACAGTTGACTACGTAAAAGCAATTAAAAATGTAAGTTTTGATTTAAAAATTGGTGAAAGCATTGGTATTGTTGGAGAATCAGGTTCAGGAAAAACATCTCTTATTTTAGCAATTTTAAATTTAATAGAATCAAAAGGAAAAATAAAAATAAATAATAAAGACCTTAGACAATTAAATAAAAAAGAAGCATTAAGTTTGAGAAAGGAAATACAGATTGTTTTTCAAGATCCATTTTCATCATTAAGTCCAAGAATGAATATAGAGGATATTATTTCTGAAGGTTTGTTAATTCATTATCCAAGTATAAGTAAAAAGGAGAAAGAAGAAAAAATAAAAAATATATTAGATAAAGTTGGATTAGAGTATAAAAATACAATTG
>CACAVG010000055.1 GCA_902535885.1 uncultured Alphaproteobacteria bacterium | reverse complement strand
GATGTCCAATGATCCCATGTTGTTTCATCAAAAGGATCCTCGGGTAATTCATCAACTGCTGTATTAATAAAACTATCATCAATATTTAAATCTTTAACATTATTTATTTTTGTAATTACTTCTTCCCATTCTTTCGCTTGATTAACAAATGAAATATTATTTTTAATAAAACGCCAAAAACTCTCTTTTTGAAAATTGGATTTAATATTTTTTAACTTATGACTAATCTCATTATAACTAAATAATTTAATAGTATTTTCATTAAGATTTCTTAAGGATTCAATTGAAAATTTAGCAGAAGATCTAGATAAGCTTTGAATATCAAATTTTTTTACTATTTCATTTAAATCTTTGATTGGATCAATATTGCTGCTCGAACCAATAAAAAGAAAATAATTAAGTAACGATATATTTTCATATCCTTCGTCTCTAAAATTTTCAATTGAAAGACTTCCAAGTCTTTTGCTAAAACCCTTACCAGTTTCATCAACTAAGAATGGATGATGAGCAAATGATGGAATAGAAGATTCAAGAGCCTTAAAAATTTGAATATGATAGGCAGTATTAGCTATGTGATCCTCCCCCCTAATAATATGTGTAATTTTTTCTTCAATATCATCAATGACTGAAGGTAAATGGTATAATAATGTTCCATCAGCTCTAATTAAAACAGGATCACTCAAATTTTTTGCATCAAATGAAACATCTCCTTTAATAATATCTTTCCAACTAATATTTTCATGATCTAATTTAAATCTCCAATGGGGTTTGATTCCAGATTCTATTTTTTTTTCTACTTCTTCATCACTTAGATTTAATGATGATCTATCATAAATAGGTGGTTTCCCAGATGATAACAAAGATTTTTTCTTTAAAGCTAATTCCTCTTCTGTTTCAAAACATGGATAAAGTCTTTTCTTTTGTTTTAGAATTTGGATTTTCTCATTGTAAATATTTTTCCTTGAGGATTGATTAAAAGTATAACTCCAATTCAATCCAAGCCATGTAAGATCATCTTTGATACTTGTCTCAAATTCTTTAGAACTCCTATTGGCATCAGTATCATCAATTCTTAATACAAACTCACCTTGATTTTTTTGACAAAAAATCCAATTCAAAATTGCTGATCTAGCATTACCAATATGTATTTTTCCTGTAGGGCTAGGAGCGAACCTACACTTCATATTATTCTTTAGGAATTTCGCAAACGGGAATAGGCTTCATCTTATGAAGATTTGGCTTTCTAATTTCTTCGTATCTACTGTAGTAATCACTAGACTTATTTTCCATTGCTTCTTCTAATTGCTTATATGAAAGACCAAGCTGGCTTTCATCATTTCTACTATCATCCCATAAACCATCTGTTGGTGCTGCGCTAATAATATCTTTAATAACCCCAATTTCTTCGGCTAATTCCCACACCTCAGTTTTAGTACAATCTGCTATTGGCGATATATCTACGCCTCCATCACCATATTTTGTATAAAATCCAACACCAAAATCTTCAACTTTATTTCCAGTACCAACAACTATGCCATTATTACTTTGAGCTATTTGGTATAGAGTTACCATTCTTAGTCTAGATCTTGAATTTGCAAAAGCTAACTCACTATCAAAATTTTGCATCGTATTTTGGAATGTTTTAAAAACATTATCTAGCTCGATTATTTTTGTTTCTACATTTGGGTAATTTTTCTCTAAAAATTCTAAATGTCTTAAACTTAAATCATGTTGTGATGAATTTTGCTTAATAGGCATTGAAACAGCTATAGTTTTTAAACCAGTTTGAGCACATAAGGTGCTAGTAAGAGCTGAATCGACTCCTCCTGACACTCCTATTACTAGTGTAGTTGGATTGTTATTTATAGATTTAGCGTAATCTTTAATCCATTTAGATATGTATAAGATTTTATCTTTTGAATTCATACTTAATATATAAATATAAATTTATAAATTTGAAGATTGCTTTGAGAGCAATTTTTCTTCTTTTAAAAAATCTGATAATAAAAAAGCCAATTCTAGAGACTGCGAGGCATTTAGTCTCGGATCACAATATGTATGATATCTATTTTTTAGATCTTCATCTGTTATTTCTTGAAGACCTCCCATACATTCTGTAACATCTTGACCAGTCATTTCTAGATGGACGCCGCCTGGATATGTTCCTTCGCTTCTGTGTATTTGAAAAAATTGCTGAATTTCAGAAATTATATCTTTTAATGGCCTAGTTTTAAAACCCGTGTTAGATTTGATAGTATTTCCATGCATGGGGTCACAAGTCCAAACAACATTTTTACCAGCTGAATTAACTGATCTAATTATTTTTGGAAGTATTCCACTAACTTTTTCATGACCCATTCTACATATCAGCGTTATTTTTCCAGCTTCATTATTTGGATTCAACACATCTAATATCTTTAATAGTTCTTCTGTCTTTGTGCTTGGACCCACTTTAATACCTATAGGGTTCTGAATACCTCTTAAAAATTCAATATGTGCTCCATCAAGTTGTCGTGTTCTGTCACCTACCCACAACATGTGAGCTGAAACATCGTACCACTTACCTGAAGTACTATCTATTCTTGTTAATGCTTCCTCATATTGAAGAAGTAAAGCTTCATGACTTGTAAAGAAGTCTGTTTCATTTAATTGTCTTACACTGTTTCCATTTATTCCACATGCCTCCATAAAAGATAAGCATTCGTCAATTCTAGAAGATATCTCTCTAAATTTAGCAGCATTCTCACCTTTAACAAAATTTAGGTTCCATTGATGTATTTTATTTAAATTGGCAAAACCGCCCTGAGAAAAAGCTCTTAAAAGATTAAGTGTAGATGCAGACTGATTGTAGGCCTGAATTAATCTATCTGGATTAGGATCTCTGTCTTTTTGATTGAAGTCTATCCCATTAATTATATCGCCTTTATAAGACTCAAGTTCTAAATCATTAATAACTTCTGTGGCAGATGATCTTGGCTTTGCAAACTGTCCAGCAATTCTTCCTACTTTTACAATTGGACAAGAAGCGCCAAATGTTAATACAACAGCCATTTGTAAAATAACTTTAAATGTATCTCTAATATTATCTGGATGAAAATCTGCAAAACTTTCTGCACAATCTCCACCTTGTAATAAAAAAGCATTTCCGTTTGAAACTTCTCCAAGTTTCTTTTTTAATAGTCTCGCTTCTCCAGCAAAAACTAAAGGTGGATATTTGGAAATTTCATTTAGAGTTTTATTTAGATGATCTTCATTCTGATAGTTAGGCATATGAAGAGCATTTTTATTTCTCCAACTATTTGGTGACCATTTATTGCTCATAATTTGAAAAGGCTCATAAACCCTAATATATCTTGAAACAAGGGTTATTATTTAGATCTTTTATTTCTTAGTATTTTTAAGGCTGATCTTTCAATAGCAAGTGAATTTTTGGGAATATTTTTAGTGATAACACTACCTGCGCCAATTCTAGATTTAGACTCAATTACAACTGGAGCAATGAGTGATGTGTTTGAACCTATAAATACATTATCTTTTATTATCGTTTTGTGTTTTTTCTTTCCATCATAGTTACAAGTTATTGTGCCGGCACCTATATTCACATTATTTCCTATTTCTGAATCTCCAACATATGAAAGATGTGCAATAGAAACATTATTTCCAATTTTAGAATTTTTTATTTCAACAAAGTTGCCAATCTTTGATTTTTTTCCAATCTTTGTTTTTGGTCTTAATCTAGCACTTGGACCAATATGTGAATTTTCATCTATTGTAACCTCTTCTAAGTATGAATTACTTTTAATTATTGAACCTTTTTTTATAATTGTTTTTTCCTTTATTGTAACATTGCTTTCAATTGTAACAGTAGGTTCAATTTTGGTGTCATAGCTTAAATAACAAGTATTGGGTTTTAAAAAATTGACTCCATTTTTTATAAAATTTTTTACGTATTTTTTTTGCAAGATATTTTGTACAACATTAAAATCATCCAATGTATTTATGCCCAACATTGTTTCTTTGTTGCACTCAATATAATTGATAGGAATATTTTTTTTTGAAAAAATTTTGCATATATCAGGAAGATATCTTTCTTTTTTAATTTTATTTTCTTTAATATTTTTCAAATTATCAAATAATAATTTAGTATTTGCTATCAAAATACCAGAATTACATAAATTGATTTTATTTTGCTCAGGTCTTAAATTGATTTGCTCAATTATTTCTTCAACGTAATTGTTATTTAGTAATAACCTGCCATAACCATGTGGCTCAGAAGTATTAAATGCAATTAATGAAGCTTTCGCTTTACTTTTTTTAAATTTACTTACTAGTTTTCTTATATCTTTAACTTCAACTAAAGGTGTATCACCAAATAAAATTAAAATATTTTTTGATTTTACATATTTTTT
>CACAVG010000054.1 GCA_902535885.1 uncultured Alphaproteobacteria bacterium | reverse complement strand
CATTGACTTTGACCATGTCTCAGTAAAACAAGTTTGTTCATATGTTTCATATAATATGTTATAAATAATTTGTTAATAAAAAATGACCAATAAAAAAAGAATAGAATTTGATAGTTTAGGTTCCAAAAAAATTAATCATAACAAACTTTGGGGTGCACAAACTCAAAGATCCTTAGAAAATTTTAAAATTGGCAGTGAAAAAATACCATCAGAATTGATTATAGCATTGGGTAAACAAAAGAAAGCAGCTGCACAAGCAAACATAGAACTTGGTGTTATAGATAAAAAATTAGGTTTATTAATATCTAAAGCCTGCGATAATATTATTAATTTAAAACTTATTGATGAGTTTCCATTATCAGTATGGCAAACTGGATCTGGAACTCAAACCAATATGAATGCAAATGAAGTAATTAGTAATCATATTATTAAAACATTACATGGAAAAATTGGAAGTAAAAAACCTATTCACCCAAATGATCATGTAAATTTATCTCAATCATCAAATGATACCTTTCCAACAATAATGCATGTTGCAATTAATGAGTTATCAATAAAAAATCTAATTCCAATTCTTAAAGATCTAATAAAAGAATTTCAAAAAAAGAAAAAATTATTTCAAAATATTATTAAAATAGGAAGAACACATACTCAAGACGCAACACCAATTACTTTAGGTGATGAATTTTCTGCCTTTTGTGCTCAATTAAAGGCTTGTTTAAAAAGAATAGAAATTTCAAAATCAGAATTGAGATATCTTGCTCAAGGTGGGACTGCTGTAGGTTCTGGAATCAATGCACCAAAAAAATTTGATAGAGTATTTTGTAAATATTTGAATAAACTTACTAGGGATAATTATAAACCATCTCAAAATAAATTTGAGTCTTTAGCTTCACATGATCCACTAATTAATTTTTCAAATTCTTTAAAAACTTTATCAATTTCATTATTAAAAATAATAAATGACATTCGATTTTTAGCATCTGGACCTAGATCTGGTTTAGGAGAGCTAATTTTGCCTGCTAATGAACCTGGATCATCAATTATGCCAGGAAAGGTAAACCCTACTCAAATTGAAGCCTTAAGCATGGTATGTGTTCAAGTAATAGGAAATAGCACAACTGTAGATTTTGCTGGTTTAAATGGTCATTTTCAATTAAATACATATAAACCAGTTATAGCCTTTAACATTCTACAATCTGTAAATCTCCTTAGTGATGGTATTAAAAGTTTTAATAAAAATTGCTTAAAGGGATTAAAAGCAAACAAAGAAATAATTAATAATCATTTAAATAACTCTTTAATGCTTGTAACTGCCTTAAATAAAAGTATTGGATATGATAATGCAGCAAAAATTGCTAAAAAAGCATTTGATGAAAATTTGACTCTTAAAGAAGCAGCATTAAAATTAAATTTAATTTCAGAAAAGGAATTTGATAAGATAGTTGATCCAAAGAAAATGATTTAACTAAATATATTCGTAGTTATCTTTATCAGCAAATAACAACCTTAATAATAAGTTATTTAAGTGATGACCTGATTTTTTACCTAAAAAATATCCATGAATTGGGGCTCCTGCTAAATATAAATCTCCAATAGAATCAAGAATTTTATGCCTTACAAACTCATCCTTAAAGCGCAATCCATCTGAATTAAGTATTTTACTTTCTCCAACAACAACAGCGTTATCTAAAGAACCTCCTAGTGCTAAACCATTTGATCTCAGCATGTCGACATCTCTTTCAAATCCAAATGTACGTGCTGATGCAATATCAGTTTTATAATTTCCATTTACTAATTGTAGCTGACAGCTTTGTTTGCTCACTAATTTACTCGGAAAATCAATTTCAAAATCAATCGAAAACTGATTATTCGGCTTTAATTCTACAGATGAATCATCATTTTCTACTTTAATATTTTTTTTAACTTTTAAAATTTTTCTTTTTTTTCTCAAATTTTGAATAGAAGTTTTATCGATAACATCAACAAATTTTATTGAACTTCCATCCATTATTGGTACTTCTGGTCCATCAATTTCAATTTTAATATTGTCTATATGCAGTCCAGACAAAGCGCTCATTAAATGCTCGATTGTTGAAACACTTGCACCATTTTGATTACTTATAGTTGTGCTTAATTTGGTATTAGTTACATTGGACCATACAGCTTCAATGATGTTATTTTTATTAAGATCTGTTCGAATAAACTTTATTCCATAATCAGCTTCAGCAGGAAAAAGTTTCATAGTTACATTGAGGCCTGAATGTAATCCTACTCCATTTATAGATACGGGTTCAGCTATTGTTTGCTGATTGTTAAAATTGTTTGATATGTCTATCATTTTTAATAAAAAGTGCTGAAATCAGCACTTTTTTATTACATATTTTTGACGTTCTTAACAACTAACCTAATATTTCAAAATATTGCAGTAAATAGTTAATTTACTAATTAGCCTGCCTTCTAAGGAAAGTTGGTATATCTAAAAGTTCTTCCTCAGTTTCCTGATTGAACTCACCATCTATTTCAGATGATTCACCCTCTTCAGCACTGAATTCTTCTGTTTCAACGATATTTAGATTATCATCTTCAGAATTGTTATCGTCAGACTCATTTTCTTCAATCTTTTCCTCTGAAGAGGAAAAAACAGGTTCATTCTTTGTTAGAATATTATTTTCTGAAGCTATATCTTGAGATTTATTTTCAGTAGAAAGTGTATCAAATAAACTTAACCTTCTTACACTTGCTTCATTTGGTTTATCTATATCCAAAGATGAGCTTGGTAATTCCTCAGAGATATTATCAGTTTCAACTTGATCTAAAATTTCTGAAGCTTCGTTTGTTTTATTATCAATATTTTCTTCTAAGCTTGAAATCTCTATTTGGTTAATATTTGTTTGCTCCTCTACATGAATATTATTAGAATTTTGATTATTTAGCATTCCTTCATTTGCTATCTCATTAATCTCTTCATTTAGAATGCTATCGTCTTGTGAGACATTTTCCTGCAACATATTACTTTCAGACAATAACTCAGATTTTTCTATATCTTGTTTGTAAATATCATTATTAATATTTATTTGTGCAAAGTTTTCTATTGGTTTAGCTGATATATTATTGATTGCATCAATGCCAGTAGCCACAATACTTACTCTTACAACACCTTCAAGTCTATCATCACAAGTTGTTCCATAAATAATGTTTGCTTCTTCATCAACTTCTTGTTTAATTCTATTTGCAGCCTCATCGACTTCATACAATGTAATATCTTTGCCCCCAGTAATATTAATTATTAGACCTTTTGCACCTTTTAACGATACGTCGTCAATTAATGGATTTGCTATAGCTGCTTCAGCTGCAGCAATTGCTCTACCTTCACCTTGTGCTTCTCCAGTACCCATCATAGCTTTACCCATTTCAGACATAACAGTTTTGATATCTGAAAAGTCTAAATTAATCATTCCGGGCTGAACCATAAGATCAGTTACACCTCGGACACCTGCATACAAAACATCATCTGCCATCTTAAAAGCATCAGAAAAAGTAGTTTTTTCATTCGCAATTCTGAATAAATTTTGATTTGGTATTGTTAGTAAAGTATCAACATATTGTTGGAGTTCTTCAATTCCTTTTTCTGCTAACTTCATCCTTTGAGAGCCTTCAAAATGAAAAGGTTTAGTAACTACACCGACTGTCAATATTCCTTTTTCTCTTGCTAATTTAGCAATTACTGGAGCAGCTCCTGTTCCTGTACCACCGCCCATTCCCGCAGCAATAAAAAGCATATGACTACCTTCAAATTTTTCACTTAAATCTTGAATTGCTTCTTCTGCAGCTTGCCTACCAACATCAGGTCTCATTCCAGCACCTAAACCTTTGGTACTATTTAATCCTAATTGAATTTTGTTTGGACAACTAGAAATTTGTAAAGCTTGTGCATCTGTATTAGCTATTAAAAAATCTACACCTTCTAAATTGGCATTAATCATGTTGTTAACCGCATTACCGCCAGATCCACCTACTCCTAAAACTGTAATTTTTGGATGTAAGTTCTGTGCTACATCTTGTATTGAAATATTGATAGTCATTGTAATCTCCGCCGTTTTTAAATGTTTTTAACGATTTATGGTCGAAATCGTCAATATAATTTACAACATATAGTATTATCTAAATATACTGATCAAGCCAAGTAAAAAAGCCTGAAATTCCTCGTTTTTTTGAATTTTTTGATTTATTTGCTAGAAAACCAATCTTAAATAAATCTTTATCATACAATATAGATCCAATAATGTCACAAAAACTGGGTTTTTTAAAATTATTTTCCAAATTTAATTTTTCTAAAGGATTTGATACTCTTACGCCACTAGCAAAAATTGTTTCTACATATTTTTCAATATTATCCATCATCGCCCCACCTCCGGTTAGAACTACATTATTTAATTTTTTATTTTTTAAATTATTATCTTTAATTTTTTGCCATATCATCTCTAAGGTTTCTTCAATACGTGGTCTAATAATAGCATTTAAACTCGATCTTGTTATTTGTTTAAACGTATTTTTATCACCTGAAGCAATAGGAATTTCTATTATTTCATGATCATCACTGGGTGATGAAACTAAAGAGCCATATAAAGTTTTTAATCTTTCAGCACTTGAAATAGTAGTTGATAAACCACGAGCAATATCTAATGTTACGTTATTACTACCAACGCCTATCGCATCTCCGTACACAA
>CACAVG010000053.1 GCA_902535885.1 uncultured Alphaproteobacteria bacterium | reverse complement strand
ATTAGACATATTGGGGATAAAAAATCAATTTTAGAAATTTAGATTTAATTTAGCTTGATAATAGATAAATATTTCTTAAATAGACATTATGTCTACTCATGTGACAAACGATCAAACCTTTGATAAAGACATCTCTGCTAATGATGTGCCAGTGGTAGTTGATTTTGGTGCAGAATGGTGTGGCCCATGTAAAGTACTTGACCCAATTTTAGAAGAAATTGCTGTTGAGAACAAAGATAAAGTTAAAATATATAAAATGAACATTGATGAGAACCCTATAACACCACAAAAATACGGTATTAGGGGTATTCCTACAATAATGATTTTTAAAAAAGGTGAGTTAATTGATACTAAGGTTGGCAGTCTTCCTAAAACAGCATTAGAAACCTGGATACAATCAATTTTATAAAAGTTTTCTTCTAATTTTTCCTATCAAATACAAAGAGCCAGTAACTAGATATATTCTTTGTTGATTAGATCTAAAATATTTTAAAGCATCGTTTGTATTATTTATTTGCTCACATTTGATAGAATGAAAATTGCAAATTTCATTTATTTGTTTAGTTTTAAATGCATTTTTTTCATCTGGTATTTTTATAGCTAAAACTTTTGATACTCTTTTTTTTATTTTTTTCAAAAATAAACTTGCTTTCTTATTATTAAGCATTCCAAACAAGACTACAGGTTTTATTTTTTTAGTTTTTAAAAATTCATTTAGTTTATCAGCTCCATCAATATTATGTGATCCATCAAGAATTATTTTTTTATTTTTATAATTAATAATTTCCAATCTACCTGGCCATACCGTTTTTTTTATCGCTGCATTAATTTCTTTTGTATTTAATTTATAACCCATTTTTTTCACAATTTTCGCAAAATATATAGATATTGATGCGTTTTCTACCTGATGTTTTCCATTCAATAAAGGTTGAGTATAGAGAATTTTTTTTCCATCCACTTTCATTTCGAACTTATTTTTTAATAATTTTGTTACTTGAAATTCATTCCCATAAAAATATTTATTTTCAAACTTATTTAATTTTTTTTGAATATGATCTTTTAACTCTTTTTTTTGTTTGCCAACTAAAACAAAATCACAATTCTTCACTATACCTAATTTTTCATTTGCAATTTTCTTAAGTGTTTTTCCAAGAAATTCCTCATGATCAAAACTAATTGGTGTTAAAATACTACATATCTTTTTTGGTATTATATTAGTTGCATCTAATCTGCCTCCTAATCCTGTCTCTAAAATAAGAAAGTCAGATCTTGATTGTTTAAACAATATAAAGGCTGCAGCTGTTGTTATTTCAAAGAAAGTTATTGGTTTATTATTATTTATTTTTTTTACAAATATAAGAGTTTCGTATAATTTCTTACTACTTACTTCTTTATTATTTAGAATTATTCTTTCATTAAATCTAGATAAATGAGGTGAGATATATGCATCACATTTATACCCATTCTTCAACAAAATATTTCTTATAAAACTTTGTACAGAGCCTTTCCCATTTGTTCCCGCGATATGGATAGTTTTTGGCAGATGATCTTGAGGATTATCTAATTTTTTTAATAATAATTTTAATCTGTCTAATGATAGATCTATATATTTAGGATGAAGTTTAACAAGTTCATCTAACAACTTTTCTGTTTTAGATTTCACTTATTAACTTATGTGATCTAATACTTTGTATAAAGTTTCTTTAAGATCTTTTCTATGAGAAACAATATCTACCATTCCATGATCTTTTAGATATTCAGCTTTTTGAAAATCTATAGGTAATTCTTCTCTGATAGTGTCTTGTATGACTCTTTTACCTGCAAAACCTATCGTAGCACCTTGCTCTGCTATAGTTATATCACCTAACATTGCAAAAGAAGCTGTCACTCCACCAGTAGTAGGTTCAGTAAGAACCACTATGTAAGGTATGTTATTTTCATTTAACAAATCGACAGCTGCTATTGTTCTCGGCATTTGCATTAAGCTTATAATTCCTTCTTGCATTCTTGCTCCACCAGATGAGGTAACAATTACATAAGGTAATTTGTTTTCTATAGCAATTTTAGCTCCTTTAACTATCGCTCCCCCAACTGCCCTGCCCATAGATCCACCCATAAATTCAAAATTCATTAGTCCTGTGATAATTTCCTTATCTTTAATCTTTCCTTTTATAAGTATGAAGGCGTCATCTCTTTTTGTTTTTTTTCTGTATTCTTTTAATCTATCTTTATATTTTTTTTTATCTGCGAATTTTAGTGGATCATCAGAAATTTTATCAGGGCTAATTTCATTATAGTTTCCTTGTTCAAAAAACAATTTTATCCTATCTTCTGCTGACATTCTAAAATGATAATTACAATTTATACAAACGTATAAATTTTCTTTTAAATCCTTATGATGAATCATATTTCCGCATGATACACAATTATTCCATAATTTTTCCGGAACACTTCTTCTTTTTACAAGTGAGGATAGTTTAGGTTTTACAAAATTTGTTAACCAATTCATACTTTAGTTCCATCTTTCAAATCTTTTGAAAATTTATTAATTTCTGACAACATTTTATTTTTGTTATTTAAATTGTCTTCAATAATTTTAATTATACTTGAACCAACAACTGCGCCATCAGCTATTTTACATATATTGTTTACGTCAGTTGAGTTTTTAATACCAAATCCAGGGACAACTGGTAAGTTTGTATGTTTTTTGATAAAGGCCACTGATTTTTCAAGATCATTAAGATCAGCAGATTTTTGTCCAGTAATTCCCATAACACTAACGTAATATAAAAAAACCACTAGCATTATTTAATATCAATTTTAGTCTTTTTTCGTCAGTTGTGGGAGTAATCAACCTAATTAGATCAATCTGGTTATTTTTTAGTTCATTGATTAAATCTTCATCTTCCTCAGGTTGTAGATCAACAATTATTAAACCATCAACTCCATTTTTTTTGCATTTTTTTACAAATTTCTTAATTCCAAAATATAAAATCAAGTTATAGTAACCCATTAAAATAATAGGAAGATCATTTTTTATTTTCTTTGCTTCGTTTGCTAAAGAGAAAATATTTTCTAAATCAATTCCTTTACTTATCGCCCTATTACTTGATAGCTGAATTGTCGGGCCATCAGCCATTGGATCAGAAAAAGGCATTCCAATTTCTAAAATATCCGCACCATTATTAATTATTGTCTTAATAATTTCTAAACTGGTATCAAAATCAGGGTCACCTCCAGTAACAAATGTTACTAGTTTTTTTTCATTATTTGTAAATGCCTGACTAATTAAATTAGTCATTTAAATTTTTATTTTTAATTCATCTGCAATAGTAAAAATATCTTTATCTCCTCTACCACACATGTTCATGACAATAATTTTATCTTTACTATATTGATTAGCTATTTTTCTTAATACAGCTAAAGCATGGGCTGGCTCTAAGGCTGGAATTATACCTTCTAATTTGCAACAATACTGAAAAGCTTTTAAAGCCTCTTTGTCAGTTGCTGACATATATTTTACTCTTTTTTCCTCAAATAAAAAAGAATGTTCTGGACCAATACCCGGATAATCCAATCCTGCTGAAATAGAATGAGCTTCCCGAATTTGCCCAGTGCTTGATTGTAACAAATATGTTTTATTTCCGTGCAATACACCTGGTTTACCGCCAGTTAAACTGGCTGCATGCTTACTTGTGTTGATACCATGTCCAGCTGCTTCAACAGCTATCATTTCAACATCCGAGTCATCTAAAAATTCATGAAAAAGTCCTAAAGCATTCGAGCCACCACCAATACAGGCCATCAATAAATTTGGTGATTTTCCCTCTATTTCTTCAATCTGTTTACGAACTTCTTTGCCTATAATAGATTGAAAATCTCTAACCATAGCCGGATACGGATGCGGGCCTGCAGCTGTTCCTATTATATAAAAAGTATCTTTAACATTTGTCACCCAATCTCTAAGAGCTTCATTCATAGCATCTTTAAGAGATTTTGAACCAGTTGAAACAGCCCTTATTTCTGCTCCAAGAAGTTTCATTCTAAAAACATTAGGTGATTGTCTTTCAATATCTTTTTCGCCCATATAAACTATACAAGGCAGACCAAATAAAGCACATACAGTTGCTGTTGCAACACCGTGTTGTCCTGCTCCAGTTTCAGCTATAATTCTTGATTTACCCATTTTTCTTGCCAATAGAATTTGACCCATACAATTATTAATTTTATGAGCACCTGTATGATTAAGTTCATCTCTTTTGAAATAAATTTTCGGACCTTCAAGATCTTTAGTAATTCTTTCTGCAAAAAATAATGGACTCGGCCTTCCAACATAAGTTTTTAAATAATGGTTAAATTCATTTAAAAAATTCTTGTCATTTTTTATTTTTTCATATTCTTTTTCAACTTCAAGTATTAAGGGCATCAGCGTTTCAGAAACATATCTTCCGCCAAATTGACCAAAATACCCTTTTTCATTTGGATAACTTTTGTATGTATTTTTAAGCATTTTTGAACTTTCCGATAAAATTATTTATAATCCCATTATCTTTAATGCCAAGCTCTTTTTCTACTCCAGAAGATAAATCTATACCAAAAGGATTTATATCATTAAGAATTTGGTTTATATTATTAATGTTAATACCTCCAGATAAAAACCATGGTTTTTTAGTATCTAGATCTTTTAATAAATTCCAGTCAAAACTTCTTGAATTTCCACCAGGTAACTCACCTTTCAAGGGTTTATAATCAAACAAAAAATAATCTGCATTTTTGTATTCATAAATTTTACTTAAATCATTTTTATTACCAATTGAAATTGATTTGATTATTTTTATATCATTTTTTTTCAGAGTTTTTATGTACGAATCATTTTCTGATCCGTGCAATTGTATAAATTTTAACCTTACAGCTTTTATTATCTTTTCTAATTCATAGATATCCTTATTCACAAAAACTCCAACACCATTAATATTCAAATCTTCAGATTTTTTTTGCAAAAGACTAGCATTCTCAATGGATATGTTTCTTGGACTTTTAGAATAAAAAA
>CACAVG010000052.1 GCA_902535885.1 uncultured Alphaproteobacteria bacterium | reverse complement strand
CTTCTAGATATGACTGCCTTTGCTAAATGCCGGATTTCAGGACCTGGTGCAGAGGAGTTTCTAGACTATTTAGTAGCAAACAAAATTCCTAAAAAAATTGGAAGAGTTAATCTTTGTCATGCACTAAACACTGCTGGAGGAGTTCACTCAGAATTCACAATTTCAAAAGAAAAAGAAAATTGCTTTTATTTAGTTTCAGCAGGAGCCTTTCAACGATTAGATCATGATTGGATTCATAAATGGATGCCCAAAGATGGTTCAGTGATGTATGAAAATTTAACTAATAGTATGGGCGTTCTTGTTTTAGCAGGACCGAAATCAAGAGATATTCTCTCTAAAATTACAAAGACTGATTTATCTAATGAAAATTTCCCTTGGCTATCGTCAAAAAAAATTAATGTTGGTTTAGCTCCTAGTATTGCTATGCGTGTGAATTTTGTAGGAGAACTTGGATGGGAATTACATCATCCAATTGAATATCAAAACCATATTTTTGATAAATTGATGGAAGCAGGAAAAGATCATGGACTTAAACCATTTGGTATAAGAGCGATGGAAAGCTTACGTGTTGAAAAAACCTATAAATTGGTTGGTACCGAAATGTCTATAGAATATGCAGCTTTTGAGTCTGGATTAGATAGATTTGTACATTTAAACAAAGGCAATTTTATTGGAAGAGATTCTCTTGTTAAATGGCAGCAAAATGGTTTTAAAAACAAAATGGTAACTTTAGAGGTTCATGATGTTGAAGATGCAGATGCTTTGGGCAATAATCCCATTTATACTAATGGAAAAGTTATAGGTCGTGCGACAGGAGGTAACTATGGTTTTAGAGTGAAAAAATCATTAGCTATTGGTATGGTGGAACCTCAATTTTCAGACGTCGGTCAAAAATTAGAAATGGATATATTAGATAAAAAATACAATGTAACTGTTATAGAAGACAGTCCTTATGATCCTAAAAATGAAAAACTAAAACAATAGTATGAAGTTACTGGTCACCGTAAAAAGAGTCATAGATTATAATGTTCAAATCAGGGTTAAAGCTGATGGTTCAGGAGTAGAAAAAGATAATGTAAAAATGTCCATGAATCCGCCTGATGAAAATGCGGTAGAGGAAGCTCTTCGAATAAAAGAAGCTGGTAAAGCGGACGAGATTATAATTCTTTCTATAGGTAATGATAAGGCTCAAGAAACTATCCGAACTGGATTAGCAATGGGAGCTGATAGGGGTATACATATTAAAACAGATAATGATCTAGAGCCTCTAGCTATTTCAAAAATAATTTCTAAAGTGGCTGAAGAAGAAAAACCATCAGTTATTTTAATGGGTAAACAAGCAATTGATGATGACTGTAATCAAACTGGTCAAATGACATCTGCTTTACTTAATTGGCCTCAGGCTACATTCGCATCTAAAATTGAAATTGACGGGCAAAATGCAATCGTTACAAGAGAAATAGATGAAGGTTTAGAAAGAATAAAAGTATCTATACCATTTGTAGCATCATGTGACCTTCGACTTAATGAACCTAGATATGCCTCTTTACCAAATATAATGAAAGCAAAGAAAAAACCAATTGATACAAAAGATGCATCTTCACTTGGTATAAATATAGAACCTAGGATTGAACAAATAAAAGTAGAAGAACCACCTGTCAGACAAAAAGGAATTATGGTAAGTGATGTTGCTGAACTGGTTCAAAAACTCAAACATGAGGCAAAAGTTATATGACAATATTAGTATTAGCAGAACATAATAATATAGATATCAAATCATCAACCTTAAATACTATATCTGCAGCATCGCAAATAGACCAAGATATCCATGTTTTGGTAACAGGCTATCAATGTGAAGAGCTAGCTAAAGATATCTCAAAATGTGAAAAAGTTTCAAAAGTATATTTAGCCAATAATGAAAAACTTAAAAACCCAATTGCTGAAAATATTGAGCCTATCGTTGTATCTTTAGCCAATAATTATTCCCACATAATGGCACCTGCGACAACATTTGGAAAAAATATTTTTCCTAGAATTGCCGTTAAACTAGATATTGCACAAGTTAGTGATGTTATAAAAATAATAAGTTCCGATACTTTTATGAGGCCAATTTACGCTGGTAACGCTATTGCAACAGTTAAATCAAACGACAATATTAAAGTAGTAACAGTAAGACCAACATCGTTTGATCCTGTAGAAACTAGCGGTGGAAAAGAACAGGTTGAAAATATTTCTTTTGATAATGATAGTGGCAGCGTTGAATTTATAGATAGAGAAGAATCTCAATCTGAAAGACCAGAGTTAAGTACTGCTCGAGTTGTGATATCCGGTGGCAGAGGATTACAAAACGCCGAAAATTTTAAACTTTTAAATGAAATAGCAGATAAGCTTAATGCGGCAGTTGGTGCTTCTCGTGCTGCTGTAGATGCTGGTTATGTTTCTAATGATTATCAAGTTGGGCAAACTGGCAAAGTAGTTGTTCCAGATTTGTATATTGCCGTCGGAATTTCTGGTGCAATACAGCACTTAGCAGGTATGAAAGAAAGTAAGGTAATTGTTGCAATCAATAAAGATGAAGAAGCACCAATATTTAATGTTGCTGATTATGGATTAAACGCTGATTTATTTGAGGCATTGCCTCAATTATCTTCTGAACTAGATAAATTAAATACTATTCAACAATAAATTAATTTATTACAATAAACAAAATGGAAGTAGAACGCGAGTCAATGGACTATGATGTTGTTGTTGTAGGTGCTGGTCCATCAGGCCTTTCAACTGCAATTAAACTAAAACAGTTGAACCCAGAAATTAATGTTTGTGTATTAGAAAAGGGATCAGAGGTAGGAGCCCATATTTTAAGTGGTAATGTTTTTGAAACAAGAGCACTCGATGAATTAATACCTGATTGGAGAAGTAAAAACTCACCAATTAAAACTAAAGTAACAAAAGAAAAGTTTTTATTTTTATCTAAGAAAGGCTCATTAAATTGGCCTACATGGCTTCTTCCTAGTGTTCAAAAAAATCATAAAAATTATATCATAAGTCTTGCAAATTTATGTAGATGGCTTGCAAGTGAGGCTGAAAGTTTAGGAGTAGAAATTTTTCCAGGATTTGCAGCATCTAAAATATTATATTCAGATGAAGATCATGTAATTGGTGTTCAAACTGGTGATATGGGTATTGATAAAGACGGTAACAAAAAAGATAGTTTTGAACCAGGTATTAATATTAATGCAAAAGTAACAGTATTTGCTGAGGGTTGCAGAGGTCATTTAGGTAAAGAATTAATTAAAAAATATAATTTATCGAAAGATAAGTCACCACAACAATACGGAATTGGGTTTAAAGAAATTTGGGAAATAGATGAAAGTCAGCATGAAGAAGGTCTTGTAATGCATACTGCTGGATGGCCATTAGATAATGCAACTTATGGTGGCAGTTTTTGTTATCATGCTGAAAATAAACAAATATTTTTAGGATACGTAATTGGTCTTGATTATAAAAATCCTTATCTATCACCTTATGATGAATTCCAAAAATTTAAAACACATCCAGCAATTAAGAAAATTCTAACTAATGGAAAACGTATTGCTTATGGAGCAAGGGCACTTATTGAAGGTGGTATTCAAAGTTTACCTAAAATGTATATGCCAGGCGGATTACTAGTTGGATGCGATGCAGGTACATTAAATATGCCAAAGATTAAAGGTTCACATACTGCAATGAAAAGTGGAATTATAGCTGCTGAAACAATTAATGATTATTTAAGTAAATCTGTACCTCTTGCAGCATATGAAGATAAATTTAAATGCTCATGGCTTTATAAAGAATTGTTTGCTGCAAGGAATGTAAAACCTAGTTTTAATTGGGGGTTAATACCTGCAATAATATTTACAGGAATTGATCAAATAATATTTAGGGGCAGACTTCCTTTTACTTTGAAACATAAACATGCCGATCATGAAGCATTACAATTAGCAAAAGATTCAAAAAAAATAGATTATCCAAAATATGATGGAATATTTACTTTTGATAAAACCAGTTCTGTTTATTTGACTGGCACCAACCACGAAGCTGATCAACCAGTGCATTTACAATTAAAGGATAAGGAATTACCAATAAAATTTACTTTAAATTCATATGATGAACCATCACAAAGATACTGTCCTGCAGGTGTTTATGAAATTGATAAGACAGATGGTCAAAATCCTAAATTTGTAATTAATGCACAAAACTGTATTCATTGTAAAACGTGTGATATTAAAGAGCCATCACAAAACATTAATTGGGTTGTGCCCGAAGGAGGTGGAGGGCCAAATTATGCTAATATGTAATATATTTTTAAAAATCTATTTGTTATAAATTGATTAACTGAATTTCTCATGAATAAAAATAAAATTGTATTTACTTTTGCAACAGCAGAGGTAAGTTTTATTGGTCAACTATTTATTAAGATCACAGAGTTATTTACAGGTAAGTTGAAATTAAAAAAATTGTATGATGAATATTTATCTGAAAATAGACCACCTGAACTTTTTTGGGATGATGCAGTAGATAAGCTAAAACTTACTTTAATAACAAATTTTCAAAATGGAAGCTATATCCCAAAAAGTGGTAAATTAATTGTTATAGCAAATCATGCCTTTGGTGTTGCTGATGGTGTATCTATTTGCTCGGCTATTTCAAAAGTAAGACAAGATTACAAAATGGTTACACATAAAGTCTTAAGGCAAGCAGAGGCAGTAAAAGACAAAATATTACCAATTGATTTTAATGAAAATAGAGAAGCTTTATTAACCAACATAAATACACGTAAAGAAGCTGAAAAAGTTTTGCATAATGAAGGTGTTCTAGTCCTCTTCCCCTCTGGAACCATAGCTACTAAAGAAAATTTAAAAACAAATACAAAAGCTGACGATGGTGAGTGGAAACAATGGGTATCAAAACTAATTCTTAAAACCAAAAGTCCTGTTTTACCTATTTTTTTTGATGGTCAAAATAGTCAGCTTTATCATATTGCAAATAAGATCGGGCAAACATTTAGATATTCTTTGTGTATGTATGAACTAAAAAGAAAAATAGGTGATAATATTTATATGTATTTTGGCTCTCTAATTCCTTTTGAAACTTTAGAGCAAATTGGAGATAT
>CACAVG010000051.1 GCA_902535885.1 uncultured Alphaproteobacteria bacterium | reverse complement strand
AAAAAATAGTTAAAAATAAAGAATTATGGATGCAATTAGATAATCTAATAGATAAACATAGTGTAACATGGAAATGGGTTAAGGGTCATGCAGGTTTTGAATTTAATGAAAAAGCTGATGAACTAGCAAGGAAGTATATTGAAAGTAATATTTAGTTTATTTTTTATTTTTCTTTATTGTAAACAGACTGTTGCAAATGATTTATGGACTATAGATAAAGATATTTCTAGCATAGAATTTGAAGTTCCAGTTTTGTTTGCAAAAAATGTTACTGGTAAATTTAATACATTTGATGGTTTTGTTTCCTTGGATTTGTCTAATAAAAATAATAACAAAGCATTAATAAATGTTAGAATTGATAGTTTAGATTTAAATTATAAACGATATAAAGATTTAGTACTGAGTGAGATTTTCTTTGATTCTAAAAAATTTCCATTCGGTCTTATTGATACCAATAATTTTAAATTTAACTATGAAGATAATAATATTATTTTAATAGGTGAATTAACAATAAAGGGTAAAAGTCAAAAAATCCCTATTGATATTGAGATTATAAAACTAGCTAATGAGTTGGTTCAGGTAAAAAGTGAAATATCTTTTTCCAGAAATGACTTTGAAATTGGCACTGGTAATTGGAAAAACACAACAATTCTTAAAGACAAAATAAATATACGGGCAAATATTTTTCTTTTTAAAGAATAATTATCTTATCTGATAGTATATCCTCCATCTATAACTAATACTTCACCTGTAATGTAACTTGAAGCAGGGCTGCATAAGAAAAGTGCTGCAGATGCAATTTCACTTGGTTTACCCATTCTTTTGAGTGGTGTCATACTATTCCAAGTCTCATACCAATGTTCGTTTTCTTTAGTTAGCTTCGTCATTTCTGTATCAATGTAACCAGGGGCAATAGCATTCACACGAATATTATTTTCTGCAAAATCACTTGCTAAACTTTTTGTTAACATATGTACAGCTGCTTTTGATGCATTATAAGCCACTTGAGGTTGAGGAATATTTGATACTAATCCAGATATCGAACCTATATTTAAAATCACTCCTTCACCTTGTTTTTTCATTTGTGGTAAAACTGAACGACACATTCTAAAAACAGAATCAACATTTGTATTCATTATTTTATCTAATAATTCATCATCAAATTCTTCCATAGTTCCGTGTTGAGCAACACCAGCATTATTAACTAGGATATCAATTGAATTATATTTTTCTAATACAAAATTTATAATTTTTTGAGGTTCATCTGGTTTAGTAATATCACCCTGTAAAAAGGAAACATCATAATTTGCTTCTTTTAAACTTTTTAAACCATAATATTTATCGGTTCTACTAGTAACAATTATTTTTGCTCCAGCTTCTCCAAGAGCATGAGCTATAGATAGACCAATTCCTCTTGTTCCACCTGTTACAATAGCAACTTTATTAGTTAACTTAAATTGATCAATAATCATTAATACTTACAATATGTTAACAAAATAGAAATTTCATCAAAATTATAATAATTTATATTTAAAAATATGTTATTTATTAACAGTCATGAAAGCATTAGTTTTAGAAAAAAAACTTGAATTAAATTTAAGAGATATTGAACTACCAAATAAGGTTGGCTTGAATGACGTAAAAATCAAAATGCATACTGTTGGAATATGTGGATCAGATATTCACTATTATGAACATGGAAAGATTGGGCAATGGAATGTCAATGCTCCAATGATTTTGGGTCACGAAGGCTCAGGTACAATTATTGAAGTAGGTGCTAATGAAAAAAATTTGAAGGTTGGTGACAGAGTTTGTATTGAGCCACAGATAGTTAGTAAAACTACAAAAGAATATAAACTTGGTATCTACAATTATGATCAAGAAGTAAAATTTTGGGCTACACCACCTATTCATGGTTGTTTAACACCTGAAGTAATTTTTCCAAGTGATATGGTTTATAAATTACCAGATAATCTGTCGTATTCCGAAGGAGCAATGGTTGAGCCTTTGGCAGTAGGTATGCAAGGTGTGACAAAAGCCAAAATAAAACCTGGTCAAATTGGTTTAGTGATGGGATGTGGACCAATTGGTTTGGTTACAGCTCTTGCAGCTTTGGCTGGTGGATGTGCAAAAGTTTATATAGCAGATATTTTAAGTGAAAAATTAAAAATGTGTGATCATTACCCGGATCTATTTCCTGTAGATTTATCAAAAGAAAATTTAGAAACAAAAATTATGAATGAAACTAAAGGATGGGGAGTTGATAGGTTTTTTGAATGCAGTGGAGCGGTAAAAGCATATGAAGCTATTTTTACTTGCTGCTCACCTGGGGCACATGTTGTTTTAATTGGAAATAATGCTGAGCCAGTTCCTATGAACTGGGCAGTGCTATTTGCAAAAGGTCTTGAATTTCAAACTGTGCATAGGTATTCACATCAATATGAACCATCAATAAGGTTACTAGAATGTGGAAAAATTGATGTCAAACCAATGATTACACATACCTTTAAATTTGAAGAAAGTGTTGAAGCATTTATAAGAGCGGCAGAACATAGGCCTACTGATGTAAAACTTCAAATTAAAATTGATGAATAAAAATGAATTAGCTATTTCAGCTTTTAATAGAGAGAATTGCAAAACTGGTATTGTTCATCTTGGTGTTGGGAACTTTCATAGAGCTCATCAGGCAAATTATATAAATGAATATCTCAATACGTTTAATGATCTTAATTGGGGAATTTGTGGAATTAATTTAAGAAAAGAAGATTGCAAAAAATTTGATAATCTTAAATTAAAAAAAGGAAAATATATTCTTAAAACAATTTCTACATCCGGAGAAGAAGAATATAAAGAAATTAATTCGATAATTGAATTAATAGACTGGAGTAGAAATAAAGAAGAAGCTGAGGATGTGCTTGCAAATCCAGATGTAAAATTAGTTACTATGACTGTTACTGAAAGTGGTTACTATATAAATGAAAAAAATAAATTAAATTTAAATCTAGAAATTATTAAAAATAATATTGAAGGAAAAGAAAATAGTATCATTTATTCCTATCTCATGGCAGCTCTAAAAAAAAGGATGGTGTCTATAAATAAAAAAATCACATTATTGTGTTGTGACAATATTAGGGAAAATGGAGTAATGTTACAAGACTGTTTAAAGCAATACTTATCAGCATCTAAAGAATATGAACTTTTAGAATGGATAGAAAATAATGTAAGTTTTCCCTCTTGTGTTGTTGATCGTATTACTCCTAGAACCCCTGAATTTTTAAAATCTGAAATAATGGAAAAATTTAGTTTAGATGATAATTGTGGTGTTATGGCTGAGCCATTTATTCAATGGATAATAGAGGATGACTTCATCAATGAAAGACCAAGTCTGGAAGATGTTGGTGTCAAGTTTGTGGATGATGTTTTTCCTTATGAAGAAGCAAAAATTAGAATTCTTAATGGAGCTCACGTAGCATTAAGTTATTTTGGTGCACTTAAGGGTTACACAACGTATGATGAAGCAATATCTGATAAAAATTTGGAACAATATTTCTTTGAAATTCAACAAAAAGAAATATTACCAGCTCTTGTACACAAACCCTTTAATTTAGAGGAATATATGATGACAATTTATGAAAGGTTTAAAAATAAAAATATTGCTGATAAATTAGAGAGGATTGCAATGGATGGAGTAGGTAAATTTCCAATATTTATATTACCGACCATACATAATTGCTTTGAAAAAAAAATAATTCCAGAAAACTGTATTGATGCAATCGCAAGTTGGTATGTTTTTATGTTGAAAATAAAAGATAAAAAATTAAATTTTGAATATTATGAACCCAGTTGGGAATGGATAAAATATTATTTAGAAAAAGAAAAAGTTATTGAATTTACAAATTGTGTAGAGCTTTGGGGTGATACACCAAAACAGTTTCCTTTATTTTCTCAAATTTTAGAGGAAAAAATTAATTTTTTAGAAAATATTTACTAAAAAATCAGATTTTGAGCAATCTTATTATTACTGTTATATAAATCTTTCCAAATTGAATATCTTTTTAATAAAAGATCAATATTATCTTCATTAGGCTCATAAGTTTTACTTATTTTTATTTCACTAATAATGTTTTCTTTATTATCATTAGTAACATCTTGATACATAGCTAATCTTGCAACGCCAAGTGCGGCACCAAATTCGCTCTGATCACAAACACTTAATTGCCTATTTAAAAGTGATGCAAGCAATTCAATCCAAAATGAACTTTTT
Source organism: uncultured Alphaproteobacteria bacterium (assembly GCA_902535885.1). GTDB lineage: Bacteria > Pseudomonadota > Alphaproteobacteria > HIMB59 > CACPNW01. The sequence continues at coordinate 1,044 of CACAVG010000051.1, read as the reverse complement.
GATCCTCCTCCAACCATAAATATTTTATCAAAATTATTATTAACTTTCAAAATAGAGTTTACTCCATCTAATATCCCAAAACTGACACCTTCAATTACTGCATACTGTAGATCTGTTGCATTTGTTGTTGTTTTTATAGAATGGAGCGAACCTCTAATATGCGGATTATTATGTGGAGTTCTTTCTCCAGACAAATATGGTAAAAAATATGAAGAATTTTTTATAGAATTTTGATCATTATAAAAGTGCTCTACATTATTGAGTGTATCAGCAATTGCAGTTTTGGTTATGGTGCAAATCCAATCTAAACAATTACTTGCACTTAACATAACAGACATTAAGTGCCATTTATTTGGTAAACAATGACAAAAAGAATGCACTGCATCACCAGTATTACTCAAAAAATTTTCAGTGGGAGTAAAAAAAACCCCTGAAGTGCCAAGAGATATAAATGATTGATTTTTATTTGTTATACCCATGCCAGTTGCTGCGGCAGCATTATCGCCTGCCCCACCCACAACTTTAACATTATTGTTAAAATTAAATTTCTCTTTTAATTCATTTTTTAAAAATCCTGTCTGCTCATTTCCTTCCACTAAATCTGGCATGTGTTTTTCTTCTAAAAATGAGCAAGATAAAAGTTGATTAGACCATTTTCTTTTTTGAATATCTAGCCATAATGTTCCTGATGCATCTGACATTTCAGAAAAAAACTCGCCAGTGAGAACAAATCGTAAATAATCTTTCGGAAGTAAAACTTTGAAAATTTTTTTAAAATTATCTATTTCATTATTTTTTATCCAATTTATTTTTGGTGCAGTAAAACCAGGCATAGTAATATTTCCTGAAATTGATCGTACATCAAAATTTTGTTTTTCAAATTCTTCACATTCTTTATATGATCTTGTATCATTCCAAAGAATACATGGTCTAATAACTTTTCCATCCTTATCTATTAACGTAGCTCCATGCATATGACCGGATATTCCTATTGAAATAGTTTGTGAAAATTCTTTTGGTTTTTTTGACTTTAAAGCCTCCAAG
>CACAVG010000050.1 GCA_902535885.1 uncultured Alphaproteobacteria bacterium | reverse complement strand
TATAATTTTTGTTTGTTTTTTTACTTGTTTTTTTATTTGAAATAACTTTTCTTTTTATTTTCATTTCTTTCTGCTTATTATTGTAGAAAAATAGTTTCTTTTCATCAGAAATTGTTAAATAGTTATAACCACAAAAAGTCATTATGTCTTTAAGTTGATCACTATTACATCCGATTGGATTCATTAAATCAGATGATTCTAAAAAAGGTCCCTTCTTTAATTTTTGTCTAGCTAGAAAAAAAATTTTTTCAAAAACATCTATCCTAAAAGCAAAATTTTTAATTTTAATATAACCAATAGATTGCCAATAGTTATCAGTTATCTTGATATTTGATGTAAATGACACCCTTCCATTTAATGGTAAAGGTAAAAATTCATCTGAATTATATTGATAATATGTTTTCCATAAAACCGCACAAAGTTCTAAAGGTTTTTTCTTAAGTAAATTTGGAATAAAAAAATACCTAGCCCCAATCCTAATACCCAACTTTGATAGTTGCAATTTATTTTCTTCAGAAATTATTTTTATGATATCTTTAAATTCTTCAATTGGATAGTTTCCAAAATTTTCAAAACAGTTAAAGGCAATTGCTCTAATTTCTGAATTTATATTATCTTTTAAATTATTATTTAGAGGAGAAAGCGTTACATCAATTTCATTATCTAGCCATTTCTGAAGTTTTGCCGAGATCAATAATTTATTTTCAGAGGATATATATTCAGAATTCAAAGCTTCAGCATTTGGTCTATATATAGATTTACCTTTCTTTATCTTTCCAACGATTTCAGAACCCCAATAAATAAAAGTATCATCATTTATTTTAGTTTTACTAATATCTCCAAGATTAATTGAATCTAATGGAGCATTCAAAAAATTTTCTATTTTTTCATCAATCATACTTCTCACTGATTTTTTTATATTACTAATTGAAAAAAGAGATTGTGAAAATATTTTTTTATCTTCAGAAAGATCAAAACCTTTAATAATTCCATACTTAATTTTATCTAAAAATATTTCATTGTTGTTTTTTATAAGTATATCTTCATTATTTTGGAATTTTGTTTGAGTGATAAAGAATTTAGATGAGTAATCGATAAATTTTTTTGTAAGACTATCGTGCAATTTATCGGATAATTCATTTTCAATTTTTTGTGTTTTTTCTATCCAAAAATATGAATTTTTAAGCCAATTATGATTATTTGCAATGTAAGTCCAAGTTCTTATTTGTGAGATTTTAATTGATAATTCAGGTATTCCACCAACAAAATTGTCAAGTTTTGCAACTTTTTTATTTATCCACTCTTCAGGTATTGTGTAATTGTTTTGAATTAATATAAGAAATATATCTTTTAATAGTAATAAATAATTATCGTTAAATAGTTTTTCAAAGTCTGGTATTTGGCAAATATCCCACAATAGCTCTAAATTTTTTTTTGATGCTAGGTTTATTTTTATCTCATTGTCATTGATTAAATTACGTAAATTTATCTCATCTAACGCATTTTTTTTATGTATAAAATAACTTTGTATTGGATATTTTTTTAATGAAGATAATAATAAATTAATAGAGTTAAAATCTAAATTACTGTTTCTCCAATAAATCTTTTGAATACTATCAAATTTGTGATTTTCTATTTGCTGTATGATTAATGGATCTAAATTACCAGCCTCTTTAGTGTAACTAAAAGTACCATCTTGTTTATATCTACCTGCTCTACCAGCTATTTGACCTATTTCATTTGGAGCTAGATTACGATTATATCTACCATCAAATTTCTCTAATGATGAAAAACTTACATGATTAATATTAAGATTTAAACCCATACCTATAGCGTCTGTTGCTACTAGATAATCAACATTTTTATTTTCATATACTTCAACTTGAGCATTTCTTGTTCTTGGACTGAGTGAACCTAACACAACTGCAGTACCACCTTTATGAACTCTTATATTTTCTGCAATTTCATAAACTTTATTAATATTGAATGCAATTATTGCAGATCTTGGCTCTAGTTTAGAAAAGTTTTGTTTTTTAAGAAATGTAAGTTGAGAAAATCGATTTTTTTTTTCAACAAGAATATTTGGAAAAATATTTCTTAGTATATTTTCTATATTCAACGATCCTAAAAAAATTGTTTGAAAACTACCTCGTGAATTTAGAATTCTATCAGTAAAAATATGTCCTCTTTCATAATCTGCCGCTAATTGAATTTCATCAATTATTACACAGTCAACCGAAATATTATTTGGCATAGACTCAACTGTGCAAAAAAAATAATTAGCTTCTTTTGGTAAAATTTTTTCTTCGCCAGTTATAAGTGCTACTTTACTTAATCCAACTTTTTTAACTGCTTTATCGTAATTCTCTCTTGCAAGTAATCTTAATGGAAAACCAAAAATTCCTGAGGTATAAGAAAATAATTTCTCAAAAGCATGATAAGTTTTTCCCGTGTTAGTTGGCCCAAGTATAGCTAGTAAATTTTCATCATTATTAAACATGAAATTATGCAGCTTCTGATATTATTTCATTTAAAACGTAGCTTAAAATTCCTCCAGCTTTATAATATTCTAGTTCTTTATTTGTATCTATTCTACACTTTAGATTTACAATCTTTTTATCTTTAGAATGAATCTCGCAATCAAGTATTATGCCGGGTTTTAGTTTGGCTACACCAGAAATTGTTAAAGTTTCTTCACCTGTAATATTTAGATTTTCTTTGTTCTGATCACTCGTAAACTCAAGTGGTAAAACTCCCATTCCAATTAAATTTGATCTATGAATTCTTTCAAAACTTTCAGCAATTACCGCTCTTACACCTAAAAGTCTTGTTCCTTTAGCTGCCCAATCCCTAGATGATCCCGTACCATATTCTTTGCCCGCTATTATGACTGTATCAATATTACTTTTTATATACTCTTGAGCTGCATCATAAATTGACATTTGTTTATTTGATATGAAAGATTTAGTGAAACCTCCTTCAACATTTTCCAAAATCTGGTTTTTGATTCTTATATTTGCGAATGTGCCTCTCATCATAATTTCATGATTACCCCGTCTTGATCCATAGGAATTGAAATTTTTAGAGTTAATTTGTCTCTCTGTTAAGTAAAGGCCAGCTGGACTATCTTCCTTTATATTTCCTGCAGGTGAAATATGGTCTGTTGTTACGCTATCACCTAGTAATGCTAATATTCTTGCATTTTTAATATCATTTAAATCAAATTTATTTTGCATATCAAAAAAAGGTGGGTGTTTTATATATGTACTGGTATCATTCCAATCGTAGGTGGTATTTTTGGAGCTGTTAATTGATTTCCAGTTATCATCACCTTTGTAAATTTCTTTATATCTTTCTTTAAACATTTCTGGAGTCAAACACATACTAAGTGTTTGGTTGATTTCAGTATTTGATGGCCATAAGTCTTTTAAAAAAATTTCTTTTCCAGATTTAGATTTACCTAAAGAGTCAGTCACAAGATTAATATTAATATTACCTGCAATGGCATATGCTACAACCAGAGGTGGGGAAGCAAGAAAATTTGCTTTCACTTCTTGATGAACTCTGCCTTCAAAGTTTCTATTTCCAGATAAAACTGAACAAACAGTTAAATTATTTTTTTTAACTTCGTTAGATACCCATTCATCTAAGGGACCAGAATTACCAATACAAGTAGTACATCCATAACCAACGGTGTTGAAACCTAAGATATCAAGAAATTCTGTTAATCGAGCTTTATCTAAATAGTCACTAACAACTTTACTACCTGGAGCTAAACTTGTCTTAACCCAAGGCTTAACCTCTAAACCAAAATCAATTGCTTTTTTTGCAACTAGCCCTGCAGCAATCATAACATTAGGGTTAGATGTATTTGTACAACTTGTAATTGCTGCTATTACGATATCACCAGTATTTAATTTATTTTTATTTATAGTTTTTTTGTTGTCTATCTTACTGAACTCATTTGGGACTTCTTTTAAAAGAATTTTATCTTGAGGTCTTTTTGGGCCGGCAAGGGTGGGTTCGATTGTTTCTAAATCTAATGATATTTTTTCGGAAAAATCAGGTGAATAATTTTCATCTGCCCAAAGAGTTTGTTGTTTTGAATATTTTTCAACAATATTTAGATGAGCACTTTCTTTACCAGTTAATTTAAGGTAATTAATTGTTTCTTCATCTGTTGGAAAAAATCCACAAGTGGCTCCGTACTCTGGTGCCATATTAGATATTGTTGCTCTGTCAGCTAAAGATAAATTTTTTAAACCTTTACCATAAAATTCTACAAATTTTCCAACAACACCTTTATCTCTAAGAATTTTAGTAATAGATAAAACTAAATCTGTTGCTGTAATCCCTTCCATAAGTGATCCTTTAAGTTCAAAACCAATAACATCTGGAATATTCATTGAAATTGCTTGACCTAGCATAGCTGCTTCTGCTTCTATTCCTCCAACTCCCCATCCTAAAACAGAAAGTGAGTTTACCATTGTTGTATGGCTGTCTGTTCCTACCACGGAATCTGGGAATAAATAGTTTTGATTATTAATTTCCTTCAACCATATAGTCTTGGCTATGTTTTCTAGATTCACTTGATGACAAATTCCCGCACCTGGCGGAACCAGATAGAAATTATCAAATGAGCTTTGTCCCCATTTTAGAAATTCATATCTTTCTTTATTTCTATCAAATTCTTTTCTAACATTTTCTTGTAAGGCATTCTTATCTTTGTAGTTATCTACCATAACAGAGTGATCGATAACCAAATCTACTCTGGATAATGGATTTATTTTTTTTGGTTCAATTCCTCTTGATTTTAATGCGTTGCGCATGGCCGCTAGGTCAGCAACAGCAGGCACACCAGTAAAATCCTGCATAAGAACTCGAGTTGGGAAAAAAGCTATTTCAATTTTTTCTTCTTTTTTATTGGTTTGTTTTAAGGAAGAAAAAACTTTAGTAATCATATCTTTAGTAATATTCTCTCCATCCTCGTTTCTAAGAAGATTTTCAATTATAATTTTAGTTGAAATTGGAGTTTTGCTTAGATCTACTGCAAAATACTCAGCTGCTTTCTTTAAATCAAAATATTTAAACTTTTGATTGTTTATTTCAATTATATCTTCTGAATTGAAGGAGTTCTTTTTTTTCATGCTAAAATTGATAAATAATTATATTAATTAAATAGTATGAAGATAAATTTTTGTATAGCAAAATGTTTATTTATTATTAGAATTCTGCCAAAAAATATAAAACTAGGTTTGTAATTTTTTTGATATTAAGTTTTTTTAAAAATAATTATTTAAATATAAAATCAGACTAATTTTAAAATATTGGTATATTGTTGACTTTAATCGTAAGTTTTGGGAATAAATACACAGCCTTTTATATTTATCACTTAAGTGATAATGGAGGGAGGTTCCTCCGGGGTAACAAAATACAAGGAGTATTTTAT
>CACAVG010000049.1 GCA_902535885.1 uncultured Alphaproteobacteria bacterium | reverse complement strand
ATTCTAAAAACAATTGCTGAGGAAGGTGAAATTATCACTGGTTTAGGGGTTATAGAAATTATGCAAGATGGTTTTGGTTTTTTAAGGTCTTCAGAGTCAAATTATCTTCCAGGCCCAGATGATATTTATATTTCTCCATCACAAATTAAAAAATTTAGTTTAAGAACCGGTGATAGTGTAGAAGGTGAAATTAGGTCTCCAAAGCAAGGGGAAAGATATTTTGCTATAACTAAAATTAACAAAATAAACGGTCAAGAAACTGAATTAGTAAAAAATAGGGTTAACTTTGAAGATTTAACACCCTTGTATCCGGAAGCAAGGTTCAAACTTGAACAAGAAAAACCCATGCCGGATAATACAGAAAGAATAATTGATATTATTGCTCCTCTTGGAAAAGGACAAAGACAATTAATTGTTGCACAGCCTTTCACTGGTAAAACAATAATAATGCAAAAAATTGCTAATGCTATAACTGCTAATAGTCCAGATGCTAAACTGATTGTTCTGTTAATTGATGAAAGACCAGAAGAAGTTACAGATATGCAAAGATCTGTTAAAGGTGAAGTAATAAGCTCAACATTTGACGAACCAGCTTCACGCCACGTACAGGTTGCTGAAATGGTAATTGAAAAAGCTAAAAGATTGGTTGAATATAAACATGATGTTGTAATTCTTCTTGATTCAATAACCAGACTTGGAAGAGCTTACAATACTGTTGTCCCATCTAGTGGAAAGGTATTAACAGGTGGTGTTGATGCCAATGCTTTACAAAGACCAAAAAGATTTTTTGGGGCTGCAAGGAACGTAGAAAAGGGCGGATCACTTACAATTATTGCCACTGCTTTAATAGATACAGGAAGCAGAATGGATGAGGTTATATTTGAAGAATTCAAAGGTACTGGTAATAGTGAAATGGTCCTAGACAGAAAACTTAGCCAAAAAAGAACATATCCAGCTTTTGATATCGGTAAGTCAGGAACAAGAAAAGAAGAATTATTACTTGATAAAGATGAGCTTGGAAAAATCTTTATTTTAAGAAAAATACTAGCCCCAATGGGAAGCACAGAAGCAATGGAATTCTTATTAGATAAAATGAAAAATACAAAAACTAACAATGAGTTCTTCCAAAGCATGGGAACTAAATAAATTAAAATTTTTTTATAATCTTTCTTATTTACTTAATATCATCTTGGGTTTAATTCCCAAAAAATGAAACCTTTCAAAGATACAATTTTTGCTCTTGCAACGCAAAGAGGTAAATCAGGTATAGCCGTCTTCAGGGTTTCTGGAAAAGGCTCTCATAAACTAATAAAATCAATATCTTCTAAAAAAAAATTTAAAATAAACTTTGCTACGTTAAATAATTTATTAGATGGAAAGAGTGTTATAGATCAAACGCTAACAACTTTTTTTAAATCACCAAAAAGCTACACAGGTGAGGATATGGTAGAAATATCTTGTCATGGAAGTATTTCTGTTATTAACAAAATAACCAAAACTTTATTAAAAAAACAAATCAGACTTGCTGAGCCCGGAGAGTTTACCAAAAGATCTTTAATGAATGATAAGCTTAGTGTTTTAGAAGCTGAGACAATTAATGATTTAGTTAATGCAGAAACAGAAAATCAAAGAAAGATGGCCGTAGGTAATTTAAGTGGAAATTTAGATAAATTAGTTAATGAAATATCAAATAAACAAAAAAAACTTCTAGCAAATATAGAGGCTATTATTGATTTTGCTGATGAAGACCTTCCTAAAGAAATATATAAAAACATAAGAGAACAAAATAAGAACATATGTAAACAAATTGAAAATATTATTAAAAGATCATCTTTATCTAAGAAAATAAATGATGGTTTCACAATTACTATTATTGGAAAGCCTAATACAGGAAAATCTTCCTTTATAAATTATATTAATAACAAGGAGGTTTCTATAGTTACCAATATACCAGGAACAACAACAGATTTAGTAAGCTCCACACTAGAAATTCAAGGGGACAAATACACCTTTATCGATACAGCAGGAATAAGAAAATACAAGAATTTAATTGAAAAAATAGGCATTGAAAGATCTATAGAGAGTGCAGAAAGGTCTGACTTAAATATAGTTTTTCTCAAAAATAATGAAAAGAAAAACTACAGCAATATCAAATCAAAAATATTTGTTAAATCGAAATACGACACTAATAAAAAGAAAATTAATGGGGCACTAAGCATTTCATCAATATCTGGTTATGGGGTTGAAAATCTTATTAAAACCATATCTTCAAAATTAAAGAAGAAAACAATTTCTGGGCCTATCTTTTCACGTGAAAGACATATTGAAAGCCTAAACAAATCCCTTTTATTGCTTAAAAGTTTAGATTTAAAAGAAATAGATATTGCTGCAGAAAATGTTAGAAGATCAATTATATATATTGATGGAATTAATCAAAAATTTGATATTGAGAAAATTTTAGATATAATATTTAGTGACTTTTGTATTGGTAAGTAATTTCACGTGAAAAAAGAAATGTATAATAAATTTGATGTAATTGTAATTGGTGGAGGGCATGCAGGTGTAGAAGCAGCATGTTCCTCTGCAAGAACTGGATCAAAAACAGCCTTAATTACTCATAAAATTGAAAAAATAGGAGAAATGTCCTGTAATCCTGCAATTGGGGGTCTTGGAAAAGGCCATCTTGTAAAGGAAATAGATGCCTTAGATGGAATAATGGCCAAAGCTACAGACAGGTCCTGTATACAATTTAGAATGTTAAACTCTAGTAGAGGTGCTGCTGTAAGGGGACCTAGGGCCCAAACAGACAGAAATTTATATAAAATTGCTATTAATGAGATTGTAAAAGAGCAAAAAAATCTTCAAATAATCGAAGGTTCCGTTGAAGACTTAATTATCTCAAAAAATCAGGTAAAGGGTGTTGTTTTAGGTAATAATAATAAAATATCTGCCAAATCTGTAGTTTTAACTACAGGCACTTTTTTAAAAGGGCTTATAAGAATAGGTTCTGAAAAACAAGAAGCTGGAAGGGTTGGTGATAAGCCATCAATAAAACTTGCAAAAAGGCTTAAAGATCTAAAGTTTTCAATAGGCAGATTGAAGACTGGAACACCTCCAAGATTACTTAAAAAAACTATAAATTTCAATGACTTAAATGAACAAAAACCAGATAAAAAGCTTGTTCCATTTTCTTTTATCAACAGAGATATCCACATTTCTCAAATATCTTGTTTTATTACCCATACTAATAAAAACACCCATGAAATAATCGCTCAAAACCTTAAGCTGTCACCAATGTATTCAGGGGAAATACAATCAATGGGAGCTAGGTATTGCCCTTCAATTGAAGATAAAATTCATAAATTTAAAAGCAAATCATCACACCAGATTTTTTTGGAGCCAGAAGGATTAGATAGTGATTTAATATATCCAAACGGAATATCTTCTTCTCTACCAATTGAAATTCAAGAGCAGTTTGTTAAGACTATTAAGGGTTTAGAGAATGTCACAATTACACAACCTGCCTATGCCATTGAATATGATTTCATTGACCCTCAGGAATTAACACACACGCTGGAAACAAAAAAAATTCAAAATTTATTTTTTGCAGGCCAGATAAATGGAACAACTGGATACGAAGAAGCGGCTGCACAAGGTATAATGGCTGGGATAAACGCATCACTTAAAACAACATCAAAAAAAGAATTTATAATACCAAGATCTTCAGGATATATAGGTGTTTTGATAGATGATTTGGTTACAAAAGGAACTAAAGAACCATATAGAATGTTTACTTCAAGGTCTGAATACAGACTATTGCTTAGAGCCGATAATGCAGATTTAAGACTTACACCTCTTGGAATTGATATAGGTTGTGTTGATACACATAGGCAAAGAGAGTTTGAAAAAAAATCTAGTAGGATAAAAAAGGGATTTAGTTTTGTTAAAAGCCAAAGATTCTCACCAGACGCACTTCTTAAAAAAGGGATCAAAATAAACAAAGATGGAAAGAAAAGAAATATAATAGATCTTTTATCGTTTTCTAACATTACAACCTATAAGCTTAAAAAAATACTTCCTGAATTAAGTGATTTAGAAGATGACGTAATAGAACAAATAGAAATTGAAGCTAAATATGCAGGCTATCTTGATAGACAAAGAATAGATATTCAAGATTTTGAAAACGAAGAAAATTTAAAAATTCCTAAATCAACTAACTATAAATTAGTTGGAAGCTTATCTAATGAGATAGTTGAAAAATTATCAAAAATTAAACCGCCTACACTTGGTGCAGCCTCAAGAATATCTGGTGTAACACCAGCAGCCACCATAGCCTTGCTTAGATACATTAAAAAAAACAAAAATAAAAAAGCAGCATAATTTGAATAAAAACTCTGTAATAAAAAAATATAATCTTAATAAAAAGCAAATTGATTTAATAGATAACTACATACTGAAGTTAAAAAAAAGCAATCAAATACACAATTTAGTAGGGCCCTCCACAATTGATATTGCATGGGATAGGCATGTTAATGATTCATTGCAATTATCTAAGTTTATTCTAAAAAAAAATGCATCAATAATAGATTTTGGTACTGGCGCAGGTTTGCCAGGAGTTATCTTATATATTTTTGGATATACAAATATATTAATGATCGACTCAAAAATGAAAAAAATAAACTTTATTAAAGAATTTGCACAAGAACAGAGCTTAGAAATTAAAACTATTTGCACAAGGGTTGAAAAAATAAAAAATCAAAAATTTGACTTTATTATCTGCCGAGCTTTTGCTCCGCTATTAAAACTATTGTATTATTCACGTTTTTTTCATAAAAAAAATACATCACTACTTTTTCTAAAAGGAAGAAGTGTTAAGAAAGAAATACATGATGCAAAAAAATCCTTTAGTTTTGAATATGATCTTTATCCAAGTCAAAGCGAGGGTGATGGGTATGTCTTAAAAATAAACAAATATAAAAAACTGTGAAAAAAATTATCTCAATATCTAATCAAAAAGGTGGTGTTGGAAAAACCACAACTACAATAAACTTAGCAACTTCATTAGCTGCAGTGAAAAAAAATGTTTTAATTGTCGACGCTGATCCACAAGGTAATGCAAGCACAGGATTAGGATTTTCTTATAATGAAAGAAAACCATCAATTTATGAAATGATTCATGAAAAGAAACTTTTAACAGAAGGTATAAAAGAGACATTAATTCCTGGTCTCAAAATAATTGGAGCAAACACAGATTTAGCTGCGGCGGAGGTAGAGCTTACAAATTTTGAAAACAGAGAGTACATATTTAAATCAATATTTGCTGAGATTAATGATTTTGATTTTATTTTTGTTGATTGTCCACCAGCGCTTGGTTTACTTACTATCAATTCATTAGTAGCATCAGATACCACACTGATCCCTCTTCAGTCTGAGTTTTTTGCTCTTGAAGGCCTTTCAGCCTTAATGCAAACGATAAAATTAATTCAACAAAACTTTAACAAAGATTTAAAGATTGAAGGAATTCTATTAACAATGTTAGACAAAAGAAACTCACTAAGT
>CACAVG010000048.1 GCA_902535885.1 uncultured Alphaproteobacteria bacterium | reverse complement strand
TTGTGATTAATACTCCAACCAGTGGTGAAACTTCTGTTATTGAACCGCATTTAGACAACCCTGTGGAATTTTATGCAGCTTTGCTATATATGAAAGATATAGAAGACGATTCTAAAGGTGGTAATTTAACTACTTACAGTTTTAAAAATCAACCGAGTTTTTATGGAAAATCAAGAGTTAGAGAAGAAAAAGTAAATTTAATTGAAGAAATCGAATATAAGAAAAACAGATTAGTAATGTTTCTAAATTCACCATACTCTATTCATGGAGTTACGAAAAGAAGTAAAACAAATTTTTATAGAAAATATATTAATATAATTGGTGAATTTAATTTCGAACTATTTAATTACAGAAATTTTCTCGAAAAATAAAAATTACTTTCTTTTATTATTATCAGAAATTTGATTAGCTGAATTAGCACTCCCTACATCTTGGCTATTATAATCAGTTTTAAATTTTGATACATCCGCTAAATATTTGCCTTGAAGGGGGATTTTAAAACTAATATCGGATAATTTTTTAGTTATAACAACAAGAAAAATATTTCTTCCAATTCTGTCCTTTGCAATCTCAATCATTTTTCCAAATTTAGAATCATTTCTATGTGGTTTTATTTGTTCAAATAGTATTTCTAAATTATTTCCATCTAACTTTAATTCAGCTCCATTTCTGTTTGATAAAGCCATTTTAATAATTTGATAATTATTAGATGCAGCTAAATCGGCAAAAAAAATTGGATTAAAATTATAGAAGCCGTGATTTATCCAATCAATAAAAGGAACGATATTCAACATTATTCCTTTAACCTTAGTTAAATTATGAAAGTTTAAATATAAAGCATACTGATTAAATACGTGTTCTCCAGTACCATTATTAATAACAAGGTCATATTTCTGATTAAAATTATAGGTTTTAAATATATTTTTATTAAGATCAAACTGGTAACTTTCATAAGCACCATTAATATCTATAGAGTTGTATTCGTTGAAACCAATCGATAAAAAATATTCTTTGGTAGTGAAATTTTTTTTTGTTGATAGGTTATTCAAATTTTTTTTCTGAATGTTATTTATTCCTTTGTTATTATTTATTAAATTTTTTAAAAAAGTATCATTAATAGAAGCTGTTTGAGATCCAAGATCTATTGCTTTTGTTTGTTCCTCTGTAATTAAATTTTTACACTCCAAAACATTTAGCGCAGCTACAGGATTAAAAGTCATTTTAATATTTATTTATCACAACAATTTCTATAATGGATTTATATATTTAAAGTAAGTTAATATGAATAAATACTCTGAATATTATTATGAAGTTATTGAAAAGTACAAATTGTTTCATAGAAATGGAATGGAGGAGTTACCTGGTAATAGAACTTTTTTAGGTTTTTCCTTGGAAAAATGGATTGTTGAAATTAAAAAAATTATCGAAATTAATAATTGTGACTCTTTAATTGACTTTGGTTGTGGAAAAGGATTTTTATATAAAAAAAATTTAAAAATTGGAAATAAAGAATATTTTGGTTTATCTGATTTCTGGAATGTAAAAAAAATACATTTATATGATCCAGGTGTAGAAGAATATTCAATTTACCCAAAAAATAAACATGATGGTGTAATATGTACTGATGTACTAGAGCATATTCCAGAAGATGATATTTTAAATTTTATAGATGGTTTATTTAAATTATCTCACAAGTTTTTATTTATTGTAATAGCGACAATTCCGGCATCAAAGTACTTTGATAATGGAAATAATATACATTTATGTTTAAAAAAACAAAATGAGTGGGAAAAAATATTTTTAGATTTTAAAAGAAAATACCCTAAAGTAAAACAGTATTTGTATTTCAATAATTAGTTTAAGATTAAATTAAAATTTCGTCCAATTATTGAAATTTGGCATTAAATGTTCAAACCCTTTACTATCCTTAAGCATTATAGAAATATCTCCTGATATAGATATGCGTGGTAAACCTGATTTATTTGGTGCTGTTGCATGTGCTGTTTTAGAAGGAAAAATAATTATTGTATCCTGTTCTAAATCAAACATAGATCTATCCGAATTGAATGCATTTGGTTTTTTTATCAATGATTTTTCTAATTTACTACTTGTAAATATATTTTTAGCAATTTCATTTTGTAGTTCATTTGACTTAAAAATGATTCCTCCTGAACCTGGTGGTTTCAGTAAATAGTAAGCGAAACTTATATTTGATTGAGAGTGGGTATGAAAATTTATTTTTTGATCATTTTCTGTAAATGTTGCCCAAGATCTTTGATAATAGATATCTAATAAATTTGTATTTATTTCAAGCTGCTTTAAATATTCTAAAATAGTATTAGAAATTTTAAGTGATAAATTTTTAAATAAAATATTTGAAAATAAAAATTCATGCCCTTTTGTATCACCCGTCCAAGCGTAAGTATTTTTTTTATTTTCATAATTAGATGATTTCATCTTTTTAATTTCATTAATTAGTATTTTCCTTTCACTTTCTTCAATAGAAATTTTTTCTTGCATAACGGTTAATGGGAAAAGATTATAAATTTTCATTAGCTGTTTCTATCACTTTTTAACAGACTAACTAAGTTTTTTTTTATTCTTTAAAATTTAATATGTTTATTAATTTTTATTATAAATTTGATAATATAAATCTTTAATTAAATACTTTGAATTTTTTCCTTTGAAGTGTATTAGAAATGGATTTTTATTTTCATTAATATATCTTGGTGGACATGCGAAATCTGACTCATTAAGAAATGCAAATTTGTGAATTTTTTTATCAACAATTTCTTTGAAAACTTTCTGGTCTCCAAACCAAAATTTATAATTTTTGTCTAATCTTTTGTAAATTTTGTAACAATTTTTCCAAAATTCTATATTTTTAGTAATTACGAAACAGCCTATGTACGGGTACAATTGACCTAAAGTTCCAGATAAATGATCTTTATATATTTGACCTCTAAATAACTTAGGAACATTTCCCTCAACATCATAAGATCTTTTTAGTAAAAAAACATCAGCTTTGTCTAGAAACTGATCTAAGGGAATTTTTTTTACCAATAACATATCAGTATCTAAAAAAACAGAAGGGTCAGATAGTTTTAGAGTTGAGTAAAATGCAATTCTTTCTTCCATAATTTTATCTAAATTAATTTTTTTTCTAAGGATTTTATCTATTCCTTCTATTTTAGGAGTATAAAAATCTGAACATTGTATTATTTTACTTTCAGGATGATTTCTTTTTATGGAGGATATAAAAAGGGAAATATCTTCTTCATTGTGTTCATGAATTTTATTTTTTGTTTTTTTTTCATCATTTGTTTTTTTTACGTGAAAAAAAACAAAATTTATCCTTACATTATTTGACACTTTATGATTTTAGACTATTTTTCTTAGTGATAAAATAAAAAAATATTTTAATTCATTTATTACAAAGTTTTATATTAATTTAAGAAATTAGTTTTTGAAAAAATTCTTTCTAATCTCTATTAAGTTATTATTAGTTTTTTCATTTTTGGATTTTTTTAAGACAAGAATGTTATAATTAAAGCTTGATATATTTCTATCAAAATAGTTTTTGAATTTTAAAATGTCTCTATTTTGAGCGTCTTCAATAATATAAATTCCAGTATCTTTAAGATATTCAATTGAGTTTTCAAAGAGTGTAATTGCAGCTTCATAAGTATGTAAGCCATCATCGATTATTAAATCGAAGTTTGTTTTATTTATATTTTGCCACAGTTTAATAATAGATTTTTTTTTTGTCTGATCTAAAAAAAAAGTGTTTATTCTTTCTTCTGTAAATAAAATATTTTTATCAATGTCAGCTCCATAAACAAATGCATTGTTAAAATAATCTCTCCATGCTCTTAGACTAGCTCCAGGCTTACCAGTTAAATGCATGGAAGAACTTAAATTTGGATTATTAGTTCCAATACCACATTCGAAAACTAATTTTATATTAGTTCTGCAGTGATCGAAAAGTTTTGAATAGTAAGATCCGTAAGTATGAGCAAACCAAGGATAAGGTTTTTCAGTATTGTCGTCTAAAGTACCCTTATCAGATCCATAAAAATCAAAAAGTTTATTGATATAATAATTTTGAGACTGGTATAAATCTTCTATCTTAAAATTAAAACTAACTGATTGTTTAGTTTTATCTTCTGTCATTAAATTATATTATAGTTGAAAAAAATGAAATTGAAATTATTAATATTTTTGGAATTATGAGCAGTAGAACTATAAATATTAATTCTTTTGATTTGAGTTTAATTTTTTGGAAAAAAATATTAGACAATTCCTTTATAAAAATAAAACCTTTTCAAAAATCATTTTACGAGAAAATTGATAGTTTAGATAATTTGAGAGATCAGAGTTCTTATAACACTGGTTCTATATCAACAACTACAGCATGGCTTCTTTTTTCGGTTACTTTATTTTTTAAACCCAGAAATATTATCGAAATTGGTTCATTTATTGGCAAGTCAACATTTAGCATGGCTTTAGCTGCAGATAATTATTTGTCTGATCACAGTTGTAACATTTATTGTTGTGACTTCTCAAATAAGATAGTTTTTCCTAACTTAACAAAAACTCAAATTACTCAGTTTCATAAAACCAGCAGCACAAGTATGCTGAAACAGTTAAATGAAGTTAAGTTAATTGATTTAATTCATATAGATGGTAGATTGAAAAATGAAGACTGCAGTATACTTAAAGAAAAAATTCATGAAGATACTTTTTTTATATTAGATGATTTTGAAGGTAATGAAAAGGGGGTTGTTAACTTATTCAATTTACTTAACAATAATGTAATCTCTAGAAATACTCATTGTATTATATATCCTTTAGAAAATGAAATTGGTGAAAGATATAATTTAGTAGAAAAATCTACTAGCGCAATAATACTTCCTATAAAATTATTAAAAATAACAAATCAATAGTTTTTATAAAGTTTATTAATTTTTTTTAAATAATCTAAACCAAATCAAATTAATGTGTTTGATATTATCTTGTCGAAAACTATATTCTGATCATTATCTTTTTTATTTACTATAATTGGATACATGCATTTAGAGTATCTATAATTAAATTTATTTTTTTCTAAAAATATTACAAATGTTTTTTTACTGAGAGCAATAGACATATGAGCGGGCCCAGTATCATTTGTAATGGTAAACTCACAGTTTTTTATGATTTTAAACAAGTTACTTATTTTTAAATTTGAAACATTTTTGAAAGAAATATTTTGCTCAGTAAGCATATTAAATATTTCACTTTTATAATTTAAGCAGTTTATAAAAAAAGTTTTTTTATTAATGTTATTAATTTTTTTTATTAATCTAAAAAAATTTTTATCTCCCCAATTTTTAGTTTTTGATGACGAGTCTAAATTAATAAAGATGTTATTATTAATTGTTTGTTCAAAATTTTCATTAATTTTTATTGATTCATTTATGAGGGGAATCTGCATCTTATCTAAAAAATTAGATAAAATTTCGTATTTACTTTTTTTAGTATCATTATTTGTTAAATATTTTTTATTTTTTAAAAAAATTTTTTGAATTCCAAAACCAAATCCATATATATTCTCTATTTTTGAAAAATAAGAAAATATCGTTGGTCTTAAATTTTTATCAAAAAGATAAATTGTGTCTATATTCTGTTCTTTTATCTGATCAAGAAATCTTCTGTAGTCATAAAACTGCTTAAAACCTTTACTAAAGTCATTTTTTTAAGGATATAAAATTTAAATTATCAAATTTTAATACTTCTTTTATTGGACAAATTTCTTTTGAAAAAATTACTAATTCTCTTTTAT
>CACAVG010000047.1 GCA_902535885.1 uncultured Alphaproteobacteria bacterium | reverse complement strand
ATACCTAATCCAATAAGGACAACTCCATATTTTTTGGAAGCGTTCAAGGTTTTTTACTATTCAAAATTTTTTCAGTTTCACCGTCAAAAATATGTATTTTTTCATTATCAAATGAAACTGCAATTTTTTGATTTCTTTTTAAAGATACTTGATAAGGCAGTTGTACAGTAAGTGACTCATTAGACTCTAGTTTTAAATAAATATATGTAACAGACCCTAGTTGTTCAAAATTATCTATAATTGCTTTTAAATCACCTTCACCCTCAAGAGATACATCAATATGTTCAGGTCTAATTCCTAATAACAATTCACTGTTTTGATTATCATTATTATAAACTGATTTAATATGATGATTATTTACTATTGTAAGACCATCAGGCATTTTTTTTGCATTTATAAAATTCATTTGTGGAGCACCAATAAATCCAGCAACAAATTTGTTAGTAGGATAATTATATAATTCCAAAGGTGTACCAATCTGTTCAATTACACCATCTCTCATTACGACAATTCTGTCTGCCATTGTCATAGCTTCAATCTGATCATGTGTTACATAAATCATTGTATTTCCAAGTTCTTCATGCAAGTCTGATAATTCAACCCTCATTTGCATTCTTAATTCTGCATCTAGATTTGATAAAGGTTCATCAAATAGAAAAATAATTGGTTTTCTTACTATTGATCTTCCTATAGCAACTCTTTGTCTTTGACCTCCGGATAATTGTCCTGGTCTTCTTGCCATAAGTTCTTCAATTCTTAGTAATTTTGCTGCAGATTTAATTCTTTCTTCTATTTCACTCTTATCTATTCTTAAATTTTCTAAACCAAATGAAAGATTTTTTTTTACTGACATATGCGGATACAAAGCGTATGATTGGAATACCATCGATAAATCTCTCTCTGAGGCCGGAATATTATTAACGAGTTTTTCTCGAATAATTATGTCTCCTTCTGTAGGAACCTCTAGACCTGATATTATTCTTAAGAGAGTTGATTTTCCACAACCAGAGGGTCCAACAAATACGACAAATTCTCCTTCATTTATTTCTAGGTTTATGTCTTTTAAGACTTTTACATCACCAAAAGATTTAAATATATTTTCAAGTTTTAAAGCTTTTGCATTCATTATTTAAGTCCTGTTGTTGCTATACCAGTTGTTATATATTTTTGGAGATAGGCAAATACTATTGTTACTGGAATTAATGTTGTAACTGTCATTGCTAAAATATAATTATAATCAGTATCAAATTCTCCAGCAAATGTTGTTAAGCCAATTTGTAAAGTATGTTGTTGAGGATCTGATATTAAAACAATTAATGGCCATAAGAAATCGTTCCATCTCCATATAATACTTAATATAGCTAATACTGATAAGGCTGGTAAAGATAATGGCATAACTATTCTCCAATATATTCTCCATTCTGATGCTGCATCCATTCTAGCAGCTTCAAGAAGTTCATTTGGGATAGTTAACATATACTGTCTTAATAAAAAAACACCTGTAGGCGTAGCAGCTGCAGGAATTATCACACCCCATAAAGAACCAAATATTCCAAATGACCAAACTACAAAAAATAATGCAACTAAAATTATAGTTGATGGTATCAATAATGTTGCGACTATTAAAAGAGTAAATGTTAGTCTTCCTTTAAACTCATATTTAGATAGAGCAAAAGCAGCCATTGAATTTATTATTAGAGTTATAGCAGTAGCAACTACTGTAATGAAAATACTATTAAAAAAATATGTAAAAAATAAAAATCTTTCTTGTCCATTTATTCTTAGTATGGGATCTAAATAATTTTCAATTGAAACTCTTACATTTTCTTTAGGTGTAAGTAACTTTTTTTCAATTTCAAATATTTCAGTAGGATTTTCAATGGTGGCTACTTTAGTAATTTTTTTTGTTGGTCCTGCCTTAAATACAATCTGATTGTTTTCAGATGGAATCTCATATAAAAATTTTTCACCTACATTTTCAACAATAGTAGTAACATGCTCATATGGAAATACCCTTGTATCAAATTTTTCTAGTGACTCTTTTGATTTAAATGAACTTAAAAGTGTCCATGTCACAGGAAGAAAAATTATTATAAATCCAAAAAGAAGATAAATATATGAAATAATATCTTGAACACCTAATCTACTCTTATTTTTAGATCCCTTTGTGGCAGTTAAAAATTTAAATATTTTTTTTGACATTTCTTTTAAAGCTCTGATTGTTTTCTTGTGATATATAATTGAAAAAAAGTAAATATGGCTATTACAATTGCCATCAAGACAGATGCAGCAGCTGCACCTCCATAATTTGGAGATGAACCAGCAGATACAGTAAATGCTTCTTCATAAATATTTTGCACCATCATAAATGTTTCCTTTCCTGGGCCACCACCAGTAAGTAAATAAACTTCATCAAAAATTTGGAAGCTTCTTATTAGACACAAAACTACAACAACAGTAAATGTAGGCATAAGAAGAGGAAAGGTAATTCTAAAAAAAACTCTTGTAGGTTTTGCTGCATCCATTTCTGCAGCTTCGTAAAGATCCTTTGGAATAGCCTGTAAACCGGCTAAAATAATTAACATATAAAAACCCATGTGCGACCAACAAAAAACAAATACTAACCAAAAGAATGGCCATCCAGATTTTGGAGTAACTAGCCAATTTATTGGACGAAATTTTCCAAAATCAAATACACTATCAAATTGTATTGTAAGTAATAGCAATGATGAAATTAAAGCCAAAAAAATAGTAATTAAATAACTGAAGCTATTTTCATTAATTATTAAGTATACATAAATGAAGGTAAAAAATAATCCAAAGTAAATATTATAGTGAGATAAGCTTTCGCTGACTAAATATATTGGATTGGACCAAATAAATATTAAAAAAAATACAGCAGCAAAAACAAAGGACCAAGATACAGATATTTGTTTTTTTGGTTTTATTAATTTTTGAAGAATAAAAATTAAAACTATACCTATTATGACCGTAAGAATAATATCAAAACCAGCTTGACCAGCGATTAAATTTATTCCTTTAATAGAGGACCCAACTACATCGTTCAAAACTCCTTTTCTGTGAAGAACCCATGTCCATATATTTGCAATTACTACAGGTGAAAGTAATACAGGATAAAAAAATACGGCTCTCCAAAATCCTCTACCAATAAATGATTTATTAAGTATTACTGCTGTTGTAAGAGCTACAATACACATTATTGGGACCTGGAAAAATACAAAAGTAAATGTATTATATAGTGAATTCCAAAAATCATAACCAGCATTAGAGCAAGTTGATGGATTGAAAATAGACTCACAATCAAATATATCTAAATAATGCTTCCAACCTACATAGGGTCTTTTGTACAATAAAATTGAATCTCCACCAGTTAATGATACCCAAAAATTCAAAATGACTGGTAAAAAAGTAAATAGACCGAAAATTAGAAGATTTGGAAGTAAAAGAGCATATGGGACTCCAGATTTACCCCATATTTTTTGAGACAACTCAACTGGCAAGCCTATTAGATCAACAAAGAACTGAGGTATTTGATAAATCTTGTACTGTCTTTCTTTAAAAAGCCAAAAACCTCCTAAAAAAATCCAAGCTAATAAAATTCCTATTAAAAAACTTCCAGTATAATTCATAGGGTATGTAGGCCGCAATAAGTGCGGCCTACCTTAATGGTTTTTACTGACCTGTTTTCTCAGCAATTTCAGACTTAATTCTTTCAATTGCTGTATCAAGATCATATTCACCGTTCATAACACCACCCAAATATTGGGTTGTAGCATTATAAATTACAAATCCAAATTTACTTCCTTGTAATTGATATGCTTGAGGAGTTTCTTTTGCAGCTCTTGCAGCATCTGCAGCAAAAACATTAAGTGCATTAGAAACAGCTTCACTAGCACCAGCTTCAGAATAATCTATTCCTTCAGCTTGAATTTGAGCATGAGCAGGAATAGCCATTCTGTAAGTATACCATTCTCTAGCTTGTTCATATTCTCCTAGCCAAGCTACAAACTTTGCAGCAGCTTCTGCATTCGGTGAATGGTTAAAGGCAACAAATCCTGAACCACCTGGCATAATACCACATCCTGCAGGACCACAAGGAACTGGAACTTTAGTCCATTCAAAACTGTCTCCAACACTGTTCATAACATTAGTAACATTCCAAGATCCAGACATATAAAATGGTACGTCTTGATTAAAAAACATTTCGTTACCGTTTGCATATTTAGATCCTGAAACAGCTGGCCAAATATCTGCAGGCATTAAACCTTCGGCATGCCAATCAACCATTTTTTGTGCAAATGTTTTAAAACCATCGTCAACAATCATATTACCGTTTGAGTCAAAATATTTTGCTCCATATGACATAGCCGGTCCAGCCATTCTATGACCAGAACGATCCATAACCATACCAGCATAACTTCCAGTATTTTCCATTACCTGCCTTGTAGCATCAGCCCAATCATCCCAAGTTGCTCCAGCAGAAGGTACTTCAACTCCAGCTTCTTCAAACATTGATAAATTTACATAAGGGCCTGTGACAGTCATCTCGTTGTGAAAACCAAATATACCATCAGGTTTTCCAGCTCTGTACCAAGGTAAAACTCCACCGTATTGTTTATTCCATTCTGCAGCATCAACATATGGGGTTAAGTCTACATAATAAGGGTTTAAACCTCCAAGATCAGTTATTTTACCAATATCAGGTCCTGAACCTGCTTCTAATTGAACCGGTAGCTGTTCTCTAATAACATTGTAACCAACTAAATTTATTTCAATATTAACGCTTGGGTCCACTGATTTATATTTTGAAATCAAGTTTTCCATTAGCTCAACTTCTGGTCCGTCAGCACTCATCATAATAGATAAATTAGTAGATGAAGCTGCAAATGAAGTTGATAAAATAAACAAACTTGTAATAAATACAGATAGTTTATTTTTTGTTTTTAAGAAAATTTTCATAATTCCTCCATTAATTATTAAACCATACAATCACTGTATTTCATGTCAACAGTTAGTTAAACTTATAAATTGTTAAATATTTGTTATTTTTTTATAAAATTTTATTCAAAAAATTATCGACTTTTTTCCTAAATTTTAAGGTTTCTATGTGGCCTGATTTTCTTTCCACACAAAACTCTAGATTGGCTTCACTTTTATTTTTTCTATAAATTGTTTCAAGTTCATTCTTTGAAATATAAAATGATTTAAAATCAGTAAATTTATCTTTTAAGCCTACACATATTAATTGATTTCTAGGTGCAATAAGACCAGCAATTTTTGCAGTACTAAATTTTTCTAATAAACCTGGTACGGTCATATAATGCCCATGTCCATCATGTGTATTTTTTTTAATCAAATTTCTAAGATCTGCAAAAGAACACAAATGTATTGAAGCTGTTATTCTTCTATCTAAAGCTGCAACCCAATAAGAATGAGTTGCACCCATAGAAAAACCAAATGTTATTATTTTTTTTTTATTTATAGATTTATTTGCATATAGAAAATTTACCCCTAATAATAATTCTGAAATCATTTTTCCAAATAAGTTTTTTCCATTCCAACTTAAAGATTTTGATAAACTAGATTCATTTGGTATTTGCCTACTTCCAAAAGTTGGCATTTCAATACATAAAACTGCTATATTCCTTTTTAAAAAAAAAGAGGCATAATTTGATAAAAGTGCTGATCTGCCATTTAATAATTCATTTCTTCCTATTGAATAGTTACCTCCATGAGCATGACAATATAAAACTGCTGGAAAAACATTTGTTTGATCTGGTTTTATAAAATAAAAAGGAATTCTTTCTTTTTTATTTTTAATAAATATCCAATCCTCTAAAACA
>CACAVG010000046.1 GCA_902535885.1 uncultured Alphaproteobacteria bacterium | reverse complement strand
AAGTATTCAGTACTTCATTGTTTTTATTTTATCTATGATCTTAGCTTTTATGTGGGAGGAACCAAAGCTGTCAAATATGCAAATTGAATGGTTTGAAATTTTATATACAGGTATTTTTTCTGCTGGCATTGGATATACACTTCAAATTATCGCTCAACATAAAGCTAATCCTGCTCCTGCTGCTATTATTTTATCAATGGAGTCAGTCTTTGCTGCAATAGCAGGTTGGATACTTTTAAATCAAATTTTAGACACACAAAAAATACTTGGATGCCTTGCAATATTTGTTGGAGTCATTATAGTACAATTAGTACCTATAATAATTAAACAAAAATGAGTGATAAATTAGATGTAGTTGGAATTGGAAATGCTATGGTAGATGCCATAATTCCTTCCAATCAAAGTGAAATTGAAAAGCATGAAATTAATAGAGATTCTATGAATCTTATTGATGAAAACTTAAAAAATAATTTGCATGAAAGTTATTCCATCAGAGAAATGGCAGGCGGAGGTTCCCTTGGTAACTCCATGTTTGGTATTACCTCTTTTGGCGGCAATGGAAGTTTTATCGGAAAAATTAAAAATGATGAAGTTGGAATTTTTCTTCAAAAAGATATGGTCAGAGAAGGTTTACAATTTCCCTTAGGATTTACTTCGCCAGATATCTCTACAGGATGTTGCACAATTTTTGTTGAGGAAGATGGGACAAGAACAATGTGTACTTTTCTAGGTGCAGGAACTTTAATCGGACCAGATGATATTAATGATCAACACATAAAAAATCATAAAATAGCTTATTTAGAAGGTTACTTATGGGATAATGAAAATGCAAAAAAAGCGATGAAAAAAATGGTTGATATTTGTAAAGCAGACAATCAACAAATTGCTTTTACTTTGTCAGATTTATTTTGTGTTGATAGGCATAGAGATTCATTCAAAGAATTAATTGAAAAGGATGTAGATATTCTTTTTGCAAACGAGGATGAGATTAAAGCTCAATCTGAAGAAACTAACTTTGACAATGCTATTGAATATACAAAATCATTAAATATGACTGTTGCGATTACAAGAGCAGAGAAAGGTTCAGTTATTGTAGAAAAAGATAACATAATTGAGATTAATCCAATTCAAGTTGACAAAGTTGTTGATACAACCGGAGCGGGTGATCTTTATGCAGCTGGACTTTTGTTTGGGATTGCCAGAGGTAAAGATATTTCTACTTGTGGAAATTATGCTAGCATTGCTGCTGCAGAAATAATTTCACATTATGGCGCAAGGCCTTTAGTAAAATTATCTAATTTAATTTAGATAATAATTTATTTTTATTTTCTTCATCACAAAAAGAATACTTAATTGCGTTATGAGTAAGTGAAGTAAGTTCTTTTTCATTTAAACCTAAATCTTCCATAACCTTATACTCACCGTTTATTGTTGCATTGAAAAAAGGAGGATCATCCGAATTGACTGTTACTTTTACTCCTTGATCAAATAATGTTTTCACAGGATGATCTTCATAATCTTTGTAAATTTTAGTTGCAATATTACTTGTTGGACAAGTTTCTAGAATAATATCTTTATCAATTATTTCTTTGACTAAATCAGGATCCTCTATTGATCGAACTCCATGACCTAATCTTGTTGGATGTAGAAGGTTAATAGCATTTCTTATATTTACAGGACCATCCCATTCACCTGCATGAACAGTAATTGGAAAATTTTCTTTTTTTAACATATCAAATGTTTCAACAAATAAGGTTGGAGGAAAATGCAATTCATCCCCAGCCAAACCAAAACCAACTAAACAAGGATGAGGATTATTTAAAACTTCCTCTGCAGTCCTTTGTACTGACTCTGGTCCTAAATGTCTGATCCCATTCATTATGTAACGTGAAACAATACCAAAATCCTCTTCAGCTTTTTTAGAAGCTTCATAAACTCCTTCAATAAATGAATGATAGGTCATACCTTTTTCTTTAGCATGAGTAGAGGAAATCATCGCCTCAACATAAAGAACATTATTGGCGGCACAATCTTTTAGATATTCATACGTTAATTCAAAATAATCTTCTGGTCTATGTATGACAGAAGTAACGATGTCATATTTTTTTATAAAATCATAAAAATCATCCCATTGGTATGCGTACTTTGATCCAAACATTTCTTCTGCTATTTCATAGTTGTTTCGTTTAGCAAATTTTTTACATAAAGTTGGCGTTATAGTTGCCTCTAAATGAACATGGATTTCTGCTTTTTTGACTGAATTAAAAATATTCATATAAAAAAAATACCTATATAATAATAATATGGAAGCAAGAATAAACAGAAGAAGCTTTGTTTTTGGCGCAAGTTGCTCTTTATGTGGTTCGATGATTTTACCTTCTTGTACACAAGTACCATTAACAAATCGAAGTCAGTTAAACTTATATGATAGCAATCTACCTATAATTTTAATGGGTGGTGGCGTGGCAGGTCTTCCAAAGATTTATCCTAATGAAAGAGCTCTTAATCAAGAAGTTGATAAAACATATTCAAGATTTTTATCAAAAGCTAAAGAAGATAAAATTCTTTTAGATAATACAGATGAATCAAAAAAAATTGAAGAAATCGGAAAGGAAATTTATACCTCTCTAGATACATTTTATATTAATAAGCGTGAAAAAAATCCTGTAGAAAATTTTAACTGGCAATTTGCTCTAATTGAATCTGATACAAAAAATGCATGGTGTATGCCTGGTGGTAAAATTGCTTTCTATACTGGTATACTTCCTGTTTGTAAAAATGATGACGGGATTGCTGCAGTTATGGGTCATGAAATTGCACATGCATTTGCTAGACACACAGTAGAAAAATTAACTCAAGCATCTATGATGCAAATGGCAACAATTGGAATATCGCGAAGTAAATATGCAGAACTTCTTAATAAATCTTTTAGAGTAGGAAATGTAGGAGGTAATGTTTACAACTCCGTTGTAAAGTATGGTATTTTTCTTCCATTTAGTAGAAAGATGGAAAGTGAAGCCGATTACTTAGGCATGGGATTTATGAATCTTGCTGGATTTAATATTAAAGAACCTGCTAAATTATGGCAAAGAATGATGGCAGGTCAAGAAGGGAGGATGCCTGAATTTATGGGATCACATCCAAGTCCTGATAATAGATCAAAAAAGTTTCTTGAATGGGAAAGTGAAATTTTAGATAAATTTCCCCAAGTTTAATTTTAGTGTAATAGGTGTTTTATGATTGCTGTTGAAGTTAAAGATCTTACTCATTCGATTAATAATAAAAAAATTTTAAATAATATTAATTTTAATCTCAATAAAGATAGTATCTCTTGTATTTTGGGACCATCAGGTAGTGGAAAAACTACTTTATTAAAGCTCATAGCAGGTCTTGAAAAAGTACAGTCAGGTAAAATTATTATTAATGGTGAAGAAGTAAGTAGTACTGCAAAACACTTACCTACAGAAAAAAGAAAAATTGGTTTTTTATTTCAAGATTACGCTTTATTCCCACATTTGACAGTAAAAGAAAATTTGAGATTTCCAACTAACGCTAAAAATTCGACTAATAATGTTGATGAAATTATTGAATTAATAAAATTACCTAATTCACTAGATAAATACCCACACGAGTTAAGTGGTGGTGAACAACAAAGAGTTGCACTTGCACGGTCTATAATTTCACAACCCGATTTACTTTTATTAGATGAGCCTTTTTCAAGTTTAGATTTAAGCCTTCGAGAAGAAGTAAGGGATGATACGCTGCATCTATTACAAAAATCAAATGTATCGGTAATTATAGTCACTCATGATCCTTTCGAAGCAATGTTTATCTCAAATCATATAAATATTTTTGATAAATCAGGTTCGATTGTACAGTCAGGAACTCCGAATGATCTCTATAACAATCCAAAAAATTCATATGTTACAGGTTTTTTTGGTGAAACAAATAAATTTGAAGGTGTTGTTAAAGAATCTCACATTTACACACCTGTTGGGAAAATTAAAACACCTGGAAATTTAGAAGGTGAGAAAGTTGTAGTACACATAAGACCTCAAGGTATAAAACTCAACAAACAACCAACACCAGTTAATGGAATTAAGGGAACCGTTATGGCGTCAAAATTAATGGGGTCATTTAGTTTTATCCATTTATCTGTGTTAAATAATAATAATGAAGTTGTTCATGTTCATAGCCACATGCCTGCTGACTTTAATCCAAAACAATCGTCTGCAGTCGAGATAGAAATTGATAATGATCAGGCTTATATATTTAAGAATTAAGTTTTAGTTTTTTATTGATTTAGTAATTGTTCTGTTAAGAAAAATTACCGGTCCTAATCCAGCAATAACGATAATTAGAGCTGCAAATGCTGACTCCTCCAACATTTCATCAGAGGCATATTGATAAACATAGGTTGCTAGTGTCTCAAAATTAAATGGTCTTAATAAAAGTGTTATTGGAAGTTCTTTTAAGATGTCTACGAAAACTAATATTCCTCCAACTAGTAAATTTGTATACAGCAAGGGTAATATAATTTTTCTTATACTTTTGAAAAAGCTAACACCCATTGTTCTTGATGCATCTAATAAGTTTGGATGAATTCTTGAAATACCTGATGTAATTGCTCCATTACCAACAGCTAAAAATCTTATACTATACGCAAATAATAAAATTATAAATCCGCCAACAGCATAACTCATACGAAAATAAATTAAATCATTAAGCCACCCAACAAATACCACTATTCCAACAGCAAGAATTGTTCCTGGAAAAGCATAACCAGAAGAAGCAAAAAATATTAAAATTTTTTGGAAATTATTTGATTTATATGCTCCAACTATAATCATTAATAAGGATAGCAACATAATGAATGATGAAGAAATAAATGCTAAAGATATACTTGATAGTGTTATTTGAAAAATTTCTAAAAAATTTATTATAGAATAACCTTTAATTACAAAATTCAATAAAATTGAAACAGGTATTATAAAACCAAGACTTAAAGGTATTAGGCAAATTAAAAACAATAAAGAATTTTTAACACCAGAAACTGTTTGGGTTGGTGTATAAGATGCACCACTATATTTTTCATGAAATTTTCTGCTACGCCTACCCAAATACTCTAAAGTTAAAAGTACTATAACAATCATAAATAAAATACTAGAAATCTGTGATGCGCCAGATAGACTATTCATTCCTAACCAAACATTAAATACGCCTAAGGTTAATGTTTCAATTGCAAAATAATCAACTGTCCCAAAATCAGAAATTGTTTCCATTAGTACTAAGGCCAAGCCAGCAATTATACCTGGACGACCAAATGGAATAGCGACATTGAAGAAAGAATTCCTTCCGTAGATAGAACTAGTTTGAAAAAAAGATATAGGTGTCGTTATAAATGATGCTCTAGTCATTAAATATACGTATGGATACAATACAGAAGACATTACTAAAATTGCACCTCCCATTGAGCGCACATTTGGAAACCAGTAATCTTTTGAGCTCGTCCAACCAAATATGTCTCTTAGCAATGATTGAAGAGGACCAGCATATTCAAAAAAGTCGGTATAAGTATAGGCAATAATATAAGCTGGGACAGCAGCTGGTAATAATAACATCCATTCAAAAAATTTTTTCCCAAAAAAATTATATCTTGTAACTATCCAAGCAGTAGTCAAACCAAAGACTAAACTTAATCCTCCAACACCAAACATTAGAATTATTGTATTGGTAAGATATCTGGGCAATACAGTAGAAAATAGATGTGGCCATAGTGATGTATCACCTAAGATCGCGTAATAAAATATTGAAAAAATAGGGGCGATAATTACTAAAGCAATTATCGCTACAGAATTAGACCATAAATTAAAATTTATCAAAACATTTAACCTATAATTTACCAGCCTACTCTATCAATGATTTTCTGAGCTATGGGAGCAAGTTCTGCAAGTTTTTCAACAGGCAGTTTATCTTCTTTAAATTCACCCCATGATTTTAACTCAT
>CACAVG010000045.1 GCA_902535885.1 uncultured Alphaproteobacteria bacterium | reverse complement strand
TACTACAGGTAAGTTAGTAGCCTCTCCTTTATTAATTTGAGCAAACATTTCTTCAACATTAGATTTAGCAACTGTATTTTTTTGAATCTGTATTTTACTTGATCTAAATTCTGCAATTTTACGAGCAATGCTCTCGTTTTCTACAACAATGAAATCATCTCCAGCTAATGGATTAGAATCAAATCCTAGAACTTCAACTGGCACTGATGGTTCAGCTTGCAGTATATTTTTTCCCTTGTCATCAATTAATGCTTTAACTTTTCCCCACTCAGATCCAGATACAAAAATATCACTCACTTTTAATGTCCCTTTTTGAACCAATACTGTTGCAACTGAACCCCTCCCTTTTTCAAGTTTTGATTCTATTACTGATCCTCTAGCTTTTCTATTAGGGTTAGCCTGAAGATTAAGAAGATCTGCCTGTAAATGAATTGCTTCTTCTAATTTATCTAAATTAGTTCCTTTAGTTGCAGATACTTCGATATCTAAAACTTCACCACTTAACTTTTCAACAATCACTTCATGAGTTAGTAACTCATTTCTTACTTTGTCAGGATCTGCACCTGGGAGATCAATTTTATTAATAGCAACTATTATTGGGACTTCAGCAGATTTTGCATGAGCAATTGATTCAATTGTCTGTGGTTTAATTCCATCATCAGCTGCTACAACAAGTATGACTATATCAGTTGTCTTAGATCCTCTGGCTCTCATATTTGAGAAAGCAGCATGACCTGGAGTATCAATAAATGTAATTTTTTTATTATTATTATTGATTTGATAAGCGCCAATATGCTGGGTAATTCCACCAGCCTCACCAGATACAACATTACTTTTTCTAAAAGCATCGAGTAAAGAAGTTTTGCCATGATCAACATGACCCATAATTGTTACTACTGGAGCTCTTTTAATAAGACTATCTTCCTGATCTTCAAAATCTTTAATATCATTTAAAACGTCTTCATCTTTAACTACAGTTACTTTGTGCCCTAATTCTTCTGCTACTAATTGAGCTGTATCAGATTCTAAAGATTGAGTAGCATTTGCCATAACACCCATTTTCATTAAGACTTTAACTACATCTGCAGTCTTTTCTGCCATTCTGTTAGCTAATTCTTGAACAGTAATAAAATCAGGGATAGAAATCTCTCTAGAAATTTTGCTTACATCTTCATCGTTTGAAGATTTAAGTTTTTCTTTTTCTCTAGCCCTTTTAATTTTAGCTAAACTTGGAAATTTATCAAACTCTTGATCTTCTTGTTCAAGTATTTTTTTTGCATCAGATTTACTAAAATCATCTTCAAGTGGCCTTAAAGTTGATTTTTTTTGCTGAGTCTTTTTATCTACACTTTTTTTATTTTTGTTTTCAAAATTTCTAGTTTTGTTAGGAGAAGAAAAATTTGGTTGTAGTGAGGAATTTATACCTGGTCTAGGTGTTCTTAAACTAGATGAACCTCGATAATTTGATTGAGTTGTCGAGGAACTTTTTTGTTGGTTATTCTTATTTTTAAAAACGATTTGAATTGTTTTCTTATTACCGCTACTTCTTGCCTTGTTATCTGAAGGGCCAAGATTTTTTCTTATTTGTAATCTTCCTGATGAAGATAGTTTTAGTGGTTTTTTTTTATTACCTGTATCTTTATTCAATTTTAATCCTTATTTTTTTCTTCAGACCAGAAACTTCTAGCTTCCATAATCATATTATTTGCAATTTCTTCATCAAGCTCTAGTTCTTTTAAAATACCCTCTTCTTTATCTATTAGCTCAAAGGTTGCTAAATCTGCAAAATCATTAACATTAAGAATATTTGATTTTGCAAGTTTTGCTAAAATACTATTATTCATACCTTTCAAATTCTTTAATTTTTCATCATTGATCTTTTCTTCTATAAGTTTTTTGTCAGATTCTTCTTTATCCTGTAAAAAACTTTTAGATCTATCAATTATTTCCTGAGCTAAAGTAGTGTCAAAACCTTCTATTTTTTCTAAATTCTCTAAAGTCTCAGAAGCAATAGACTCAACGGTTGTGTAGCCATCAGTAACAAGCAACTGGGCAATTACATCTTCAACATCAAGAGTCTCAGCTAATAAAATACTTTTTTCTTTAAATTCTTGCTGCCTTCTTTCTGATTCTTCATCCTCTGTTAAAATGTCTATTTCTAAACTGGTTAAATTAGAAGCTAGTTTAACATTTTGTCCTTTTCTTCCAATAGCTAAACTTAGTTGGTCATCTGGTATTACAACCTCAACTTTATTTTTTTCTTCATATAAAAAAATCTTACTTACTTCTGCTGGCGCAAGTGCATTTGCTAAAAAAGTAGCTTGATTATCTGACCAAGTAACGATGTCTATTTTTTCACCTTGCAATTCGTTAACAACAGCTTGTACTCTTGAACCTCTCATTCCAACGCAGGCGCCTACTGGGTCTATAGTAGAGTCTTCTGTAAAAACACTAATCTTCGCCCTTGATCCAGGATCCCTTGCTACACTTTTAACAGTAATTACACCTTCATATATTTCCGGTACTTCTTGAAAAAATAGTTTTGATAAAAATTGAGGGTGAGTTCTTGATAAGAAAACTTGATATCCTTTAACATCATTTTTGACTTCATATATGTAAGCTCTAACTCTATCTCCATTCTTAAATGTTTCTCTTGGAATGAGCTCTTCCCTTTTAATTATTGCCTCACTCTTACCTAAATCAATAATTAAATTTCCAAATTCAGTTCTTTTAACTATACCAACTGCTATTTCACCAACTTTGTCTTTATATTCTTCATATTGATTAGATTTATCAGCCTCTCTTACTTTTTGAATAATTACGCCTTTTGCATTTTGCGCAGCAACTCTACCTAATTCAATAGGAGGTAACTCTTTTATAATAAATTCCCCTAAATTAATATTTGGATTAGTTTTCTTTGCATCCTCTAAAAGAATTTGTCTAGATTGTAATTCTTCATCAATATTTTCAACTACTTCAAGGTATGAATTTAGTTTAATATCGCCTGTAGCTCTATCTATGGAAATTCTTATATCAATATCTTGACCATATTTAACTCTAGCAGCTTTTTCTAATGCTTGTTCCATAGCTGAGAAAACTGAATCTTGATCGATATTCTTTTCTTCTGCTACATTAGAGGCAACTTGTAGCATTTCTTCTCGGATTACATTATATTTTTTTTTAGCCATAGTTATAAAAAAAAGGTGGGATAACCCACCTTAATAATACTGCGTATATTAATATTTTAAAGAATTTCAAGCTTATAATTTTCTTAAAATGAATAAAGATGGTTTTCTTTGAGAATTAATTGCTTTTTTATAATATTTTGTCTCAATATTGAAATAATCATTTATATTTAAATTCATATTAGACTGGTTAAGCCAAAGAAAATAATCCTTACAATTGAAAATTGAATTTAAAATAAATCTTACATAAATTGTTGAGTCTGTTGCTATATGTATTTCACTATTTTCTTTTAAAATTTTATGAAGTTTTATTAAAAAATCAGTAGTTATCAATCTACGCTTGGCGTGTCTATTTTTTGGCCATGGATCAGGAAAAAAAATCCACACAAGCTTAAAATATTTTTTATTTGTATTTTCTAAAACATCATAAACATTACCATTATGTAAACGAATATTGTGAATTTTATTTTTTTCTATATTTTTTAGTAAATTTATATTCCCATCAATATATTTTTCACATGATATAATAATTTTATCTATAAATTTCTTTGCAAGAAAGATACTTGTTTCACCATAACCTGTGCCAATATCTAAAATATAATCAAATTTTTCATTGAAATTCTGTAATTTAAATTTTTCAACTCTTTCATAGTAATTTTTTAAATTGATTTTTTTTTTGCTTCTCCCTTTTGTTCTTCCAAATAATCGATTTGTATAATTGCTACTGAACATTTTTTCTTGAATAATAGAAAATAGTTAAAATAAAAATAATAAAGAAATATATTTTAAATATAAAGTGAATACTAACTAAATTATTATTTTCTTGAAATAATAATTTATGTTTAAATTTCTCAGTATTATTTAGTTTAGTTTTGTTTAACACTCTTCCGTTATTATCTATAACTGCAGATATTCCATTGTTAGAGACACGAATAATTGGTTTATTAAATTCTGCTGCTCTGATTTTAGTTAAATAGAAATGCTGATATGGTCCTATATATTTACCAAACCAAAAATCATTAGTTATATTTATAATAAAATTACTTTTATAATTTAATTTATTTATGAGCTTCCAATAAAAAACTATTTCGTAACAAATTACAGGAATAAAACTTATATTATTTGGTAAATTAATTATTCTTTCTTCTTTACCATTTGAATAATTATTTGGACCAACAATACTCTCAAAAAAAGTCAACGAATCTCTAAGGGGTAAAAATTCTCCAAAAGGAACAAGTATTATTTTGTCGAAGTAAGTTACTTTTGATTTAGTAACATTGATTAAACTATTATAGTATTTATCACTTTCAAATCTTGTTGCACCAATAATCAATACTTGATTTTCTTTTAAAGATTCTTTTAAGATTTTTAGATCAAAATTATCTACAAGATAAGGAAAATTATTTTCACCAAAAATTAACAAATCTGCAGTACTTTCATTAATATTATTAATAATTATATTTAGTTTTTTTTCCGCTGTTAAAGATTTATTATTGTTTTCAAAATTTAATTGAAAGACTTCTAAATCTAATGTGTTGGTATTTAAATTATTATTTTTAGAATTTAAGTTTGAGATTATAAAAAAAATTATTGGTAAAATAATAAAAAGTAAAAGAAACCTAAGTTCCTTTTTTAGTTTAACTTTAGTAATAAAAATAAAAGGTAAACATAATATCTGTATTATCAAATAACTTGAAGTTAACGTTCCAAATATCTTTAATGAAAAAAGTAGATATTCATTACTAGAAATAACCAGAGAGAAGGTAAACCATGGAAATCCATAAAGAAGCACTGAAATTATATATTCACTAATAGTAAACATAAATGGAATTAAAAAAATTATAGGAATATTTTTTCCTAACATATAAATTATTGTAAACACTAAACCTAGAATTAAAGATAATAAGATTATTAATAACAAAAAAACTAGAAAAAAATTTTTTGTTTCTTCAAAAACAAAGAAAGGATCTTTAACCCAAAATAAATAACTTATAAAAAAACCAAAGCCAAAAAAAGAAAAGTTTTTAAATATATCTAAATTACTATTATTTTTTCTATTTAAATCTAACAATAAACAAAGAAAGGGAAAAATAATAAATCCTAATGGTAAAAAAAAATAAGGAGGAAATAAAAGCGATGTTAGAAGTCCTAAGATTAAATAAATTAGAATACTCAATTATTTTTATTTACTTCTACTATTTCAATTTTTCTATTGTTTGATTTAACAATCTTAATTCTAAGCTCATCATTAAAATCAATTATTTCATTATTTTTTGGTATCCTATTTATTTTTTCGTATACCAGACCTCCCACAGAAGAAGTTTCATCTTCTGCATTTCTAGGAATATTAATGTCAAAAAATTCCTCTAAATCTTCTACCCTATAACTAGCATCTACAGTAATTGAGTTGTCTGATTTTTGATAAACTAATTCCTCGTCATCTTCAGCATCATGCTCATCCTCTATTTCACCAACGATTTCTTCAACTAAATCTTCTATCGTGACTAATCCGTCTACACCTCCAACTCCATCTACTACAAGCCCTATATGAATTCTTGATGATCTCATGGTTTTTAGTAAATCTAAAATTGGTGATTTTGGAGCAACATATAAAACATCTCTTATAATTTCATTCATTTGAAATGTATCTTGTGATGATTTAATAAAATCTTTAATGTGAAAAAATCCAATTACGTTGTCAATATTTTTTTTGTATACTGGGAATCTAGAATGTCCTTCCTCTTTAATGACCTCTAAAATTTCTTTATAAGATTTATCCTGATCTAAAGCAATTATCTCGCTTCTAGGTATCATTAAATCTTCAACACTTTTTTCATTCAAATTTACAATGTTCTTAATTAGATTTTTTTCATTATTGTCATTAAGATCTTCAAGATTTTTATCATCTTCATCATTAGCTATAAAATTTAAGATATCTTCTTTTGTTGAATCATTAGATAATAATTTTTTAATTATCCAGTTTTTCCAACTCGATGTTTTATCAGCGTTATTTGTGTTCATTAAA
>CACAVG010000044.1 GCA_902535885.1 uncultured Alphaproteobacteria bacterium | reverse complement strand
ATCTTCTCGATTTGGCTACAAATTGATTTGGCATTGAAAACTCGTATAAATATTTGTATTAAATTAGTCTACATCTAAATAAAATTAAATTTGATTTAATGAATCAAAGAAAATAATTGTAGGCAAAGTAAAAAGACAAAACAACCAATACTATAGCTACCCAAATAGATAAATTAGTAAAAAAAGTTTTTAAATTATTATTCGAGCTTAAGAAAGATGGTAAAATCAATAAAAGAACCCCAATCATGTAGATAATTGGAACTAGCTTATCCATTTATTAATATTTTTCCTTTTCGATTAATTCACTAACTAGTAAGTTTCCAAAACCTTTTTTTGAAGCTTGTTTGTAAAATGATTTTGCCATTTTTGAAAGTTTATTGGCATTTGGTAAATCTGAAACAAGGTCATTAATATAATTCAAATCTTTATATGTATTATCTACAGAAAAAACATATCCTTTGTAATTACCTTTTATAGCTTTATCTGCAATTCTATCTAAAGCTCCTGAATTTCCAGAACCCAATCTAGCAACATCACATAAGAGCTTAATATTAATATCTAGTTTTTTTGCAGATTTAAAAAATTCTATTACACTAGTGGTAGTCATTAATGATAAAAAGTTAGACAATAATTTTGCAGAAGATGCCTTAGATACATCACCAAAATTAAAGACAGACTTACAAAAAGCATTAAGGTACTTTTTACATTTTAAAAAATTTCTTTTCTTACCTCCATAAATACCACCTAATATACCTTGTTCACTTTGAATTGGGCCTCCCATAACTCCACAAAAATTATAATCGATATTTTTAGATTTAAAAATTTTATTCATTTGTGATGCACCTTTTTTATCATGTGTGGTAAGATCAATAATAATTGTTTTTTTATTTATGAAATTCTTAATTTCGCTAGCTACCTTAAGTGCAATCGGGGTATTAGTTACACAAAGCATTAAACAATTTAAATTATTATTTTTTAATTCTTTATAAGACTTTAATTCTATTGCTCCTAATTTTACTAATTTATTTATTGGTTTTCTATTTTTATGAGCAAAAATAAAAACGTTATGTTTTTTTAATAAGTTTTTAACCATTCCATAACCCATATATCCAGCACCAATAAAGCCAACCTTAGTCATTAAAATAACAATAAATAAAATATCAAATTTTTAAAGATTTTTATATTAAATTGATTTTTTGGATGCGCGAAAAGAAACTAATGCAACAATTATCAGAAGTGGAATACAAAGTATATTTAGTATTTTCCAGTTAGAATAATATAAAAGAAAACCAGCAGATAAAGCTCCTATACCTTGCGTAGAAAAAACAATAAAATCATTTAAACCTTGTGCGGTAAACTTATCTTTTTCTTCGTAAGAAACAACTAACAAACTAGATCCAGAAACAAATAAAAAATTCCAACCTATGCCGAGTAATATCAAACCTAACAAATATGAATAGTAAAAATCAAATGATGTGTTAATAATTATACTCATAAATAAAATAATCACACCAGAATAAATTATATTAGTATTTCCAAATTTTTTTACTAGATCTCCAGAAAATAATGAAGGTAGAAACATTCCTATAACATGAAATTGTATAACTATACTTGTTTGAAATAAAGTAAAGTTGTTCACTAAATGCATATGTAATGGTGTTGCAGTCATGATAATTGCCATTATAAAATATCCAAATCCTGCACTTATAATAGCTTGTAGAATTTTTATATTTTTTATTAAAGAAACAATAGTTTTGAACTGAAATTTACTTTTATTTTTAGTATTTACATTTTCATCATATAATAAAAGAATAAAAATTGGAATTACAGCTGTTATAGATAAAAAAATATAACTTCCAAGAAATAAATAATTTGGAAAATAATCTTTAAAGTATTCAGAAAAATTAGTAGACAATAAAGCTGATATAATTCCTAACAATAAAATTATAGATATAGACCTTGGTATATATTCATTAGAAACTGACTCTGATGCCGCAAACCTATATTGATTACTAAATGCTTGAGAAGATCCAATTAAAAAATTTCCTAAAGCAAAAATAATAAAGTCCTGATTATATATTGATAATGAACATAATAATAATGCGAAAGTACTTAGAAAAGAAGAAAATATAAAACCTTTTTTTCTGCCCCAAATACTCATTAATTTTGATGCAATTGGTGCAGACAATGCTATACCAATTATCATTAAAGTCATTGGCAAAGTTGCTAATGAGTCCTTTAACATTATTTTTGAAGTTATAATTCCCCCTAATAGAACAACAATCATTGGTGGAAAAGCTGCAATCATAGAAGATAGGCAAATAACGATAAAATTTTTGTTAAACATAATTAAATTGACTTATATTTCGTTATATTAATTTTAATATAAGTCACTCTTTTGTTTTCATTTTTATGTTTTTATTATTTAGTAGATCAATATTAACTATTACGATAAAAATAATAATGGTTTCAAGTCATGATTTTCTTAAAGATAAAAGAAATGATAATATAAAAATTTATATAAATGGAAAATTTTATAAAAGAAAAGATGCTAAAATATCAGTTTTTGATTCATCAGTTCTTCTTGGAGATGGAGTCTGGGACTCATTAAGGTATCATAATAATAATTTTGTTTTTCTTAAGGATCATTTAAATAGATTGTATAAAGATGCTAAACTAATTAACTTAAAAATTCATTTATCACGTATAAAACTTACTAAAGCCTTAAAGAAGACAATTAAAGTTAATAAAATGAAAACAGATGTTCATTTAAGAATAATTATTTCTAGAGGTATTAAATCTACTCCTTATCAATCTCCAAAAGTAACAATTTCTAACCCTACAGTGATAATTATTCCAGAATATAAAAAGCCTGATACAAGAGCTTATAAAAAGGGATTAAAATTAGTTACAGTAAATACAATAAGAGGTCCTATTAATGTTCAAAATCCACAAATAAATTCACTTAGTAAACTAAATTGTATTCTCGCTTGTATTGAGGCTAATAAAAAAAATGCAGATGAGGCTCTAATGTTTGATATTAACGGAAATATAGCTACAAATAATAGTACGCATTTCTTCTTTGTAAAAGATAACACGGTTTTTACCTCAACTGGTAAATATTGTGTAACAGGAATTACTAGAAAAAAAATTATAGAATTATGTAAAAAAAATAAAATCAAAGTAAAAGAAAAGAATTTTAAATTAAAAGAAGTATTAAATGCTGATGAAGCATTTGTAACCGGTTCATTTGCAGGTATAGTACCCGTTAATGCAATAAATAAAATAAAATTCTCTCTAAAAAATAATCCAATTACAATAAAATTATCAAATTTTTATAATAATTTATTTTAAATGATTAATATATTCATGTGGTCGGGTCCTAGAAATATCAGTACTGCATTAATGAGATCGTTCGAAAATAGGACTGATACAAAAGTTTATGATGAGCCTTTTTATGCATACTACCTAAAACATACTAATTTAAATCATCCTATGAAAGAAGAAATTATAAATACTTACCCATTTGATGAAAAAGAAATTATAAATTTAATTACAAAAAATGATGATAATTATAAAATATTTTATCAAAAACATATGACTCATCACATTTTAGATGAAACAAATTTAGAGTGGATAAATAAAGGTTTAAATTGCTTTTTAATTCGCGACCCAGCAAAAGTAATTGTTTCATACATAAAAAAAAATACTTTAAGATCAATAAAAGATGTTGGATTTGAAAAACTTTATCAAATTTTTAAATTATTAAATTCAAAAAAACCAATTGTAATTAATTCAGATTATTTATTGGAAAATCCAGAAAAATATTTAAAAATTTTATGTAAAAAATTAAATTTAAACTTTGATGAAAAAATGCTCAATTGGCCAAAAGGTTATAGGAATACTGATGGAATTTGGTCTAAAGTTTGGTATCAGGATGTGATTTCAACATCAACATTTAATACTAATAGTAAAAAAGATTACAATGTGCCTAAAGATTTTATAAATATTTATAAAGAATGCCAAGAGATCTATGAAGAAATAAATGAATATTCAATTCAAATATGATCAAAGAAAATATTCAAGAAGCATCAAAAATTTTATTTGAACATAGGTTAAATAAAACAGGATTAAGTTCGTTAAAACATTTAGAACCAAAAACAATTAATGATGCTTATGAAATACAAGAAAATCTTAAACTCAGATATTTAGAATTAAAAGATAATTTCTGTATTGGAAAAAAAGTTGGATGCACATCTTTAGCTGCTCAGAAACAGATGAATATAAAAGAGCCTTTCTATGGAAATCTATTTAACCGATACAGTTCAAAAAATATTAAATTATTAAATTCTAAAAATTTCTATGAACCATATGTTGAACCAGAAATTAGTTTCAGAATAAAAGATGATATAAATATTTCTAAAGCACCTTTCAAATTTAAAGATTTAGATTATTTATTAGATGGTTTATTTTGTTCAGTTGAAATAGTTGATTTTAGATTTAGAAAACCATTATCAGAGATTGGCGCCTTAAATGTAATATCAACTAATGGGGCCTCAGAATTTTGGATACGTGATGAAAATT
This sequence comes from uncultured Alphaproteobacteria bacterium, assembly GCA_902535885.1. GTDB lineage: Bacteria > Pseudomonadota > Alphaproteobacteria > HIMB59 > CACPNW01. Next base: position 1,855 of record CACAVG010000044.1, on the reverse strand, counting down.
TAATTAAAATTAAAGATGTAGATCTTAACAATTTTGAAGTAAGTTTATTAATAAATAACACAATTGTAGATACTGGAAATACAAAAAATGTATTGGATAATCCATTAAATGCAGTTCTTTGGCTGATAAACAATCTTGCAGAAAAAGGCGAGCCAATGCTTAAAGGTCAGTTTATTAGCTCTGGATCTTGCACTAAAGCATTTAGAATTTATCCTAAAAGTAAAATTAAAGCTGATTTTAATCAATTAGGTTCAATTGAATTTGAATATATTTAAGTTATTTAACTATCATGGATACAAAAGTTTTTTATAACAAATCATGCAGTATTTGTAGTTTTGAAATCAATCACTATAAAAAAACTAAGAATAATATTGAGTGGATAGACATAAATAATGTAAATGAATCAAAATTAGAAACAAATAAAAATGCAAAAGAACTTTTAAGACGTCTACATACAAAAAAAAATAATAAAGTTTTTTCAGGAGTTGATGCTTTTATTGAAATGTGGTTAGAGATACCAAAATACAGCTTTTTGGCAAAAATTATTAGAAAACCAATAATATATCAGATTTCTTGGATTATTTATGAAGCTTTTGCATTAATTCTATTTTACAAAAACAAGAATCAACTAAATAAATTAGAAAGAATTTAAATGAATAGTTATTTTGAGTTATTAGAAAAAATTGTACTTTCAGTACTTATCGTTTGTACAATCATTGCTATTGGTATGGAAATACAAGGTATGATTGCAGTTTACAAAGTTACACTTGCTGACATTCTTTTGCTATTTATTTATATTGAAATTATTGGAATGATTAAAGAGTACTGGGTTTCGAAAATGATAAGAATGAGCTACCCTCTTTTCATTGCAATGACAGCTCTTGCCAGAATGATAATTATGCAAAGAAAAGATGTTGATCCATCTGCCTATGTGTATGAATCTGTAGCAATATTGATATTAGCTATCGCAATTGTAGTATTAAGAGTACGTCACATGGAAATTCTTAATAGGCGTTCTAAAAAATTACCTGACGATTAATCAATACTAAAATGTTTAAATCAAATATCAGCTTTGCTGAAGAGCAACTCCTATCTTATTTGCCTAAAACTGGAAAATATTATGAAGCAAATAGAAATTACAGTGAGAACAGATCTAATAATAATACTACATCTCTATTATCTCCCTTCATAAGATATAGGCTAATTTCTGAAGAACAAGTTTTGAGGGAAGTCTTAAAAAAATATGATCTTAGAGAATGTGAGAAATTTATCCAAGAAATTTATTGGAGAACTTATTGGAAAGGCTGGCTTGAACATAGACCTTCAGTTTATTCTGATTATTTAGAGGATAGAAATAAATTAATTGAAGAATTTGGTAATAAAAAATTTTATTTAAATGCAATTTCTGGAAATACAAACCTATCATTTTTTAATAATTGGATAAATAATCTTAAAGAAAATGGATACTTACATAACCATGTAAGAATGTGGTTTGCTTCAATTTGGATTTTTACTCTTAATTTACCTTGGCAACTTGGAGCAGATTTTTTTATGCAGCATTTATTGGATGGCGATCCAGCATCTAATACTCTATCATGGAGATGGGTTGCTGGTATACAGACTAAGGGTAAAAATTATTTGGCAAGAAAAAGTAATATAGAAAAATATAGTAATATTGAAATATCAGATAATGAAATTTTAAATGAAAATGCAAATCCTTTAATTGAAGAAAAAATTTATAATGTAAATGAACTAAATTTAAATTCTGATTATAATCTTGAAGAGATAAAATATATTATAATACCAACTGATGAATTAAATATTCTAAAAGATTTAAATCATAAAAAAGTGAATG
>CACAVG010000043.1 GCA_902535885.1 uncultured Alphaproteobacteria bacterium | reverse complement strand
TATCTATGATACTATTGTTGATGCATCACCTACAGGAGCTATAGAATTTTTTCATGGTTATACTTATTCTGCTATACCAGTTTCAATGGCAGCAGGTTTAGCTATGCAAGATATAATCGAGAAAGAAGATTTATTTAATAGAGCAAAAGATATGTCTCCATATTTCTTAGATGGTTTATTTACTTTGAAAGATTTAGATATCATTACTGATATAAGAGGATATGGAATGATGGGAGGAATTGATATTAAAATGGATGAGCGTTTAGGCAAAGCTGGATATGCTTGTTTTAAAAAATTATTTGAAGCAGGTTTAAGCTTAAAAGCAACAGGTGATTGTTTAATTGTTGCGCCTCCATTTACTTGTGAAAAAAAACATATTGATGAGATAATTGAAAAATTAAGAACAGGTATCTCAAACTATATGCATGACAGATAATGAAAATAGGTGTTCCCTCTGAGATTAAAGCTCAGGAGTCTAGGGTTGGGCTTACTCCGCAAAGTGTTAAAGAATTAGTAAAGAATAAACATACAGTACTAATTCAAAAAGATGCTGGTATTGGTGCTGGATTTTCCAATAGTGATTATGAATTATCAGGTGCAAAAATTGTAAATTCAGCTGAGGATATTTTCAATGATTCTGAAATGATTGTAAAAGTAAAAGAACCTCTAATGAATGAAGTAGCAATGATAAGAGAAAACCAAATTTTGTTTACTTACTTACATCTTTCAGCAGCTCCAGAATTGACAAAGGGTTTAATTGATTCAAATTCAATTTGTATAGCTTATGAAACAGTAAGTGATCATAATAATAAATTACCACTTCTTGCACCTATGAGTGCTGTAGCCGGTAGAATGTCGATTCAAGCTGGTGCGTATTCACTTGAAAAACATAAGGGTGGAAGTGGTTTACTCTTAGGGGGTGCGCCTGGGGTTCAACCTGGAAATGTCTTAATTTTAGGTGGAGGTGTTGTAGGTGAAAATGCAGCAATAATTGCTACCGGAATGCAAGCAAAAGTTTTCATCGTTGATAAATCAGAAAAAAGATTAGAAGAATTACAAGAAAAATTTGGTGATAAAATAGAACCACTACACAGCGATAAAATAAATCTAAAAGATTATATTTCTGAATGTGATTTACTAATTGGTGGCGTACTTGTTCCAGGCTCTAATGCTCCAAAGATTATAACTAAGGACATGATAAAAGAGATGAAAAGTGGATCTGTAATTGTTGATGTTGCAATTGATCAAGGTGGTTGTGTTGAAACTAGTAAACCAACAACTCATGCAAACCCTACATATGTTGTTGATGATGTTGTTCATTATTGTGTTGCAAATATGCCAGGTGGAGTTCCTAGAACTTCCACGCTTGCTTTAAATGCAGTCACTTTACCATTTATTCAAAACTTAGCATCGAACGGTTTTAAAGATGCGTTAAAAAATGATAAAAATTTTATGAATGGTTTAAATATTTTTAAAGGTGCCGTTACATATAAAGCTATTGCCGATGATTTAAATTATGATTATGCAAATCCAGAAACTTTAGTCCACTAGAAACTACTAGAAGCTTCTACCATTATCTTTAATTTTATCTTAGCCAAATCTCGAGGTAAGTGACCAAGGCCGCAATCAGGAGCAACAATTAATTGTTCCTTATCAATAAACCTTAATGCATCATTTATTCTTGAGACAATTTCTTCTTTAGTCTCAACTTGAGAGCTTGCTATTTTTACTAAACCAAAAATAACTTTTGTTTGTTTAAAATCTTTTAAAAATTTTAAATTATTATATCGATGAGCATCTTCAATAGAAACTGTATCTATAATTGATACATCTAAAGCTTTACTAATTTTACTGTAAGAATCTAAAGGCGCTTTTGGATAATCTACTGCATCTAATTTATCAGGATAACCGCAACAAATATGAGTAATTTTTTCTATACTTTGATTATTAAGATCCTTAAAACATCTTTCTAGGTTTTTGATTCCAAATTTAAGAGCATTTTCTGGTTTTCTAGCAAACAACGGTTCATCGACTTGAATATATTTACATCCTGCATCAACCAATCTTTTAATTTCTACATTAATAGCATCAGCTAAGTCTTCACCCATATGTTCATCAGAATCATAAAATGTATTTGCTATGGTGTCTGTTATAGTCATTGGTCCAGGTATAGTAATTTTTAAATCTTTATTCGTTAAGCTCTGATTTTTTTTCCACTCTTCAACTAAAAAAGATTCTTTTGCTTTAACTTTTGAAGTTATTGTTGGTAACCAGCATTTATAATTCCCTGTCCTAGCAACTTTTTCTGTGAGATTTGCAAAATCAATTCCTTCTAAATATCTACAATGATAGTGAATATAATTTTCTCTTCTAACTTCACCATCGGTTAGGATATCAATACCGCATTCTTCCTGATCACTAATTATTTCTTTGGTAGCTTTATTAAATAACTCTTCAACATTATCGCCCATTTTTTTTATTTCTTCTTCATAAAATTTTGTTGGGTATTCGGTATCTGTACCACCAGAAGCATTAAACCAATCAGTTATTCTTAAATAACTTGGTTTTGGATAGGCACCTATAACAGTCGTTAACATATCTTTATTATTCCATTCTTCTGCTAAATGGTCCAGATTTTGTTTTAACTCCTGAGCTAGAAAGTTTTGTATTGGATAACTGTCTTTCCTGATGAATCATTCGGTGGCTTAATAGTTTTGATACTAAATCATTTTTAATGTCTTGAAATTCTTTTACTCTAGATAAATCATTAATTTCATTAGGATCATTTTCTAAATCAAACAATAAACATGGTAATGAAGGGAAATGAACATATTTCCATTTATTATTTCTAATGACTGATAGATTGCATTGCTCGGGAGCTAATTTTTTATCTTTAACAAATTCAGTGCTTTCTCTAAAATCATAATCAAAAACAACAAATTCTTTATTAGGTGATTTTTCATATTGATCGTAAAAATTATGCATTAGTGACTGACCATTCCAATCAATGGGGATTTCACCACCAAGCCATTCTAAAATTGTAGGAGCAACATCTACAGATTCTGTTAAGTGGTTAATTTTTTTTGGATTGTTTTGAGGGACATATATGAATAATGGAATTCTATAAGAGGAGTCCCACCAACCTAATTTTCCCCATAAATTATTTTCATTTAACATTTCTCCATGATCACTGGTAAATATTATCATTGTATTCTCTTCTTGCCCTGATTCTTTCAGAGCATTTAAAATTTTACCAATATTAAAATCAACCTCTGCACACATGGCAAAATAGACACTCATAATATTTTTGATGTCTTGATCTTTTAAAAGATCATAATTAATTTCAGAGAAATTTTCTTTTAATAAAAATTTTTTGCATAACTCTTCAAGTAGAGGATGTTTTTTTGATAATTCTTTAAGTGAAATATCATTTTTAGATAAATTAATATTATCTGGATTAAATTTACTAAACCATGGATCAGCTATATGAAAGGGCGGGTGTGGTTTTAAAAAAGATACATGCATAAAAAATGAATCTTTGACTTTTTTTAAATCGTTAACAACTTTGTCTGCTAAAAATGCGGTGTCTGAAAATTCAGTTGGAATATAATATGGTTCATAAATATATGCTTGATCATCTTTAGGCTTTCTTCCTTTGTACAAATCTTCTGCTTTATCAATCTTAAAACCATTTTGATTAAGATGGTTAGCCCAAGGCTCTGGTTTCCCTCCTGGTAAAACACAACCATCATCAAATCCCTCCATTGGTGATTCATAAGTAAAATTTTTTTTATCTTTTGGATCTAAGTATCTTGGATCCCAAGATGTATCTGTATACCCGTAAAGATTTGGATTATAATTTAGTTTACGAACTTCTTTAGCGATATTTGTAAATCTTTTATCAAGAGGTGCACCATTATATACTGAACGATGTATAAATGGATATAGGCCTGTAAGCATTGTAGTCCTAGATGGTCCACAAGGAACAATTCCGGCAAAATGTGATTTAAAAACAACACTTTTTTTTGCAAGTTTGTCTAGATTAGGTGTAAGTACATATGGATGATTTAGGAAGCTAAAGCAGTCGAAACGCCATTGATCAGCACATATAAAAAGGACAGATTTTCTCATTCAGAAATTAAAAAAGCCTTAAATTTAGTAATTTTTAGTAACAATTATAAAACTATATTTAAAAATTTAATAAATTCATAATATATTTTTTGTATTTATTGAATTATCGTTTAAAAATTATTTATTACTTAATTTATTTAGGAGGAAAAAGTATGTTTAAAAAATTATTTTTAACATTAATATTTTCTTTTTCAGCTTTAACGATGAGTTTTAATGCAATTGCTGCAGACTGCTCGGGTAAGAAAGTTGATGGAGGAGCTTTCCCAATGCAGTTTGAACTTTCTGAATATGAGAGTTTAGCTGGATGTACAATGAGCTTTAAAGAAAATCCCAATGTTGCTTCTATCAATGCAACAATTAGAGGTAATGGAGAGCTAGGTAGTGTGGAAAGTAGATTACCTGATGAACCTCTTGTAATTTCACCTTATGATTCTATTGGTTCATATGGTGGAACATTCAAAATGTTATCAAACGCCACTGAAGCAGGAACATCTGATTTATTATCAACTAGACATGTAAATTTTGTGCGTTTCAGTGATGACCTTCAGCAAATTGTTCCTAATATAGCAAAATCGTATGAATGGAATGATGATTACACACAGTTAACTTTTGTTTTAAGAAAAGGGCACAAGTGGTCAGATGGAGCTCCATTTACTGCTGAAGATGTAAAATTTTGGTATGACCATCTTATGATGGATTCAAACATAAGAGAGAAACCCTATGGATATTTATTAGTTGGTGGAGAAAGAATGACAGTTGATATTATCGATCCTCAAACTGTAGTATTTAATTTACCTGCACCAAAACCAGGATTGACTGCAATGTTTGCAAATTCTTATTGTCAAGGATTTGCTCCAAAGCATCACTTAGGTCAATTCCATCCTGATATTAACTCGGGAGCTGATGCTCTTGCTCAAGCCGCAGGTTATGAAAATGGATATGATGTATTGAAAGCATATTATGGAAATTCATGTTGGACTGATACACCATCACCACTTTTAGCAACTCCTGACAAAGTTGCTAATCTTCCTTCTGATGTTTATCCATCTCTAGAATCTTTTATTACTATTGAAGATACTACAGAAGGTAGAAAGTATGCTGCAAATCCATATTTTCATATGGTAGATACTGCAGGTAATCAACTACCTTACATCGATTATCAAAATGAGAGATATATTAATGAAAACGAAATTAGAATCTTAAAACTTGTTAATGGAGAAGTTGATTATAAAGCTCAATCTTTAAATCTTGAATCCGTTCCTCAATTAATGGATGGATCAGAGGCTGGAGAATATAATGTTCAAATTAAACCTGGTGTTGGTTCAGCAGCTTTTAGTTTAAACTTGACTCATCCAGATGAAGCAAAAAGAGGTTTATTCCGTGACCTTCGTTTCCGTCAGGCAATGTCAGTTGCAATAAATAGAAATGAAATTAATGATGTTATTCATTATGGACTAGGAACACCTCAACAGTACATTGGATTTTCTCCAAGACCAGATTTTGTCGATGCGAAATGGTCTCAACATTATGCTCAATATGATCCTGATTTAGCTAAATCACTGTTAGATGAAACAGGAGCAGTAGATAGAAATGGTGATGGTTTTAGAGAGTTACCAAATGGTGAACCTCTAGTTCTAAATATCGATTTTGCTACGCAAGGTATTGGTGGTGGAGAGGTAGAACTAGTTGCACGTTATTGGAATGAAGTTGGTGTTAAAACTAATTTCAAAGAAATAACTCCAGACGAGTACAGATCATCTCAATCAGCAAATGAACTTGACGTTGGTGCTTGGAAAAAAGGTATGCCATTAGCTCTTATTATGGGAGAGGGTAAACTTTTCGTTCCACCATACGAAGATTATTTTGCTCATAGAAACGCTATGCTATGGTCTGAGTATATTGATTCTAATGGCGACTCAGGTGTTCAACCTCCAGGATATGCCTATGAAATGATAGAAGATATAGCTGCATTTCAAGCATCGCCTATTGGTTCTGAGGAAAATAAACGTTTAGGAGAAAAATTAGTTGCGACAATGACAGGAAATCTTTTATTTATTGGAACTGTTGCACCTCCTTTCCCTGTTTACCACAGAAATGTTTTAGGAAACTTTACTGAGTTTACTACTGCATCTTATGAGTATTACAGAACATATCCTTACCTACCACAGCAATGGTATTTTTCTAATTAGTCAAGGATAATTATCTTATTAAAAGCGGCAATTCTTATTGCCGCTTTTATTTTTTTTAATTAAAAATATTTAAGAATGATTAATTTTATTCAGTTTACTTTAACACGAGCATTATTAGCTTGCTTAACTCTTTTTCTTGTTAGTCTAATTGTTTTCTCTTTAATGGAATTTGTTCCCTCGAATTGTGCTGAGAGATATTTAGCTTTTAAAAATACACAAGGTTCAAATATTACTGTAGAAGACATCGCAGCTGAAGAGAAAAAATTAGGTTTAGACAGACCATTTGCAGTAAGGTTCTCTAGCTGGATATCAAATATTGTTTTA
>CACAVG010000042.1 GCA_902535885.1 uncultured Alphaproteobacteria bacterium | reverse complement strand
TCCTACGACAGAATATGCAATGAGTTGTGGAATATGAGATGTCATAGCTAGTACTCTGTCATGACGTTTAGGTTCCATGATTTCTATATTCATTCCAAATGACTCCCAAATATCTGAAATTGATTTTGTTATCTCACTTTGATTTTCTATTGGGGTCAAAATACAATACCTATTCTCAAATAGCTTTGCGAAACCAAATTCTGGTCCACTTTTCTCTAATCCAGCAATAGGGTGGGCAGGAACAAATAAAATTTTTTTATTATTAATTGATTCTTTAAAATCTTCTATAACACTTACTTTTGTTGAGCCAACATCTGTTACTAGTGTTGTTTCATTAACATAGCTATTCAATTGCTTAAATATATCCCTATATGAACTTAAAGGCGTACAAATAAAAATAATATCAAATTGTTGATTATATTTATTTAAATCGCTCTCTATTGCATCCACAAGATTTAAATTTTTTGAAATATTTATTACCTCACTATCTCTATCAACAGCAAAAATTTTTTTTGATAATTGTTTTTCCTTGAGCGCCCTCGCTATGGATGATCCAATTAATCCCATACCAATGACCAGAGCAGAATCATAAGTTATTTTAGACATTAAATTTCTTCAAACTTTCTACTGTCAAACTCATTTCTTCTTTTGTACCAATACTAATTCTCAAAAAATTGGGTAGATTATAACTATTTAAACGCCTTATAATAATGCCATCATTCATAAGATGATTACTAATTTTCTCAGCTTCTTCTTCTGAAGTTTCAATTAAAGTAAAATTACCCTCAGTTTGTCTGGTTTTAATATTTAGAAGTTTGAGCTCTTTTTCAAACCAATCTTTAATTTCAGAATTTAATTTAACAGAGTTTTCAATATGTTCTTTATCCTCCAAAGCTTTAATTGCAAGAGACTGTGAAATAGTTGTCGTATTAAAAGGAGGTTTTATTTTATTGATTATATCAGCTATTTTTTGACTGGTATAACACCAGCCTACTCTTAAAGCTGCGAGTCCATATGTTTTTGAAAATGTTCTTGTTAAAATAATATTCTCATATGCATCCGTTAAACTAAATCCTTTATCATAATCATCTTTTTGCACATATTCGACATATGCCCCGTCTATAACAACTATAATATTTTTAGAAATACTATTCATTAATTTAACAAGTTGGTCTCTAGACAAATAAGTTCCGGTTGGATTATTAGGTGATGCAATATAAATTACTTTAGTAGCGTCATTTGTTTGATCTATGAGATTTTCAATATTTAAATTGAAATTTACATCTTCCTTAATTTTTTTTGGAACTGCACCAACTACTTTACTCACAATAGAATACATTTCAAAGCCATGGTTTGCATGAAGAATTTCATCGCCATCTTGACAAAATGCCAAAGCTGCAAATAATAAAACTTCATCTGAGCCAGAGCCAAGAATAATTCTATTACTATCAATAGAAAAATTTTTAGCTATTGCTTCTCTTAATGATGATCCATCAATTTCTGGGTATCTATGTAAATCGTGATTAATATTTTTTGTTTCTAACAATTCAATTGCTTTCGGTGAAGCACCATAGGGATTTTCATTTGAAGAAAGTTTGATAACTCTTTTATTGTTGTGTAACTTTGCCTTACCGCCTTTATAAACATTAATGTTTTCTATAGATCTTTTTGATTGAATATTTTCTTTAGTTAACTTCTGAAGTTTTTCAGAAGATTGAAAAATTTCTCTCCAAAGTCTAACAATAGTATCTTTCGGATAAGATCCTGTAAATTTAGAGCTTAATCTGTCGAGAATTTTTTGTTCTCTATCTAGATCAACAACTGAATTATCTTTTTTGTGTTTTCCTATTTCTAAAACAATTTTAGATCTATTAGATAATAAAGATAAAATTTCATCATCAATGTTATTAATTTTGCTTCTTAAATTGTCTAATTCTTTATTTTTCATAATTTTGGACGTTTCTTTACAAACTATCTTACGATAAATCAAAATAAAGTAGTATTTAATTTAAAATATGACGATTTATTGACTTAGAAAGATATATAAATATAAGACCGAATATCACCGATTTGAGACAGCTTGCGGGTGGAGCAATAATCAGCTAAAGCGTTTACACTCCTCCTTCATTCTTTCAAATAGTGTTAAGCTAAAAGATATGAAAACAAAATTTACTACTGACACAAAACTTGAAAGCGAAATAGCCTATTTCGAGAATATTAATTTAAAACTAGAATCAGGAGATATAATAGATAGTTTTAAACTAGCGTTCAAAACATATGGCAAATTAAATGCTGATAAAACTAATGCTATTCTTGTTTGCCATGCTTTAACTGGAGATCAATATGTTGCTGGGAATAATCCCATTACTGGGAGAGAAGGTTGGTGGTCTAGAATGGTTGGGCCCAATAAACCAATTGATACAAACAAATTTTTTGTAATTTGCTCAAATGTACTTGGCGGTTGTGCTGGCTCAACTGGTCCTAAAGAGTTACAAAATGGAAGTGATGTTGCATATGGTAGTAATTTTCCTTCCGTAACAATAAAAGATATTGTGAAGGCTCAATCTTTATTGATTGAAAGTTTAAATATAGAGAAGTTATTTTCTGTCATTGGTGGTTCGATGGGAGCAATGCAAGCACTTCAATGGGCGATCGATTTTCCAGATAAAATTTTTAATATAATACATATTGCAGGCGCTTTAAAACATTCAGCTCAAAATATTGCATTTCATGAAGTTGGGCGACAGGCAATAATGAGTGATCCTATTTGGAAAAATGGAAAGTACTTTGAAAATAATGAAGTGCCTGAAAGAGGTCTATCAGTAGCAAGAATGATTGCGCATATCACATATTTATCCGAAAATGCGATGCATAGAAAATTTGGAAGAAAACTTCAATCAAGAGATATTATTTCTTTTGGATTTGATGCTGATTTTCAAGTTGAGAGTTATCTGAGATATCAAGGTAAATCATTTGTTGAAAGATTTGATGCAAATTCATATCTTTATTTAACAAGGGCTATGGATTATTTTGATCATGATGAAACATTTAGAAAAAATATTGAGTTTAGTCATAATCCAAATAACCATTTAAAATATTTAATTGTCTCATTTACCTCTGATTGGTTATTCCCTACAATAGAAAGTAAAATGATTGTAAATCAATTAAATTCTCTATCAAGAGAAGTAAGCTTTCTAGAAATTGATACTGATAAAGGACATGATAGTTTTTTATTAGAGGAACCGCAGTTAGATGATGTAATAAAAGGTTTCCTAACAAACAACTTTACGAAGATAAATGAATAAAATTAATAGCATAAGAAAAGATTGGTCTCTTATTGAAACACTTATCGCAGAAGATAGAAAAATCCTAGATATTGGATGTGGTGATGGCGGTCTTATGGAACAATTAGAAAATAATCGTAATGCGATAACTCACGGCATTGAATTAAATAGAGACCTAGCTGCAAATGCTATTGCAAGAGGTTTCAATGTTGTACATGGAAATGCCGAATTAGATTTGTCCCAATATTCAAATAATAGTTTTGATTATGTAATTTTAAGTCAAACTTTACAAGCAATGATGAAGCCTAAAGATATTCTGTCTGAATTATTAAGAATAGGATCAAAAGCAATAGTTTCTTTTCCTAACTTTGGACATTGGAAAATAAGATTACAGCTTTTAATATCTGGAAGAATGCCAGTAACAGAAAGTTTACCTTATACATGGTATGACACACCTAACATTCATTTTTTTACAATTAAGGATTTTTTGAATTTGTGTAATGAAATGAATATTGTAATTGAAAAAAGTATTGGATTAACATCAAAAGGTAAGCAATTTGATATAAGTGAATCAATTACTGGAGTTAATTTTTTCACTCACGAAGCTATCTTTTTATTAAGTTATAAAAATTTTGAACCAATAAAAATTAAATCATCAAAAAAAGTTTTTGCAAAAAATTCTGTTATTGCAAATTAGTCATTAGATGAAAGTTGAAATTATAAATCAATTAAAAGACAACTACTCTTTTGTTTTATATAATGACACACTTAAGAGTTGTGTTATAGATCCTGCTGACAGTAATCCTATATTAAATTTTGCTCTTGAAAACAATTTAACCATAGAAGATATATTTATTACACATCATCATAAAGATCATACATCAGGTGTAAAAGGAATACTTAATGCTTTTCCAGAAGTTAATATACACTCTCCCAGTGCTCAGATTGAAAATACAAGATTCGTTTTACGTGATGGAGATGAAGTCAACTCCTGCTTAAATACATTTAGAATAATAAAAACACCCGGGCATACATTAGATCATATAATTTACTATGATGAAAACAATGGTGTTTTATTTTGTGGTGATACACTGTTCAGACTTGGTTGTGGTCGTGTGTTCGAAGGAACATTAAATGAAATGTTTAACAGTTTAAAAAAAATCAATGAGTTAAGTAAAAATACAATTATTTATTGTGGTCATGAATATACAATAGGCAATTTAAATTTTCTTGAGAAAACAATCAAAAAAGAAAGTGCTTATTTGACAGTTAGAAAAAAAATTAATGATGATTTAAATAATAAAGGAAAATCCGTACCTTTTTTATTAGAAGATGAAAAACAATATAACTTATTCCTGAATCAAAATTCAAAATTAGGTACTATAATTAAGAAAGAGCTAGGTTTTACAGACTTTGAATTATTTGCTTATTTGCGAAAAGCAAAGGATAGTTTTTAAGGTCTTTATTTCCAGTATTTACGCCATATTTTTAATTTGACTATTAGCATAGTTCACTGTAAACCCCGCCATCAAAAGATATGTTAGCAATTTTCAAAACTGGTGGAAAGCAATACTCAGCAAGAGCTGGTCAGATACTTAAAGTAGAAAAACTTGAGGGATCCAAAGGTGATAAAGTATCTATTACTGATGTATTAGCGATCAGTGATCAAAACACAAATAGCTTAGGCGAGCCATTACTAAAAGATGCTTCAATTGAAGCAAAAATTGTTGATCAAATCAGAGATAAAAAAATAATAGTTTTTAAAAAAAGAAAAAGACAAAATTACAGACTAACACAAGGTCATAGACAATATCTAACTGTATTAAGAATAGAATCAATTTCTTATGGTGGAAAAAAATCCACTGCTGAACCTGAAACAAAAAAAGTTAAAAAAACTGAAACTAAAGTTACTAAAGAAAAAATTGAGTCTAAAGAGGTAAAAGTTACAAAAAAGAAGACAGTTACAAAAAAAGCAGTAAATAAAGCTTCACCTCCTAAGAAAAAATCAGTAAAGAAAACTGTTAAAAAAACTGTTAAAACTAAAAAAGAAGATAAATAATGGCAACGAAAAAAGCAGGTGGTAGTTCTAGGAATGGAAGAGACTCGGCGGGTCGAAGACTTGGAGTTAAGAAATTTGGCGGTGAAAACGTAATAGCAGGAAACATTATTATTAGGCAACGAGGCACAAAGTTTCATCCAGGTGATAATGTTGGCATAGGTAAAGATCACACAATATTTGCTACAATAAATGGAAAAGTAGCTTTTAAAAAAACAAGAGTAAGAACTTTTGTATCAGTTGTTCCCACAGAACAATAATTCCAATTAATTAAAAATTTATTATGAAATTTTTAGATCAAGCAAAAATATATATTGCATCAGGCAATGGTGGAGATGGCTGCGCTAGTTTTCGTAGGGAAAAATATATTGAGTTTGGTGGTCCTAATGGAGGTGATGGAGGCAAAGGTGGAAATATTATTTTTAAAGTGGATGATAATTTAAACACACTAATTGATTTTAGATACCAACAACATTTTAAAGCAAAAAAAGGTGAAAATGGAAGGGGAAAAAATCAAACAGGAGCAAATGGAAGCAACATTGTTATTAAAGTTCCACCTGGAACAGAAATTTACAATGAAGATAAAACGGTATTGCTAACTGATCTAACAAAAATTGATGAAGAATACATTTTATTAAAGGGTGGTAATGGCGGTTTAGGAAATAATCATTTTAAATCATCAGTTAACCAAGCTCCAAGAAAATTTACAAAAGGTGAATTAGGAGAAGAAAGATGGATATGGTTATCACTAAAATTATTTGCAGATATAGGAGTAATAGGCTTACCTAATGCAGGTAAATCAACTCTGTTATCAACAATTTCTAATGCTAACCCAAAAATTGGGGATTATCCATTTACAACCTTACATCCTGTGCTTGGTACCGTGAAGCGCTTTGATAAAGAAATTGTATTAGCAGATATCCCAGGGTTGATTGAAGGTGCACATGAGGGAAAAGGTTTGGGAGATAAATTTTTAGCACATATTGAGAGATGTAAATATTTACTTCATTTAGTAGATATAAATGACGACAATTGGTACGAAAACTATATTACAGTAAGAAACGAAATTTCAAAATATAGTGAAAAAGTATCATCAAAAAAAGAAATAATTGTTTTAACCAAAGTTGATTTACTCAATGAAAATTTAGAGGAAAAAAAAATTAAGATCAATCAAAAGTTAAATTCTGATATTCTTTTTATATCAAGTTTTAATAATGAAGGTATAGATGATCTAATTGATTATTTATTCAAATATAATGAAATCACAAATGATTAAAAAATATAAAAAAATAGTTGTTAAAATTGGTTCAAATTCAATAGTTGATTCGAAAACAAAAAAGATCAAATCTAAGTGGTTAGA
>CACAVG010000041.1 GCA_902535885.1 uncultured Alphaproteobacteria bacterium | reverse complement strand
TGGTTCTTCAGCAGGTTGTGCATCTTCAGCTGGCTTAGCTTCTGCTTCTTCTGCTTTTGGTTCTTCTGTTGCAGCTTTCGCAGCTTCTTCTTTTTCTTTAGCAGCAGCTAAACGTTCCTGTGCTTTTTTCTTAGGTAGATGTTTTTTTGTTTTTTCAGTAATAACTGGTTTTTCCATCACACCAAGATTGCTAAGAAAAATAGAAATTCTATCTGATGGTTTTGCTCCTTTTGCAATCCATTCCTTAGCTTTGTCTAAATCCATTTTAACTCTATCAGCACTATCCTTTGGAAGCATTGGGTTATAAGTTCCAATTTGATCTATAAATTTTCCATCTCTAGCTCTTCTAGAATCAGCAACTACTATTCTATAAAATGGTCTTTTCTTTGCACCACCTCTTGATAATCTTATTCTTACTGGCATTTTATTTCCTTTCTAGTTTATGTTTGGAGGAAGATTTCCTTGTAATTTTTGCATTAAATCACTGGGAATTCCTCCCTTGCCCATTGATTTCATTCTCTTCATCATTTTTTGTGATTGGAGAAACTGTTTTAATAACCTGTTAACATCTTGAACTTTAGTTCCAGATCCTTTTGATATTCTAATTTTACGTGAAGCCTTTATAATATCTGGATCAGCCCTTTCTTTTTTCGTCATTGAACTAATTATAGCTATTTGTTTATCAATCATTGAATTAGAAATTTTATTTTCTGCCATTAACTTCTGTGCCTTTGAAACACCTGGCATCATAGAAAGTAAACCGGAGACTCCACCCATTTTACCCATTTGCTTTAATTGATTTGCAAAATCTTCAAGATCAAATTTTCCTTTAGCGATCTTTTTTGCCATATCTTCCATTTCTTCTTTATCAATATTTTCAGCAGCCTTTTCGACAAGAGATACAATATCTCCCATACCTAAAATTCTTTGTGCAATTCTTTCTGGATGGAAAGGTTCAAAATTTTCTACTTTTTCACCTAGTCCTATAAATTTTATTGGAGAGTTTGTTATCGATTTAATTGATAGGGCTGCACCGCCTCTGCTATCACCATCTATTCGAGTTAAAATTGATCCAGTAATATTTATTGCATCACTAAAACTTTTAGCTACATTTGCAGCATCTTGTCCTGTTAGAGCATCTGCTACCAATAATGTTTCGTCAGGTTTAAACTTATTTTCAATTTCTATTAATTCACTCATTAACTTTTTATCTACAACTTGTCGTCCAGCAGTATCTAAAATAAGAATATCAAATAAATTTTTTTGAGCATAGTCTATGGAATCATCAACAATCTTACTGGCTGATGATAGATTGTGATTAAAGAAATCTGAGCCAGTCTCTTCAGCTAATACTTTTAATTGTTCTTGTGCTGCTGGTCGATAAATGTCTGCTGATGCTAGTAAAATTTTTTTCTTTGAAGATTTCTTTAACAAATAGGAAAGTTTGGCAATTGATGTAGTTTTCCCAGATCCCTGTAATCCACAAAACAATATTTTAGTTAATTGAGAAGAAGATAAATTTAGAGATTTATTTTCTGATCCAAGAATTTTTACAAGCTCATCTTGCACAAGCTTTATGATCATTTGATCTGGCTTAACAGATTTGAGAATTTCTTTTCCTAAAATGTTTGACTTGATGGAATTTATAAATTCTTTTACTACAACTAAGGAAACATCTGCCTCTAAGAGAGCAATTCTAATTTCACGTAATGTAACTTCAAGATCTGTTTCTGATATAACAGCCTTACCCCGAATACTTTGAACAATTTTTTCAAATTTTGTGTTCAGTGTATCAAACATAAATCTCCAATAGCCTTTTAACTCCAGGGCACGAAACTCGTGGGCTAGAGTACCTATCACAATTGTAACAAGCTCAATTCGTTTACAAATATAGGATTTGTTGGTGATCCTCTATTAGCTGAATAATTGAAAGTCAAGTATTCTTAAATTTCCCATATTTACTGAGATTTATCGATAAATTAGGTTATAAAACAAATATGCAAAAAGTAGACTTTATAAAGATGCATGGACTTGGGAATGATTTTGTTATCATAGATAAAAGGTCTAACAATATCGCAATTACTGAAGATATTATTAAAAGACTCAGTGACAGAAGAACTGGGGCAGGGTGTGATCAATTAATCACAATTAATAATACAAGTAATCAAATTGCTGATGTTGAAATTGAAATTTTTAATCCTGGTGGTGATAGAGCCGAAGCTTGTGGTAATGGAACACGCTGCGTGGCAAAAATACTATTTGATGAAGGTTCAAATAAAGAAATTTTAAAAATTCAATCTGATGCAGGCATATTAGAATCAAAAAAAATAGACAACAATATAAGTGTCAACATGGGTTCAATAAAAAATACTTGGGATAAAATTCCTTTAAGTAAAGAAGTTGATACAATGAATATACCAATTTCAATTGATGGGTATAGTAATGGAGTTGCTGTTAATGTAGGTAATCCCCATGTAGTTTTTTTTGGAAAATCGATCAAAGATACAGATCTTGAAAGTATAGGTCCTAAAATAGAAAATCATGAGCTCTTTCCAAAAAAAACTAATGTTGAAATAGTTGAAGTTATTAATTCAAATTTAATTGAAATGAGAGTTTGGGAACGTGGAGTTGGAATCACGTTAGCTTGTGGTAGTGGTGCCTGTGCGGCTGTATATGCGGCGTGGAAAAAAGGATTGATTGAAAATAACGCTGAAGTGAAACTTGAAAAAGGTTCACTATACATAAATATAATTAATAATGAATCTGTTATGACAGGACCTGCAGAAATAAGTTATCGAGGCAGTTTAGAAATATAATTTATGAAAAATAAAAACTACGTAGTTAATCTAGGTTGTAGATTGAATATTTATGAAGGTGAAATTATTAAAAACCATCTTAAAACAAATAATTTAAATAATGTTACAGTCATAAACTCATGTGCAGTAACTGAAGAAGCTGAGAAAAAAGTTTCTTATGAAATTAGAAAGGCAAAAAAAAATTTTCCTAATAATAAAATAGTAGTTACAGGATGTGCGGCTCAAATCAAACCATTAAAATATAAAGATTTAAAAGAAGTAGACTCAGTAATTGGAAACACAGAAAAATTAGAAACTTTAACATGGAAAAATATCGATCAGTCTAAAAATCTTAAAGTAGGAAATATATTAGAAGAAAGTAAAACAGTACCTAATTCAATTGAAAAATTTGAAGGAAAATCGAGAGCTTATATTGAAATACAACAAGGTTGTAACCATCGCTGTACTTTTTGTATTATTCCATTTGGCAGAGGTAATAATAGAAGTGTACCTGCTGGAGAGATAGTAAATAAAATAAAAAAAATTGTTAGCAATGGATATAATGAAGTAGTCTTAACAGGAGTAGATATAACTGATTATGGAAAAGATCTTCCAGCAAAACCTACTTTTTCTAATTTAATTAAAAGAATTCTAAAATTAGTACCTGAATTAAGACAACTGCGTTTGTCTTCAATTGACTGCGCTGAAATAGACGAAGATTTTTGGGATGTTTTAAAGGACGAAAGATTGATGCCTCATTTTCATATAAGTTTACAAGCCGGAAACAATTTAATTTTGAAAAGAATGAAAAGAAGACATTCAAGGGAAATGGCAATTAATTTTTGTAAGAAAGTTTTATCTATTAGGAAAGATGCAACATTTGGTGCTGATATAATTGCCGGTTTTCCAACAGAAACAGAAACGATGTTTCAAGATTCAATTAAACTAGTTGATGAGTGTAATTTAACTCATCTTCATATTTTTCCTTATTCACCAAGAGAAAACACTCCTGCATCTAGAATGCCTCAAGTTCAAAAAAATATTATCAAAGATAGAGCAAGAAGACTTAGAGAAAGAGGTATGGAAAAATTAAAACAACATTTAAAAAAAAATATTGGGAAAAAGGAACAAATTTTAATTGAAAGTAGAAAAGAAAATTTTTCACTTGGAAAAGATCAGCATTTTTTAAAAGTAAAAATTGAAGAAGCGTTTAAAGAGGGAAATATAGTTTCCTGTATATACACAGGCATAGAAAATGATACGTTGTTAGCAAGAATAGCATGAGTTTGTTCTCAATATTTAAAGATAAGTTAAGTAAAACTTCAAATATACTTTCTTTTAATATTTTAGAGATTTTAAAAAACAAAAAAATAGACGATTTAACTTTAGAAGAATTAGAAAATGTTCTTATTTCATCTGATATTAGTTTGGATGTTGTAAATCAGCTAATAGATTCTATAAAAAAAATAAAAATTTCAAATGATGATGGAATAAAAAATGTACTAGAAATCTTAGCTCAAAATATAGAAAGTATATTACTTCCAAGAGAACATGTTCTGATAAATGAAAAAAATGATGAAAAAAAAATATTAATATTTGTTGGAGTAAACGGAAGTGGAAAGACAACGACTATTGGTAAAATTGCAAATAAAATTTTATCAAATAAAAAAATTCTGATTGCGGCTTGTGATACATTTAGGGCAGCAGCTGTTGAGCAGTTGGAAAATTGGGCGAAAAAAAATAATAATGGTTTTATCGCTGGAAAAAGTAATCAAGATCCAGCAAGCGTAGCGTATCAGGCAACTGAAGAATTTGGAAAAGAAAATTATGATTTTTTACTTATAGATACTGCTGGAAGACTATCAAATAATACTAACCTCATTAATCAACTAATTAAATTGAAGAATGTTATCTCAAAAGTTAATTCCTCTTTTAATATTGAAACTGTGTTAGTTTTAGATGGCACGAATGGTTCGAACATGATTAAGCAAGTGGAAATCTTTGGAAATGAACTTAATGTATCAAGTCTTATAATAACTAAATTGGATGGAACAGCAAAAGGTGGAGCATTAATTTCAATTGCAAATAAATTTGAAATCCCTATAAGTTATGTTGGTCTTGGAGAAAGTATTGAGGATCTTGTAACCTTTAATTCTCAAAACTTTGCTAGATCTATTTTAAACCTAGAAGAACACAAATGAAGTCAGTTTACAAATTATTAATTGATATAGGGCCGCTTGCAGTATTCTTTATTTTTTATACAAGAAGTGGTCTTCAAGAAGCAATACTTCCTCTTATGATTGCAACTGTAATTTCAGTAATCATTTCATATATACTAGAGAAAAAAATACCAATTATGCCAACTCTTGGGGCTGCGATTGTATTAATATTTGGAGGTCTAACAATTTATTTTGATAATGAAATTTTTATTAAAATGAAACCAACAATAATAAATATGGTCTTCGCATTAATTTTATATGGAGGAGTGATTGTTAAAAAACCTCTTTTAAAGTATCTTTTAGGTGCCGCACTTAAACTAGAAGAAGATGGATGGAGAATATTAACTCAAAGGTGGATTGCTTTTTTTGTTGCACTTGCTGTTTTAAATGAAATTGTTTGGAGAACACAAAGTACTGATGTTTGGGTAAATTTTAAAGTTTTTGGTATCTTGCCAATTACGTTTATTTTTACGATGACACAATTCCCTTTAATTAAAAAATATCAAATTGAAGATTAAGTTATAAATTATTTTCTCTTAGTGCTATAAATCCTGGTGATTTATTTCCCTCAAGCCACTCTAAAAATGCACCCCCAGCTGTAGATAAATATTTAAATGCGTCATTTGCTTTAGCTTTTTTTATTGCTGCAAGTGTATCTCCTCCTCCTGCTAGAGCATCTAATTGAGACTTGCTTGAATAATTTTGTATAATATTTGCAACTGAATTTGTACTTTTATCAAATGGACTATACTCAAAAGCACCTAATGGCCCATTCCATAAAATTGATTTAGATTTTAATATTTCATCTGAAATTAATTTTGTAGTTTGTTCACCAACATCTAATATCATTTGGTCATTTGGAATATTATTGATTGAATAAGTCTTAACATTTGCTCTATCTTCTATTTTTTTTGAGCAAACAGCATCAATTGGTAAAAGTATTTTGCAATTTTTTGATTCTGCTTTTTTTTGTATCTTTTTTGATAGTTCAATAAAATCATTTTCTACTAGAGAAGAACCAACGTTATAGTTATTTGATAGTAAAAAGGTATTAGCCATTGCACCTCCAATCACTAGAGAATCAAAAATTTCAACTAAATTTTCTAAAACTTTTATTTTTGTTGAAACCTTTGAACCGCCTATAATTGCTAGATTTGGTTTATTTGAATTTTCTAAAAATTTATCTAAATTTTCAATTTCTTTTGAGAAGCTTAATCCAGCGTATGAAGGTAAGTATTTAGTAATACCTGTTATAGATGCATGATCACGATGAGACGCAGAAAAGGCATCATTAACATATATGTCAAAACTAGAAGCTAATAATTTTGAAAAATTAAGATCATTTTTTTCTTCTTCAGCATTAAAACGAATATTTTCTAATAGACAAATTTCCCCTAAGTCCATTTCAGCAATTTTTATCTCAATTTTTTTTTTCTCACAGTTAGTTAAAAAATGAATTGTGTTTAGATTTAAAAATTTTTTTAATTCTGAACATAAAAATTCAATAGAATACTTATTATTAACTTGACCTTTAGGTCGGCCAAAATGAGCAATTAAGAATACCTTATTTTTATTTTTAATTAGTTTTTCTAGTGTTGGTAAAATAGCATGAATTCTTGAATGATCTGTAATTGTACCATCCAAAACTGGTATGTTTAAATCAACTCGAACAATTATTTTTTTATTTTTACAGTCTAGATATCTTAATTCTTTCA
>CACAVG010000040.1 GCA_902535885.1 uncultured Alphaproteobacteria bacterium | reverse complement strand
ATGAAGTTGAGTTAAAAAGAATTAGATCATCTTTGGTAAACATTTTTGAAGAAGATCCTATTGAGATTGAAATATCTCTTAAAGAGGCAGTAAACAACAAAAACAATTCTAAATCACTTCATTACTATACATCATATATTAATAAAAATTTTGATGATGAAAAAAAACTACTGCTTATTGAGGTTTTATGGGAAATTATATTAACAGATGGGAAAGTACATGATTATGAGTCAAATCTTATAAGAAGATTAGCTGGGTTGCTTTATATTTCTGATGTTAATGCTGGAAATGCAAGAAAAAGAGCTCTAGATAAAATAACAAACTAACATGACTTACGTTGTTGATGAAAAATGTATTAAATGTAAACATATGGATTGCGTGGAAGTATGCCCCGTTGATTGTTTTTATGAAGGAGAAAATATGTTGGTAATACACCCAGACGAGTGTATTGATTGTGGAGTTTGTGAACCAGAATGTCCGGTAGAAGCTATTTTTTCAGATACAGAAGATGGAATTGAAAAATGGGCAGAGATTAACAGAAAATATTCTGAAATATGGCCAAACATAAATGAGAAAAAAACTCCACCAACTGATGCTGAAGAATGGCAAAATGTGAAAGATAAATACAATAAGCATTTTAGTGAAAAACCAGGCTGATAAATGAACGCAAAACGAAATACTGAATTTAAAATAGGTGAAACTGTAGTTTATCCAAAACATGGTGTTGGCGAAATAATAAAAATAGAGAATATGGAAATTGCTAATATAAAAACAAGTTTTTATGTTGTTAAAATGGAACAATCGAAATTAACGATTAGAGTACCGCTAGATAAAAGAGTAGAGGTTGGTTTAAGAAAAATCTCTTCAAAAAAAATAATAGATGAGGTGTTTTCTACTTTAAAATTAAAACCAAAAATAAGAAGAATTATGTGGAGTAGAAGAGCTCAAGAATATGAAACAAAGATTTTTTCAGGAGACCCAATTAAAATTGCCGAAGTAGTAAGAGATTTGTTTAGAAAAAGTAGTCAAGCAGAACAATCTTACAGTGAAAGACAGATGTTCCAAGTTGCTATCGAACGGTTAGCTAGAGAGGTTGCTGCAGTTGAAAAAACAGACTACTTTCAATCAACTGAAAAAATTGAACAAATTTTAATTAAAAAATAATATTTTGGATAACATAGGAAATTTTGTAGAACTAAATAGATCTGAAAAAATTTGGGCTATCGGATCAATACATTCAAATTTACACTCATTTAATTCGATAAAAAAATATATTCTAAAAAATTTTAATTTGGATGATAAATTAATCTTCTTGGGCAATGTAATTGGTTCAGGAGATAATTCGAAAGAAACACTGAGTAGTGTTATAGATTTAAGATTTAGTCTTATGTCAAAATTTAAATTGAAACCAGAATCAATCGTATTTTTAAGAGGTGCACAAGAAGAAATGTTTAGTAAATTATTGCAATTACAATTAGCTCCAAACCCCACTGAAATTGTGGAATGGATATTTGAGCATGGAGGAAATAAAACTTTATCTTCATATGGTTTTTCAGAAGATGAAGTTAAAAATATTGCTACCTCAGGAACAATTAATATATCAAAATGGACATCAAACTTAAATAATGTTTTAAAAATGAATCCTGGACATAATCAATATTTTTTAAGTTTGAAGCATGCTGCATATTCTTGCACGAAAAAAATTTTATTTGTAAATAGAGGTGTAGATATTTCAAGACCTCTATCTGCACAAAATGATTGTTTTTGGTGGGGTTATCAAAATTTTTCTAAACTAAATAATCCCTACAATACATTTTGCAGAATTGTTAGAGGCTACGAATCTGAACATTTAGATAAATCTAATAATTCAAATAATAGTGTTGTTTGTACGCTATTTAAGCAACCTTTATCAAATAAAAGTATTTTGTTTGGAATTTTCAAAGAAAATGGCGATATTATTGATTTATTTGAAAATAATTGATCCAATTTAAAAAATAAACGTATAATATTATATGTTAAGCAAAAGACTATTTTTCTCCAATAATCTTATTGAGCATTCAAAAAGAGGCTCAATATTAGAAAAAGAAGAGGAATTCACATTAATTAACGACTGGAGAGATAATAGAACCCCAAAATCTCTTCAAAAAATATTAAATTCATATCTTCGTTTAGCTGTATCTTATGCGAGAAAATATTCTAGCTATGGTTTGCCAATTGACGACTTAATTCACGAAGGTGTTCTTGGAATAATGCATGCGCTAGATAAATTCGATACTACAAAGGATTTTAGATTATCAACCTATGCTTCATGGTGGATAAGAGCATCAATACAAGATTACATTTTGAAAAATTGGTCAGTTGTTAGAACTGGATCAACAGCATCACAAAAAGCACTTTTCTTTAACTTGAAAAAAATAAAACAACAAATTAATGATGTCTCAAGAGAATTTATGGGTCAAAAAGAACTAGATAAAGTTTCAAATATGCTCAATGTAAAATCTATAGAAGTCCAAAACATGGAATCAAGACTTACTGGTGGAGATTTACATCTTAATCAAAAGGTTGACAATGAAACTGAAAATGACCTTATGGGCTTGTTAGCAGATGAACGTCAAAATCCTGAAGAAACATATGAAGATCTTAATGACAAAAAGATTAAAAAGGACTTTATTAATCAGGCTATTGAAAGATTAAATGATAGAGAAAAAACAATTATTCGTCTTAGAAAATTTAGAGAAAAAAGTATAACATTAGATGAATTGGGCCAGCAGTTACGAATCAGCAAAGAAAGAGTTAGGCAAATAGAAACTAAAGCATTAGAAAAACTAAAGAAATCACTACTTGAAATATCTCAACAAAATAAAGAATTTTTTGTTTGATAGATAAATTAAATAATAATAAAATATTACAGTGATTAGAATAATTATCATTGTAACTTACATATTTTTTACGAATACTTTAAATGCTAAGGGAACAAACGTTTTTGCTATAGGTATTTATGATATAAAATTTGATGGTTCAGAAAAAAATCAGGCCATTGACCTAAAATATGAGTATAGAAGTGATCAAACATTAATTGATATTGGACCTGAAGAAGATAACTTTTTTTTTCTTAAACCATTCTTTGGTATTGAAATTACAAATGATTCTGCATCATATTTTTTGACCGGAATTTATTTTGAGGACAATTTGGGAGAATTATTTGAGGGTGATAAAAATAAATTGTTTTTCACACCAAGTTTTGGAGCTGGTATTTATGATGATGGATCTGGTAAAAAATTAGGAAATGATCTCCAATTTAGAACTGCACTTGAAGTTAGTTATGAATTAAAAAATAAAAATAGGATTGGTATCGCTTTCAGCCATATCTCAAATGCAAATTTAGGCAACAAAAATCCTGGTGTTGAAATTTTAAGTTTATCCTATCACGTACCTTTTTAAAAAATTCAACTAAGTTTTTTTTCATTAACAAATTTAATTAATAATTTTTCAATTAAATTAATTTTTTGATTTTTCATATAAACATTTATTTGAGACTTATAAACTTTACTATGAGGAACAGAAAAAAATATATTTAGTAAAGGACTTAATAATCTAAATATTGATTCTAAACCTAATTTTGGTTTAATATATTTAAAATAATTAATTATTATTGTTTCATCGATTAAGATTTTTTTTTCTTTAAAGATTCTTTCATCAACATCCTTTAATATAAAGGGGTTATTTTTAATCAATCTCCCTACCATTACACCATCAAATTCTTTTATAAGTTTTTCTGCCTTATCAAGGCTATCAATACCACCATTGACTATGAATTTTATATCAGGGAATTTATTTTTAATTCTTTTTACAAAATCATAACTAAGTGGAGGAATAGTTCTATTAGCTTGAGGACTAATACCGCTTAATATAGCATTTCTAGCATGTACATAAATAAATCTAATTCCTGTTTTTGATATCTCATCAATAAATTCTTCAAAAAACTCATAGTTTAACTCCTTACCTAAACCTAATCTGCATTTTAATGTTGTTTCAATCTTATCATTTTGCATGGCCTCTATGCAATTTCTAACAAGTAGTTTATCTTTCATAAGACAAGCACCAAAACTTCCTTTTTGAACTGCTTTACTTGGACAACCAACATTTAAATTAATTTCATCATAATTGTAATCTATTGCAATTTGAGAAGATTTAATTAATTCATCAATTTCAGAGCCACCTACTTGAAGAGCAACAGGATTATCACAATCATTATCAATAATATTTTCTCTATTTTTTGAATAAATCAATGACTTTGTCGCTATCATTTCACTAAATAAAAAACTTTTATTTGACAAAATTCTATAAAGTTTCCTTGCATATGGTGTTGTATATCCCATCATCGGAGCTACGCAGAATTTTCTACTAATTTCCTTTTTCATTTTATTTTGCTATATAAATAATATTTAAAATAATAATATTATGGAAATACCAAAATTTTTAATTCAAAGATATCAATTCTGGAAAAAGAATACTTTTAAAGATTACAAAAATATTTATGATCTAGCCTCTAAAACCTCACAAAAACCAATTGCAATGATTATTACTTGTTGTGATTCTAGAATACTAGAAAATTCAATTTTTGATGGAGGTGTTGGAGACTACTTTATACATAGAAATATAGCAAATATAGTTCCTCCCAAAAATAAAAAAGAACAGAATATACAAACTTTGTCTGCCATTGAATACGCTTTAAAAGTTTTAAAAATACCTAATTTAATTATATTAGGACACTCAAATTGTGGTGGAGTTGAATACTCTTACAAAACTTTGATAGATAAAAAAAATTCAAATAATTTTGAATTTATAAATAAATGGTTAAGTTCTCTAGATAGCTCTTATAACAAAATTCCTAAAGATCTTCCAGAAAATGAAAAAATAACTTTCTTTGAACAAGAAAATATAAAACAATCAATTAAAAATCTTTGTGAATATGATTTTATAAATAAATTGATTAATGAAAACAAACTGAACGTAATTGGTTTATGGTATCAAATTAATTCTGGCCTCATTAAGATTTTAAATAAACAAAACAGTTTTATAGATTTAGATTAATTAAAAGTGAATTTTAGGCTAGGAAATTTTCTTAGCTTAACTTCTCGATTGTATTTTTTTATTGCATTACTAACAATTTTATTAAAATTTAAATAACTTTTTACAAATTTAGTTTTTTTATTATGGGTACTTAAATTTATTAAATCATCAAATACTAAAACTTGTCCATCACAATATTTTGAAGCACCAATTCCAATTGTAGGTATTGAAATATTATCTGTTATTAGTTTAGCTGTGTCAGCTGTTACACATTCTAACAAAACAGCTTTTGCTCCAAGCCTTTCTGATTCTTTAGCTAACTTTAATAAATTATTCTTTTCAATATCACTTCTTCCTAAAATCTTTATTTTATTAAAGTTTTTATAACTTTGCGGTGTTACGCCTATGTGTGAAATAATATTTATTTTTTTACTTACTAAGTGATCTAAAACAACTAATTTTTTTTTATTTATTTCTAATTTTAATAAATCAGGTTTACAGTAATCTAATAATATTTTTGCATTCTTGAATGCATCTCTTTTATTTTCGTATGTTTTATAAGGCATATCTAAAACCTTAATGCTTTTCTTAATGACTTTATTAACAACTGCCCCATGATTTTTCATCATATCCATTGTAACTCCTTGAGTATTTTTCATTCCATAGAGAGTTGAGCCTAACGAATCCCCAACTAGAATTAAATCAATTTTCCCATCTAAAATATTTGCTATTGATGGAGAATATGCAGTTAAACAGCTAATTGGTTGATAAAAATTTTTATTTAGAATTTTAATTTTCTTCATTTCGTATACTAAATAAATTCTTTTTAAGTTTTAAACTTTTAATTTAAAATTTTTAATATCAATGACTTTATTTTCATAAAAATTATTTATTTTTTTAATGATTGACTCTGTGTCCATATTAATATCTTTATATTGTTCATCTGGAGTCATATGTTCTACGAATCTATCTGGAAATATTAAATTTTTTATTATAACATTATCTCTTTTTGACCTCATGTTGTGTACATAATGTAATACATGGGATGAAAATCCACCTATAGAACCCTCCTCAATTGTTAGAATATATTTGTGATTATCTAATAAATTATCTATTAATTGACTGTCTAAAGGTTTTGCGAATCTTGCATCAGCAATAGTAGGGTAAATATTATTTCTATTTAAGAATTTACTAGCTTCAATACATTTATCAAGTCTCGTTCCTAGATTTAAAATAGCTACGTCGTTACCTTCAATTAAAATATATCCTTTACCAATATTGATATCAGCAGGTTGATTATTAAATAGTTTATCTGATCCTGTTCCTCTGGGAAATCTGAAAGCAGAAGGTGTATCATTTATTTCACAAGATAATTCTATCATTTTTGATAATTCTCTTTGATTGCTTGGCGCCATAACAATAAAATTTGGTAATGTTGTTAAATAAGTTATATCAAATGAACCGGCGTGAGTAGGACCATCTGAACCTACTAGCCCAGCTCTATCAATAGCAAATCTAACTGGTAATTTCTGAATAGCTACATCATGAACTATTTGATCATAAGCTCTTTGTAAAAATGTTGAATAAATTGCAACAAATGGCTTGAAACCCTCTGTGGCTAATCCAGCTGCCATTGTAACAGCATGTTGTTCTGCAATACCTACATCAAAAAATCTTTTTTCAAAATTTTGTTTAAACAATTTCAATCCTGTTCCAGACATCATAGCGGCAGTTATTGCTACAATCTTTTCATCATTTTCAGCAAGTTTAGTTAGTTTTTCTCCAAAGACATTTGAGTAGGATTTTAGATTAGATTTTTTAATCAAGGTACCTGTATTAATATCAAACTTTTCTACACCATGAAATTTATCATCTGATTTTTCTGCTGGATTGTACCCTTTACCCTTTTTGGTTATACAATGAAGAAAAACTGGTTTATCGAATTTATTATCTCTTATATTCTCTAGAACTGAAACCATATCGTCTACATTGTGTCCATCTATAGGCCCAAGATAATAAA
>CACAVG010000039.1 GCA_902535885.1 uncultured Alphaproteobacteria bacterium | reverse complement strand
TTAAAAATTCTCTTCAATGGGAAACTATAAAACATGCATTTGGTGTAACTACTGATGTAATGAAAGTTTGTATTCCAAAAAATGAAAGATGGAAATGTAGATTATCTGCGTGGAGTCATCTTTCTATTTGGATAATTAGTATAGCTTCTTCAGTTTACTTTCAAAGTTGGCTTCCAGTTCTATATGTTTTATTGCCTAATTTTTATGGCAAGACCCTTGTCATGCTTATGGGTCTTACTCAGCACGCAGGACTTAGAGAAGATAAAAGAGACCATAGGTATACAACTAGAACAGTATATTTAAATCCAGTTTTAAGTTTTTTATATTGGCATATGGAATATCATGTTGAGCACCATATGTTCCCTCAAGTTCCCTCACATAATTTACCTAAGCTGCATGCTATGATTAAAGATCAATTACCACCTGCCAGAAAAGGTCTTCTTGGGGCTTATAAAGAAATTATTCCAGCACTCATAAAACAAGCTAAAAATCCTGACTATCAAATTCCATTATCTGTTCCAAGCAACGCTTAGACTGAGTGAAAAATAACATTATAATTTTAGGTGGTGGTCAAGCCGGAATCTATGCTGCTAGAGAGATCAGACAAAATGATTCAAAATCAAATATTAAAATTTTAGGTAAAGAAAATTTATTACCATACGAAAGACCTCCTTTATCTAAAGATTTTTTGCTAGATAAAAAAAAAGAAGAAGATCTTTATTTTCATTCTAGCGAAGTACTAAAAAATGAAAATATAGAATTTGAAAATATATCAATTAATAAAGTTGATTTTGAAAATAAAAAACTTTTTTCAAAAAATGATAATGTTTACTCTTATGATAGTTTGCTTATTTCAACAGGTTCTGAAAATAAAAAACTTACTTTAGATAATAATTTAAAGAATGATATTTATTATCTAAGAAATTTAGAAGAAGCCAAAAAAATTAAAGAAATAGTTTCAAATAAAAATAAAATAACAATTATTGGTGGTGGCTTTATTGGCTTAGAAATTGCCTCATCTTTATCTCAGCTTCAAAAGAAAGTAATTGTTATTGAAATTGGTAATCAACTTATGGGAAGAATTATACCCAAACAAATTGCTGATTTAGTTCAAAACACTCATATAGAACATGGAAATGAAATAATATTAAATAAACAGATAGAAAAAATAACAAAAAAAAATGGCGATTATGAAATTTTATTAAATGATAATTCTTTAATAGAAACAGATTTTATAATTGCAGGTATAGGCTCAACCCCGACTGTAAAGTTATTTGAAAATACAAATTTAAAACTTGATAATGGTATTGTAACTAATCAATTTTGTGAAACTTCTATTAAAGATGTTTATGCAGCAGGTGACGTATCTAATTTTTATCATCCATTCTATGAAAGAAATATGCGACTTGAGTCTTATCAACATGCACAAAATCATGGAATATGTGCTGGAAAAAATATTGCTGGAGTAAAAACAGAATACACCTCAATTCCTTGGATGTGGTCTGATCAATTTAATTTGAATCTTCAACTGACTGGTATTTGTGATGAGTATGATGAAATCATCGAAAGAGGTAATGATATTAATAATGGTGTTATTTATTTTTTCCTAAAAAATAATAAAATAAGAGGAGCATGTGGTGTTGGAATCATAGGAAAAGTAGGCCGTGACATTAGAATAACTTCTAAATTAACTGAGAAAGATACCATTGTAGATAAACAAATTCTCTCAGATCAAAATCTAAAATTAAATAAACTTATACAAAAATAACAATTATATTATTTTGTATTTATTTTCATAAAATAGATATTATATACAATCTATGTCTGAAGAAAATTGGATTGAAGTAGGGACTACAGATAGTATTGAAGAAGAAGATCTTATCAGATTTGATCATCAAGATAAAACTTTTTGTGTGTATAAGCTAACAGATGGTTTTTATGCTACTGATGGAATTTGTACGCACGAGGCGGTACATCTTGAAGATGGTTTGGTTATGGATGATGAAATTGAATGTCCAATGCACCAGGGAATTTTTAATATTAAATCAGGAGAAGCTCTAAGCCCACCAGCGTGTGAGGATTTAAAAACATATCCAGTTAAAGTTGATAATGACAAAATTTTCATTAAGATAGATTAACTATTTTTTGGAGATTTTATGAGCAGAAAAAAACTTACAGTTTATGACTATTTGCAATGCAAAGGTAAAAGACAACTAAGTGTTATGTTTGTGCATAATGCTGATGAAGCTGCAGCAGCTGAAGAGGCAGGCATTGACATGATTTGTACTTCTCATGATGCTCCACAATTTGGTATTTTTAATTCTTTTGATGAGCTTAAGCGAATTCGTGAGGCTGCACCAACTTGCTTTATGCAATCCGGAGGAGCAGTAAGAGTAGCTTCTGAATACGAAGCAATGAAACTATCACACAAGTATTTAGACATTGGTGCAGATGTTATCTATGGTGGTAATTGGAGTTACAAATGGATTAGAGCATTAAGAGATGAGTATGTTCCAATTAATAGTCATGTTGGATTAGTACCAGGAAATGCTACTTGGATTGGAGGATTTGTTGCACAAGGTAAAACAGCAGATAAAGCCATAAGAATTTTAGAACATACTCTTGAGTTACAAGAAGCGGGTGCTATTGGAGTTGAACTCGAAGTAGTGCCACCAAAAATTGCGGAAGTTATTACAAAAAAAGTTGATATCATGACTCTCTCAATGGGAAGTGGCTCTGGATGTGATGGACAATATTTATTTGCTAATGATGTACTCGGATATACTCAAGGAAAAATTCCAAGACATGCGAGAATTTATAGAGATTTTAAAAAAGAATTTTCAAAACTACAAGCTGAAAGAGTAACTGCATTCAAAGAGTTTCACGATGATACGGTAAACAAAAAATTTAATGATCCTAAAATCACAGTTAACATTGATGAAGGTGAATTTGAAAAATTTTTAAAGCTTTCAGAAAAATTTTGATTAATGTTTGCGGGTGAAGTCGATTTAAAAACTTGGTATAAACCAAAAATAGATAAGAAAACTTTAAAGGAACTTTCTAAGAGATCGGATATAAAAGGTTTATTAGATATATCCGTATTTATTGTTACTCTAATATTAAGTGGATATCTATGTATTCTTAGTTGGGGTACTTTATGGTCAATACCTGCTCTTTTGCTTTATGGAAATATTTTCTATTGTAAGATCATAAGCATTCAACATGAAACAAATCATGAAACATATTTTAAAAGAAGAGCGTTGAATAAATTTTTTTATCATATAACTTCTTTACTCGGTGGTTTTGAAGCAGTTAGATGGAAGTGGAGTCATTTTCATCACCATACTTACACTATATTTACACATGAAGAGGTGTACGATTATGAAAATAATAGTCCAAAACCAACAGAACCTTTAAGATTTCTTTTAAATTTTTTACCTCTTGGTCCAATAATTAATATTCAAAAAATAAGACATTTTACACATTTTGAAATTATTAAACATTCATTTGGGATAATTACTCCTGTTGTAAAAGTTACAGTACCTGAAAAGGAGATAAAAAAAATTATTAATAGTTCAAGATTATATTTGTTTTTTTGGTTGCTCGTAATTTTATGTTCAGTTTTGTTACAATCATGGCTACCAATAATAATGATAATTTTACCTCCATTTTATGGTAATACTATATTAATGATATGCGGCATGACTCAACATGCTGGACTAGCTGATAATATTAAAGATCATAGAAAAAGTACAAGAACTGTTATTATGAATCCCTTTTTTAGTTTTTTGTATTCAAATATGGAGTATCATATTGAGCATCACATTTTCCCAAAAATCCCATGCCATAATTTAAAAAAATTTCACAAAATAGTTAAAAATCAAATGCCAGAACCTCATAACGGAATAATTTCTGCTTATAGATCAATAATTCCAGCAATATTTAAGCAATCTAAAGATAAAAATTATTTTATTGATGTGAAGGTTCCAGATACGACAATTTAGTCTCTTTTTTTTTATTCAAAATATACTATAAATACATTATGGGAAATCAACTAGATGATAGTGACTTTGGTACTAGAGATAAAAGAGGTCATTGGAAACCATTTGGTACAATAAGTATTAATCCACCTAAAGATATATTTTTTAACCCAATAAAATTTTTAAAGTATTTTTTTAAATTTCCTGGTATTTTTTTCCCATGGACCTTTGTCTTTGCAGCAATAACAGTTGCTACATATCTTTTTTTGACTCCCTCTTTAGAGACAATGAAGACTTTTGAAATAGGATGGATATCCTACATATTTTTCAGAAACGCAGTTATTATTTTGCTTTGGACTGGCTTCTTTCATTTAAGACTGAAGACACAAGGAACTTCATTTAAATATAACCCACGACCTCTAGAAAAAAATAACTCAACTTTTTTATTTAATGATCAGACTAAAGACAACCTATTCTATACTTTTTGTAGTGCTATTCCATTATGGACAGCTTATGAAGTAATTACATTTTGGGCTTTTGCAAATCAAATAATCCCATATGTAAGCTGGGAGGTTTATCCGATATATTGTTGTTTTATGTTCTTTCTTGTTCCATTTATAAGAGACGCGCATTTCTACTTAACTCATAGATTATTACACTGGGCACCCCTTTATAAAATTGCCCATAAAGTTCATCACCGTAATACGAATACAGGTGCTTGGTCAGGTATGTCTATGCATCCGATAGAACATATACTCTATTTTTCAGGAATTTTAGTTCATTGGATAATCCCTTCACATCCTCTTGTTGCGATGTATCATGTATTTCATGCTGGTTTAGCACCTACACCTGGACATACAGGATATGAAAAAATGACTTTCAAAAATGGAGTATCAATTCCAACAGGTGATTATATGCATTATATTCATCACAAATATTTTGAATGCAATTACTCAGGTGGAAATACTAGTTTCTTAGATAAATTAATGGGTACGTTCCATGATGGATCTGAAGAAGCAACCAAAGAAGTAATGGCTCGTATCAAAGATAAAGCCCACTACCTCTAAACTTATCTTCATAAATTTTTAATTTTATTATAATGATCTAAATATGAGTAAGGTTGAATTATATAAAGATGTAAAAAATAGTTTAGGAGAAGGTATAACGTGGTCTTCAATAGATCAAAGTTTACTTTGGGTAGATATTAAACCAAAATCAGTTTTATTCAGAACTAATATAGATAACGAAAAATTAGAAACTTTTGATTTACCTGATTTTGTAACAGCTACGTCAATAATCTCAAAAAATGAAATTGCTCTAGTCTCAAATAATGGAGTAAATAAATTTAACTTTCAATCTAAAAAATATGAAAGAATAATTAATGTTGAAGATGATATTTTAACAAATAGATCTAATGATGGTGCATCAGATGCTAAAGGTAGGCTTTGGTTTGGGACGATGCAAAATAATTTTAATCAAGATGGAAGTGCAAAATCTTTAAATGCTAAATCTGGTAGTTTATATTGTCTATCTGATAATAAGGTAAATATTGTTGAAACAAATCTTGGTATACCTAATACATTTGTTTGGAGTCCAGATAACACAAAATTTTATTTTGCCGATACAACTGAGGGATCATTACTAGAATACAATTTTAACCTAGATGAAGGTAGTTTGTCAGACAAAAAAAACTTCTTTGATTTTGATAGAGGTGCTCCAGATGGATCAACTATTGATAGTGATGGTTTTATTTGGAATTGTCGTTGGGGTGGGTCATGTGTAGTGAAAATTGACCCTAAAGGAAGAATAGACAAAATTTACGAGCTACCTGTTGAAAATGTAACAAATTGTGTGTTTGGAGGAAGTGATCTTAAAACTTTATTTATTACAAGTGCTACAAATTCTGGTAAAAATCAACATGATGGTAGTTTATTTGCATTAAATGTTAATGTGCCTGGTCTTGAAGATAATAAATTTAAAATTTGATTTTTTACTTTAATTAGCTAAAACTTTCACACATGAATAAAAAAAATAAATTTAGATCTTCTAATTGGTATAATTCTAAATCACATCGAAGAGATACATTTATTCATCGAGGCTGGATGAGAAATCAAGGCCACCCAAATCATTTGTTTGACGGTCGTCCTGTAATTGGAATTTGTAACACTTGGTCAGAATTAACGCCTTGTAATGGTCATTTTAGAGAGATAGCAGAGTCTGTCAAAAAAGGTGTTTATGAAGCTGGCGGTTTTCCTCTTGAATTTCCTGTTTTTTCAGCAAGTGAATCCAATTTAAGACCTACAGCTATGTTGTTTAGAAATTTAGCAAGTATGGATGTTGAAGAGGCAATAAGGGGTAACCCTATAGACGGAGTCGTACTATTAATGGGGTGTGATAAAACAACACCTTCATTAATGATGGGGGCTGCAAGTGTAGATCTTCCTACAATAGGTGTTTCAGGTGGTCCAATGCTTAATGGACATCATCAAGGTGAAACAATAGGTTCTGGCACTGGTGTTTGGAAACTTGATGCCGATTTAAACGCTGGTGTAATTACAGAAGAAGATTTTATTAATGCAGAAATTTCAATGAGTAGATCAAAAGGTAATTGTATGACAATGGGTACTGCATCAACAATGGGATCAATGGTGGAGGCATTAGGGATGTCACTACCTGGAAATGCTGCGATACCTGCAGTTGACTCAAGAAGATATGCTTTAGCTCATATGTCTGGAAAAAGAATTGTTGAAATGGTTAAGGAAGATATAACTATGTCAAAAATTGTTACAAAAAAATCATTTGAAAATGCAATCAAGGTCAATGGAGCAATAGGGGGGTCTACAAATGCAGTTATTCATCTGGCTGCAATCGCAGGTCGAATGGAAATAGATTTAGATTTAGAGGATTGGAATAAATGTGGAGATGGTATTCCAACCTTAGTAAATCTACAACCTTCTGGAAAATACTTAATGGAAGATTTTTATTATGCAGGTGGTGTACCTGTAGTTATAAAAAGATTAATAGAAAAAAATTTATTAGAAGAAAATGAAATGACTGTTAATGGAAAAACTGTGGCTGAGAACAATATAAATGCTAAATGTTGGAACAATGACGTTATTAAAAAATTTGAAAATCCATTAACTAAAAATGGGGGAATTAAAATTCTTAAGGGTAATATTGCTCCAAATGGTGCAATTATTAAACCATCTTTAGGGGATTGAACACTTAGACTTGAATTAGCTGAGGCAAGGATGCTTTGA
>CACAVG010000038.1 GCA_902535885.1 uncultured Alphaproteobacteria bacterium | reverse complement strand
TGTTGCCATTAATGATTTTTGGTGGAGCAATTGGAGGAGCATTGTGGGGTTTAATACCAGCAATTTTAAAAACAAAATTTAATACAAATGAAATTTTAACAAGTTTAATGTTAGTTTATGTTGCTTTATTTATTTTAGATTATTTAGTAGTTGGACCTTGGAAAGATCCATTTGGTTATAGCTTTCCTAAATCAAGACCATTTAGTGAATCTGGAAGAATGCCTCTATTATTTGATGGTTTAAGGGTACACTTTGGATTAATTATTACGCTATTTTTAATTTTTGTATCTTGGTTTATATTTTCAAAAACTATTTTTGGCTTTCAATTAAAAGTATCCGGTTACAGCCCCAAAGCTGCAAGATATGCTGGTTTTAATCAAACAACTTTAGTTTTTTTTGCTTTTGCAATTTGCGGCGCTTTTGCAGGTATTGCAGGCTTAGCTGAAGTGTCTGGTCCAATTGGATTATTATATAGAGATATTTCTCCAAATTATGGATTTACTGCAATTATTGTTGCTTTTTTGGGTAGACTTCACCCAATTGGTATTATTTTTGCTTCTCTAGTTATCGCTCTTACCTATCTTGGTGCTGAAGATGCACAATTGTTTTTACAGATACCTTCAGCAGTAGGTTTTATATTTCAGGGTTTGGTTTTATTTTATTTATTAGGTGCAGAATTACTAATCAACTATAAATTAACTTACAAAAAATTATTATGAATTTAGATTTAATACTTGGAATATTACAAATTGTTTTAATTGCAACAACACCTCTTGTTTTTGCTGGTATAGGAGAGTTAGTTACAGAAAAATCTGGAGTATTAAATTTAGGTGTAGAAGGAATGATGTTGGTAGGTGCAGTGTCTGCTTTTATTATCTTAGTAATTACAGGAAGTTATTTTTTAGCTTTTTTTGTATCTATATTATCTGGAATTATCATGTCTGGTTTATTTGCTTTTCTAGTTCTATTTTTAATGTCAAATCAAATTGCTACGGGATTAGCATTAACTATTTTTGGAATAGGTCTCAGTTCGATGCTTGGCAAACAATATATTGGAACACCAATTGACGGTCTTTCACCATGGTTTTTTGTTATATTTTCTTTCATAATTGTTTTTTTGGTTAGTTATTTTTTTTATAAAACTAAAGCTGGTTTGATTTTAAGAGCAGTAGGGGAATCTCATAATTCTGCACATGCATTAGGATATAGCGTTATTAAAATTAGATTTTTATCAATTATATTTGGAGGTTCTATGTGTGCTCTTGCAGGATCATATATTTCAATTTGTTATGCTCCAATGTGGCAAGAGGGTATGACAGCTGGACGAGGATGGATAGCATTAGCTTTAGTTGTATTTGCAACCTGGAAACCAGAAAGAGTACTTATTGGAGCTTATATATTTGGAGGTGTAACTATTCTTCAAATGAATCTTCAGGCTTTAGGTTTAAGATTCCCTGGTCAATTTTTTAGCATGGCGCCATATGTTGCAACTATTATAGTATTAGTGTTAATTTCTAGTAATAAATTAAGAATAAAACTTAGCGCACCAGCTTCATTAACTATTCCTTTTTATAAAGGCAGATAAATATCCACTTTTTTTTTTCTATAATCATATAGAATTATTGATCAAACCTATTTGTATATATTAAGTATATATTTGAGTAATCGTTATATTAGCAGGTGAGGTTAGAATGATTAGAATAATAACTTTTTTATCTACTTTTTTAGTTTTTGCATTTGGATCAGCTTATGCAGACCCTAAAAAAGTTGGATTTATTTATATAGGTCCTCCAGGAGATCATGGTTGGACATATATGCACGATGTAGGTAGAAAATATATGGAGAGCCAACTTGGTGATTCTATTACTACTACTTATCTTGAAAATATTCCTGAAAATGCAGATGCAGTAAGAGCAATTCGAAAACTAGCAGACTCAGGACATGATTTAATATTTACAACGTCTTTCAACTATATGGATCAGACACATGAAGTAGCTAAGGATTTTCCTGATATAAAATTTGAACATGCTACCGGGTATATCCAAGCAGATAACGTTGCTACTTATTCAGCTAGATTTTACGAAGGTAGAATGATTGAAGGGCATATAGCTGGTCATATGACTGAAACTAATACCATTGGTTATATAGCTTCATTCCCTATTCCAGAAGTTGTAAGAGGAATTAATGCATTTTATTTAGCGGCATCTAAAGTAAATCCAGATATCAAAATGAAAATTATTTGGGTATTTACTTGGTACGACCCAGGTAAAGAAGCTGATGCAGCTAATACTTTAATTAATCAAGGAGCCGACATAATTGTTCAACATACAGATACATATGCTCCTTGCCAAGCAGCTCAAAAAGCAGGTGTTTACGCATTTGGACAAGCTTCAAACCAAGAAGAATTCTGTCCTGATGCACATTTAACATCTATCGAAGATATTTGGGGTCCTTATTATGCTGAAAGAGCAAAAGCTGTTGTAGATGGCACTTGGTCTTCAGGTGATACTTGGGATGGTATGGATAAAGGTATGGTTGTAATGTCACCATATAA
Organism: uncultured Alphaproteobacteria bacterium; assembly: GCA_902535885.1. Classification (GTDB taxonomy): domain Bacteria; phylum Pseudomonadota; class Alphaproteobacteria; order HIMB59; genus CACPNW01. The sequence continues at coordinate 6,298 of CACAVG010000038.1, read as the reverse complement.
TACCAAACTTATGCCAGCAAGTTTAATTCAAGAAGCTGTAAATATGGAAGTTGGAATTAAAGATGGAACTATCCATCCATTCACGGGTCCAATTTACAATCAAGCTGGTGAGCTTGTGGTTCCTGAAGGTGAAGTAGCTCCTGATGGAATGTTACTTGGAATGAACTTTTATGTTCAAGGTATTGACGGCGAAGTACCACAATAATTAAAATTCTTATAACCCTCTCTCTTTTTTAAAGGGAGAGGTTTAATTTTTAATTTCAAAGGAAGATTTATGTCTGATTTACACATTAGTTGGGACGAATATAGAAGTAAAACAGAAGATTTAGCAAAACAAATTCATAAGGATGGATGGCAGTTTAATCAGGTTGTCTGCATTGCAAAAGGGGGTATGAGAGTAGGGGATGTAATGGCAAGAATATTTGATGTTCCTTTAGCAATTCTTTCTGTTGAATCATATAAAGGTGAGGGAGTTAAAAATAAAAGAGGTGCAATTACATTTTCAAGAGATTTAGCAAAAACAAGCCCTAACATTGGATCAAAAGTTTTAATAGTAGATGATTTAGCAGACTCAGGAATTACTCTTAAAAAAAGTATTGATTGGTTAAATCATACTTATGGTTTTTATATAGATGAACCAATTAGAACTGGAGTTTTGTTTTATAAGTCAGTATCTTCATTTAAGCCAAATTATTATGTTGATTACTTAGAAGATTCTCCTTGGATACATATGCCTTATGAGGTTTATGAAACTATGAAACCAGAAGAGCTTGGTTAAAAAATTGAGGTAATTTCCTCAAACTTTTTCTTTTGTTTTGCAAATTTTGGAACTTTTACATCTTTATCTGGTCGTCCAACAATAAGTAAAACAAATGGTTTTTCATTGCTGGGTCTTTTCAAAATTTTATTAAGAAATGTCATTGGGCTTGGCGTGTGCGTCAATATTGCTAAGCCTGAAAAATGTATACAAGTAATTAATATACCAGTAGCTATACCGACAGACTCTTTTACATAATAATTTTTTATTTTCTTATTTTTTGAAACTGAAAATTTTTTCTCAAATATAGCTATTAAATAAGGTGCATTTTCAATAAATTTTTTATTTTCATCAGTTCCCAATGGAGTTAATGCATCTAACCATTCTTTAGGAGCTTTGTACTTATAAAAATTTTCTTCTTCTTTTTCTGCTTCTATTCTAATCTTCTTTTTTACGTTTTTATCTTTTATTACTACAAAATGCCAAGGTTGAAGATTTGCTCCACTTGGAGCTGATCCTGCAGATAAGATCGCATTTTTTATAATATTTATATCGATTTTATCTTTTGAAAATTCACGTATACTTCTTCTTTCTTTAATTTTATTATAAAATTTTTTTGAATTAATCTTCATTTCTTTGATAGTTTGATTTGAAAATTTTAAATCTTCAGCTATGTATTTTTTAACTTTATGCATTGGTTAGTTATTATTATTGGAATACTATTAATTTCTCTATCTATTAGTAATCCTCTATATAAACTAATTATAAAAAAACGAATAAGATTTAATCTTTTTATTGAAATCCTGTTCAGGATAAGTCTGTTTTTAATTAGTATAATTATTATTTTTCTAGGTTTGTACTTAGAGAGTATTTCTTAATATCTTCTTATATTTCTATCTATTAATGCAGCCCAAGCATCTATTCCTCCAAGTACATTAACACAATGATTATAACCTTGTGCTTTAAGCCATTTGCATACAGCCTGGCTTCTTGTACCGGTATGACACATTACAAAAATATTTTTTTTCTTATCTAATTCAGTGTATCTTTTAGCAATCTCTGAAAGTTTCATATGTATCGTACCTTTAATATGGGCATGATCTCTCTCAGTATCTTCTCTTACATCTATAATTTGAATTTTTTTGTCATCTTGCTTAAGTTCATTTAACTTATGAACTGTTATTTCACTGCTACTATAAAGATCCATCAGATTACCATATTATAAATACTTATAGATTTCTACTATTTTAAATAAAATTAATTTTAAAAATTAAATTTGTTATTTCTAAGTTTTTCATGTATGAGCGCATATCATTATGACAAAGAAAATAACTTTTTCAGCTTTTGGCAGAGATTCATATTATCACAGAGATTGGTTCAAAAAAAATGGTTTCAAATTTGATAGAAGTTCTAGAAAATGGACTGTAGAAAATTTACCTTTAGACAATGCTGAAGAGTTTGCCAGTTATTGTAGAAAATACGGCTTAACATTTGAGCGATCTGACAGAATGATTACAGAGTTTGATTACGCTGACTATCTTTGGGATGGAAGAAGGGATGAATTTATGAAATCTTCTGAAAATATCGAAATTCCACAACCAAAAAATAAAATCTAATTTTTGTTAAACAGATTAGCATCAAATAATTTAATTCTCCTTATAATTTTAGCTGCTATTTGGGGATCTTCTTTTTTTATTATTAAAATTTGTTTATCTAGTTTTAATCCTACCAGTATCGCTTCTTTAAGATTAATTATTGCATCAATATTCTTAATTATTTTATATTATTCATATAACAAGCATCCTAAATTAAATCTTGATTTAGTTTTAATTCTTTCTTTTATTGGAATTACAGGTAATTTTTTACCATTCTATTTGATTAGTTGGGCTGAACAATACATACCCTCTTCTACTGCAGGTTTATTAATGTCAGTTGGTCCCTTAATAACATTACTAATGTCTCATGTTTTAACTTCAGATGATAAGTTTACTTGGATTAAATTTTTATCAATTATTATAGGTTTTGTAGGTATTATTTTTATTTTAGATATAAGTAAATTCAATTTTCAAGATGAAAACTATATTAGTACTTTAGCAAAAATTTTTGTGATTATAGCAGCATTTGGCTATATGATTTCAAATATTGCTGCTTATAATAAATTAAAGAAATTAAGCCCTATTTCAATTACTACTTTTGCTACATTGTTTGGAGCGATAATTTCATTACCATTTTTATTCTATGATTTTATTAATTATGAGAATAATATTAATAAAATTTCTTTAATTTCTATTATTTATTTAGGTGTTTTTCCGACAGCTATTGCATTTCATATGCGCTATCATATAGTTAAACAATCTGGTCCGGTTTTCTTGTCTTATGTTGCCTATTTAATTCCTGTTTTTGCATTAATATGGGGATATATATTTCTTTCTGAACAAATAGTATTTAGTTCTGTAGTCGGAATTATTCTAGTTTTTATTGGTCTTTTTGTTGGACAAAAAAGATCAATGAGTAAAATATCCGTAAAAAACATATAATACTAATAAAACAGCAATAAAAATAGACACATTTTTGAAGTTTAAGTATTTCATTTATGGTTGAAATTTAATTTTTTATAGTTCAATATACTTTTATTATGAGCGACTCAATTAAATACTTACTTGAAGAAAATAAAGCACCAAAGTTTTGGTATAATATTAATGCAGACTTACCAAGTCCACCACCACCACCATTACACCCTGGAACTAAACAACCAGCTGGTCCTGATGACTTTGCTCCTTTGTTTCCAATGAGTTTAATTATGCAAGAAGTTTCTACCGAAAGAGAAATAGAAATTCCTGAGCCAGTAAGAGAAGTATATAAACAATGGAGACCTTCTCCTTTATTTAGAGCAAGAAGGTTAGAAAAGTTTTTAGATACACCAGCTAAAATTTATTACAAATATGAAGGTGTTAGTCCTACAGGAAGTCACAAACCAAATACAGCAGTTCCGCAAGCATTTTTTAATAAAGAAGAAGGAATTAGTAAAATTTTTACTGAAACGGGTGCAGGTCAGTGGGGAAGTTCATTAGCTTTTGCAGGTCAGATCTTTGGTATAGATATTGAAGTTTTCATGGTTAAGGTTAGTTTTGATCATAAACCTTACAGAAAATTAATGATGCAATCTTTCGGCGCTAACTGTCACGCTAGTCCATCTAATTTAACTGACTTCGGTAACAAGTTATTATCAGAAAATCCTGATAACCCTGGTAGTTTGGGAATAGCTATATCAGAAGCAATAGAAGCAACTGTTAAAAGTGGAGGTAAGGCAAAATACTCACTTGGAAGTGTTTTAGGCCACGTTCTAATGCATCAAACTATAAATGGTAATGAAGCTATCATGCAAATGGAGATGGCTGGAGATTATCCTGATATTATTGTTGGCTGTACAGGTGGTGGTAGTAATCTTTCTGGATTAATGTTTCCATTTTTAGGACAACAGTTAAGAGGTGGTCAAAAAATTGATATAATTGGTTGCGAGCCTGCATCATGTCCTTCATTTACTAAGGGTAAGTATGCTTATGATCATGGTGATATGGCAAAAATGACTCCATTAATTAAAATGCATACTCTTGGATCTGATTTCTTACCTCCGGCTAATCACTCTGGTGGATTAAGATACCATGGCATGTCTTATCATTTAAGCCACTTATATGAGTTAGGTCTGATGAGAGCAAAGGCTTACGGTCAAAAAGATTGTTTTGAAGCTGGTTTAACCTTTGCAAAACAAGAAGGAATTATTCCTGCTCCAGAAGGAAACCATGCAATCAAAGGTGCAATTGATGCAGCTTTAGAATGTAAAGAAAATGGTGAGTCAAAAACTATTCTCTTTAATTTATGTGGCCATGGATATTTTGATATGTCAGCTTATGATGATTATCTAAATGGATCAATGGCTGATGATGTTATTGATGATGATGGAATAGGTAAATCTATTTCTCAAATACCGGAAGTAGCGTAATTTAAGTTTAAATTTTTTTTTATTTAATTAAAGGTGTTTCTTTATTATGGTTGAAATTAAACCTTTTAAAGGAACACGTCCTTACAACGAAGATGCAAAAAATTTAATTGCTCCCTCTACTGATCATCTAAGTATTGAAAATATAGAAATATTTAAAAAAAATAATTATTGGAATTATTTAAAAATTTTGAATCCTGTTGGGCAATTAAAAGAAGCAGATACTCTCTTAGAAGCTAAATCACATTTTAATGAAATGAAAGAAAATGACGTAATTAAAAAAGATAAAGAATTATTTTATTACATTTATCAAATTGAATTTAAAGGCCATACTCAACTAGGTTTTTTATCTCTTTCTAAAATCTCAGATTTTGTAGATGAAAAAATTAAAGCACATGAAAAAATATATGAGACAAGAATGAGAGAAAGAGCAGAGCAAATGTTAAATATAAAAACACAAATTGGCCCTATTTATGTAGTATATAAAAAAAATAATAAGATAAAAGATTTGTTATCATCTGTAATATCAAATACTCCAGATTATGATTTTGAAAGCTTTGATAAATCTATTCATAAACTCTGGTGTATTTCTGATAAATTATTTATCAAAAAGTTATCTTCTTTTTTTATAAATGAAGTAGACAATTTTTATATTGCCGATGGACATCATAGAATGGGTGCAATGAAAATTATTGGAGAATTAAATTATAATAAAAATATTTTGCAGGAAGATTTTATGATAGCGGCGTTTCCAAGCGATGAAGCTAAAATATTTGACTATAATAGAGTTGTTAAAGATCTAAATGGTTTGAGTGAAGAAAAGTTTTTAGAAATTCTTTCTGAAAACTTCGAAATAAAAAAAGAAAAAAATCCATTCAAGCCTCAATCAAATAAACAATTTGGAATGTATCATGAAAAAAAGTGGTATTCATTGTATTTTAAAAGTGAATTAAATACTGATAATTTTGTTGATACACTAGATATTAATATTTTAAACAATTTCATTTTCAAAAAACATTTAAATATTGTTGATGTTAATAATGATGATAGAATAAGATTTATTGCTGGATGCCATGGTTTGGAAGCTTTAGAAAAAAAAGTTGATGAAAATAATGATAGTGTGGCATTTTCTATCTTCCCATCTTCAATAAGTGATGTTATTACAGTCGCGAATAAAAATTTGACTATGCCTCCTAAATCAACATGGTTTGACCCAAAACCTTTAGATGGCTTAGTAGTTTATGAGTTTGAAAAAAGCATATGAATAAACCTAATACCAAACCTAATAATCCAAATTTTTCAAGTGGACCTACCTCAAAAAGACCAGGCTGGGACATATCTGTTTTGAGTAATGCCTTAACTGGCAGATCACATAGATCTGTTGAATGTAAAGCAAGATTAAAAGAAGCGATAGATAAATCAAAAGAAATTCTAAAATTACCTGATGATTATTTATTGGGTATAATGCCTGGATCAAATACTGGTGCTTTAGAAGCTGCTATGTGGTGCCTATTAGGTAAAACGGGTGTCGATATTCTTGCATG
>CACAVG010000037.1:7500-9178 GCA_902535885.1 uncultured Alphaproteobacteria bacterium | reverse complement strand
TACTGGAAAAGGGGTGAGGAAAAGCCTAAGAATAATTAAAAAAAAAATATTTGAATTAAATATTTGCAGCATCAAAACAGGGACAAAAGTTTATGATTGGAAAATTCCTCAAGAATGGAATGTTAATGATGCATTTATAATTACACCAAGTGGAAAGAAAATTTGTAGTTTTAAAAAAAATAATTTGCATTTAATAGGTTATTCAAAGCCAATAAATAGGACAATAAATTTAAAAGAACTTAAAAAAAAATTATATTACATAAAATCAAGACCCAATGCTATTCCTTATATAACTTCTTATTACAAAAAAGATTGGGGATTTTGTATCTCATACAACGATTTTAAGAAATTAGAAAAAGGAAATTATAAAGTATATATTGATACTCTATTTTCTAATGGTGAACTTAATTATGGAGAATTAGTAATAAAAGGAAAATCAAACAAAGAAATTTTTTTTTCAACTAATATTTGTCATCCATCAATGGCAAACAATGAGTTATCTGGGCCAATAATTCTAACAAAATTAAGTAAATTTTTATTAAAAAATAAGAGTAAGAACTATTTTACATACAGAATTTTGTTTTGCCCTGAAACAATAGGAGCTATAGCGTATATAAAAAAAAATATTAAAATCTTAAAGAAAAATATTGTTTGTGGATTTCAACTAACTTGTATTGGTGATGAAAGAGCAATTTCTGTTGTAAAAAGCAAATATGGAAATACAATAACAGATAAAGTAATTAAAAGTATTTTTACCAATAACAAAAAATTCAAACTTTTTGATTTTTTAGAGAGAGGATCTGATGAAAGGCAATATTGCGCTCCTAGGGTAAATTTACCTTTTGTATGTATTTCAAAAAGCAAATATGGAACAAAACTATTCCCAGAATACCATACATCTGATGATAAATTTGGCACTGTTGTTACAAGAAAAGGATTAGATGAATCTTATAATTTTTTAAAGAAAATATATAATTTTATAGAAAAAAACTTAACTGAAAAAGAAGTGCCAGTGAGTTATAAAATTAAAAAAGGAAATAAATTTCCTGTAGCTATAATTACGTGTGAACCCTTTATGACTAAACATAATTTGTATTCATCGTTAAGTTACGTGAATAGTGCAAAAAAATTTCAAAAATATATTGATTATTTTATTTATTGTGATGGCTTACTTTCTCACAAAGAGATTTTAAAAAGAATTAAGGTTAAAAGTTTTTCTGAAGGTAATAGTATCAAAAAAGTTTTGTTGGAGAAAAAATTGATAAAATTAATATAATATTTAATTAGTTGGTATCACAAATTCAGGTCCTGATTGTATACTTTTAGGCCATCTACTTGTTATTGTTTTTAATTTTGTATAAAAATTTACTCCTTCCATACCATGGACTGAGTGATCTCCAAATAATGACTGTTTCCAACCACCAAAACTATGAAATGCCATTGGCACAGGTATAGGAACGTTTACTCCCACCATTCCAATTTTAGCATTTGTTGTAAAGTGGCGTGAAATTTCTCCATCAGAAGTATAAATACTTGTCCCATTGCCGTATTGATGATCATTCACCAAATTAAGAGCTTCATCATAATTTTTTGCTCTAACAACACTAACTACTGGTCCAAATATTTCTTCTTTATAAATTCTCATATCTCTATGCACATTGTCAAATAGTGTTGGTCC
>CACAVG010000037.1:0-2500 GCA_902535885.1 uncultured Alphaproteobacteria bacterium | reverse complement strand
TGCGCTTGATTGCAATTACGTACAGAGAAAAATTTTGTACGTATTAAAATCAAAAAAATTATTTTGATCAGTTATTATTTTCATATTTACTAATTTAAAGAAAAAATAAGATTGTATTAGGTAATGGTGGAGGATAGCGGGATCGAACCGCTGACCTCCTGAATGCAAATCAGGCGCTCTCCCAGCTGAGCTAATCCCCCTGTTTATTGGTGGGCCGAGGAAGACTTGAACTTCCGACCTCACGCTTATCAAGCGCGCGCTCTAACCAACTGAGCTACCAGCCCAATATAATTAATAAGCACCCAGTACTAGCTAATATTTTAAAGAGATAGATAGACAACAATCCGGATAATTAGCGAACTAATCATCAATATCCTTAGAAAGGAGGTGATCCAACCGCAGGTTCCCCTACGGTTACCTTGTTACGACTTCGCCCCAGTCGCTGACCCTACCGTGGACGGCTGCTTCCTTGCGGTTAGCGCGCCGGCTTAAGGTAAAACCAACTCCCATGGCGTGACGGGCGGTGTGTACAAGGCCCGAGAACGTATTCACCGTAGCACGCTGATCTACGATTACTAGCGATTCCAACTTCATGGACTCGAGTTGCAGAGTCCAATCCGAACTGAGATGGTTTTTTGGGATTAGCTTTATCTTGCGATATTGCTGCCCTCTGTCACCACCATTGTAGCACGTGTGTAGCCCAGACCGTAAGGGCCATGAGGACTTGACGTCATCCCCGCCTTCCTCCAGCTTATCACCGGCAGTTTTTCTAGAGTGCCCAGCATAACCTGATGGCAACTAAAAATGAGGGTTGCGCTCGTTGCGGGACTTAACCCAACATCTCACGACACGAGCTGACGACAGCCATGCAGCACCTGTGTGTATGCCAGCCGAACTGAAGAATTACGATTCTGTAATTCAAACATACCATGTCAAGGTCTGGTAAGGTTCTTCGCGTTGCTTCGAATTAAACCACATGCTCCACCGCTTGTGCGGGCCCCCGTCAATTTATTTGAGTTTTAATCTTGCGACCGTACTTCCCAGGCGGAGTGCTTAATGCGTTAGCTTCGACACTGATACTACTGCACCAGCGACTAGCACTCATCGTTTACTGCGTGGACTACCAGGGTATCTAATCCTGTTTGCTACCCACGCTTTCGTATCTTAGCGTCAAAAATGGCCTAGTTAGTCGCCTTCGCTTCTGGTATTCTTTCCAATATCTACGAATTTCACCTCTACACTGGAAATTCTACTAACCCTTACCAAATTCTAGATCAATAGTATTAAATGCAGTTCCTGGGTTGAGCCCAGGGATTTCACATCTAACTTTTTGATCCGCCTACATACGCTTTACGCCCAGTGATTCCGAACAACGCTAGCCCCCTTCGTATTACCGCGGCTGCTGGCACGAAGTTAGCCGGAGCTTCTTCTTCAATTAATGTCATTATCATCGTTGATGAAAGAGTTTTACAACCCTAAGGCCTTCTTCACTCACGCGGCATTGCTGGATCAGGGTTTCCCCCATTGTCCAATATTCCCTACTGCTGCCTCCCGTAGGAGTCTGGGCCGTGTCTCAGTCCCAGTGTGGCTGATCATCCTCTCAAATCAGCTATAGATCGTAGCCTTGGTGGAGCAATTACCTCACCAACTAGCTAATCTAGTGCGGGCTCATCTGAAGGCGATAAATCTTTCTCTTTGCAGACACATCCGGTATTAGCTACAGTTTCCCGTAGTTATTCCGAACCTTCAGGTAGATTCCCACATGTTACTCACCCGTGCGCCACTAAATCCGAGGATTTCGTTCGACTTGCATGTATGAGGCATGCCGCCAGCGTTCGTTCTGAGCCATAATCAAACTCTTAAGTTAAGTAAATTTGACCTAAGTCAAAAATTACGGAACGTCCGTTAAAGCGGAATACTTCTTGTATAAACAAAAGTATTTGTTGATACGTATTCCATTAACATTCGTAAAAATTAAATTACGAATTGTTGTCTACGTATCTCTTTATTATCTTATTAACATTTTAAAGAGCATACAAACTCATACTAATTAAATTAAAAAGCAGAGATTGTCTTTTCCAATAGGAAAAGAGTAAGAGCCTATAATAGTTTAAAAATTCTATGTCAAACTTAAAAAAATGTTTTTTTTATTAGATTTCTGGGGAAAAAATAGAGGTTTTTTAATTTTTATTTAAAAAAAAAGAATCTATCAATATTGTTATTAGATTTAATCTTTTTCAAATAGAAAATTCACAAAAATGGCTTATTTTGCAAATGATAGAAATTTCCTAGGTTTTTACTTGCTTTTTATTAAATGAATTTTTCTAATTTCTTAGAAAGACTTAATTTATATTGGTTGCGGGAGTAGGATTTGAACCTACGACCTTCAGGTTATGAGCCTGACGAGCTACCGGGCTGCTCCATCCCGCGGTAAAAATAATCTATTAGATTATATTTAATTTTTTACAAATATTTTGTTAATTTAATCTCTTAAAAGTTG
>CACAVG010000036.1 GCA_902535885.1 uncultured Alphaproteobacteria bacterium | reverse complement strand
ATGCTTTTAATGCACTAATAAACAGCGGGTCACAGTTATCTTTTTTATATGGACCAAATAAATCAGGGAAAACTTATCTTGCTAATATATGGTTAAAAAAAAATAATGCAATTCAGTACAATAATCATAATTATTCATCTATACTTCAGGGAATTGAGAATATTTTAATAGATGATATACTATCTTTTGAAGAAGAAAAAATTTTTCATATTGTAAATAATGTTATTTTAAATAATTTTAAAATACTAGTTACTTCAAATAAAAAATTAAATGAAATTGATTTTAAATATTATGATTTATCTTCACGTTTAAAAACATTCTCGAATTTGGAAATCAATCAACCAAATGATGAAATGCTCCTTAATGTACTAACAAAATTATTAATTGATAAACAATTTATAATTAATTCTAAAGAGATTTTTGAATATATACTGAGAAGAGTTGATAGAAGTTATCAAGGTGTTAATGAAATTGTAAATAAATTAGATATATTATCTTTAGAAAAAAAAAGACAATTAACAATACCATTAATAAAAGAAATACTATAGATGGATCAAAAATGATTAAATATAGATCCCATTTATGTTCGCAATTATCAATTGATAATTTGGGAGATGAAGTTACTTTATCTGGTTGGGCTGACACGATACGTGATCATGGTAATTTATTATTCATTGATTTAAGGGATAATTATGGCATTACACAATGTGTAATTGATGGTAGTCATAATGATTTCAATGACATTAGTAAAATTAGTAATGAAAGTGTTTTAACAATCAACGGTAAAGTTGTTAAAAGATCAGATTCAACAATAAATAAGAACTTAAAAACAGGAGATATCGAAGTTCAAATTGAAAGTTATGAAATTTTATCTAAGTCTGAAATTCTTCCCTTACCTGTTAATTCTGATATCGAATATGGAGAAGAAATAAGATTAAAATATAGATTTTTAGATTTAAGAAGAAATAAACTACACAAAAACATTATATTAAGAAGCAAAATAATATCAGATATTAGAAAGAAAATGATAGATAGAAATTTTGTTGAATTTCAAACTCCCATCCTTACTTCATCATCTCCTGAAGGAGCAAGAGATTATTTAGTCCCATCTAGAATACATCAGGGCAAATTTTATGCTCTTCCTCAAGCACCTCAGCAATTTAAACAATTATTAATGATTGCTGGTTTTGATAAATATTTTCAAATTGCACCATGTTTTAGAGATGAAGATAGTAGAGCAGATCGTTCTCCGGGTGAATTCTATCAGCTAGACTTTGAGATGAGTTTTGTAACTCAAGAAGATGTGTTTGACGCTATTGAGCCAGTTTTATTTGAAATATTTGATGAAAATAAGAAAAATAATGAAATTCAGGTAAGCCCTTATCCATTTAGGAGAATACCTTACAAGGAGTCGATGGAAGTTTATGGTTCTGATAAGCCTGACTTACGAAATCCACTTGTTATAGATGATTATACAAATGTATTTAAAGGTTCAAATTTTAAAATATTTAGTAATCAAATAGAAAAAGGATCAGTTGTTAAGGGAATAATTGTTAAAAATACTGGCGATCAGCCTAGAAGTTTCTTTGATAAATTAAACAATTGGGCAAGAGAAGAGGGTGCAGCTGGATTAGGTTATATTTCATTTACAGAAAATAGTTTCAAAGGCCCAATTGCAAAGAATTTAAATGAAGATCAATTATTATTATTAAAACTTGATGAAAATGACTCAATATTTTTCATTTGTGATAAATTAAAAGATGCTCAACTATTTTCTGGTAAAGTAAGAGAAAAAATTTGTAATGATTTAAATTTACTTAATAAAAATTCTTTTGAATTTTGTTGGATAGTTGATTTTCCAATGTATGAAATTGATGAAAAGACTAATAAAATACAATTTAGTCATAATCCTTTTTCAATGCCTCAAGGTGAAATGGAAGCTTTAGAAAAAAAAGATCCTCTTGATATAAAAGCATACCAATACGATATCGTGTGTAATGGTGTAGAGTTATCCTCTGGAGCAATTAGAAATCATAGACCAGAAATTATGTATAAAGCCTTTGATATAGCTGGATATTCAAAAAAAGAATTAGAGGATAAATTTTCAGGAATGCTTAATGCGTTAAAATTTGGAGCACCTCCTCATGGAGGCAGTGCACCAGGTATTGATAGAATTGTTATGTTACTTGCTGACGAGCCAAACATTAGAGAAGTAATAGCTTTTCCAATGAACCAACAAGCTATGGATTTAATGATGGACGCCCCTGCAAGTATCGATAAAGAAAGATTAGAAGAATTAGGTATTAAATTAATAGATAAAAATTAATCCTGTTCCAAAAATTGCAATAATTGTTCCTACCCATGCTCCATAAGAGGGTATTTTTTTTGTTAATATCCAAAGAAGAAATAATATCATTATTGGGCTTGTGGAAGATAAAGTTGCAACAATACCTGCATCAGCTTTTTGTAATGCGATTAAAAGTAAACTCATACCTAAGGCCATTCCTAAAAAGCCACTAAGAATTGATTGGTAAATAATTTTTGCTGTAAGATTAACTTTTGTATTAAAAACTTCATAATTTAAAAAAAATGTAAAAGATAAAAAAATACATGAAACAGTAGTTCTAATTGCTGCTGAAGCTATTGGATCTGCTCCATCTGATAATATAGGCTTCATCATAACCAATCCAATTGCTTGGCACAAAGCGGCTCCAATGGATAAAATAATTCCTATATAAAGTGAACCTTCTACTTTTTCCCATCTATGCTCAGATCCTTTTTTATCTCCATAGGAAATTGCAAAAACAACACCAAAAAAAACAACAAAACATCCAAATATACTAATAGTTGAAGCAAGTTCATTTAGAAAAAAAATATTAATTACTACAGTAAAAGGAGCAGCTAATGAAAATAAAATATTATTTCTTCTTGGTCCAATTTTTTGCAAAGCAATAAACAATAAAGTATCACCTAAAAATATCCCTACAATTCCTGAAATAATAATAATAGTTAAGTAATCAATACTAATTGTATCCCAAGTATTTATATAAAATGTGTAAGTAATTAACATTATTGATACAAAAAATAATCTAAGACGATTAAAGGCCAAACCCCCAATAGTTCTTGTAACATCTGCTGATACTAAAGATGCCACTGCCCAACAAAGTGCAGCAGCCATTGCAATAAAGTAATAATAGATCATATTATTTATTAAAAAAAACTTAAAATAAATTTAATAGGTATTGATAAATACTCACCTAAGAGATGTTCTTGTAGTGCAAATCTTTTAATTAATCCTGTAGCTCTTAATATTGCATATATTACTAAAACCCATAAATAAATTCCAAAAATAAAATTTATGTATGATATTATTTTTTTAAATTTGTTATAATAATTCATATGAAACCTAAATATTGGAATAAAGGTAAGATTTATCTATCAAATAAAGATAAAGTTTTGAAGAAATTAATTCAAACTTATAGGAATGAATATTTAAATCTAAATTCTAATTATTTTCATTCATTAATTAATTCAATAATTGGTCAACAAATATCAGTATCTGCAGCTGATTCGATGAAAACTAAATTTTTTAAACTTAAAAGAAACATAACACCACAAACTGTATCTAAATTAAGTACTATAGATTTACGTAAATGCGGTCTATCAAGACAAAAGATTTTGTATATTAGAAATATTTCTAATTTTTTTTTACAAAAAAAGAAATTCATAAAAAATATAAATAAATCTTCTGAAGAAGAAATTTATAATAATTTAATTGAAATAAAAGGAGTAGGCAATTGGACTATTCATATGTTTTTAATGTTTAGTTATGGAAGTTCAAATATTTTTCCAACAGGTGATTTAGGGTTTTTAAAAGCTATTTCAAAACTTTATAAGGTTCAACTTCCTATAAGTGAAAGAAAACTTAAGTTGCTTTATAAAAAATGGAGTCCATATAGTTCACAAGCCACATGGTATTTATGGAGATCATTAGACCCCATTCCGGTTAATTATTGATATTTGCTCCTTGCTCGATCCAAACTTTTAATATCTCTCTTTCATTTTTTGTAATCCCAGTAAGATTATTCGGAGGCATAATTTCAGCATCAATAGCCTGAGCTTTGATTAATTTTATATTGTTTACAATATCTTGAGCAGTGTCATATACAACTCCTTTTGGTGCCGCTTCAATACCTTCAAAAGTTGGATATTTAGCATGACATGTTCCACATCTGTATTTAATTATATTTTGTACTTCGTTGAAACTTACTAATTCTAAAGAAAGAGATGCATTTGCATCTTTTTTTTCAAATATTGAAAGACTACTTAAAGTCATTAAAAAAAACATGATTAAGCCTGCTGATGGTAAAATCCAAAATTTATATTGTTTTTTATTTCTTAAATTAAAGTAATGACGAGTCAAAATACCAGCTATTGATATAACAGCTAATATTAACCAATTATTTACTGCTCCATACGTAAAAGAAAAATGTGAGCTGATCATGATAAACAACACAGGTAGTGTAAAATAATTATTATGTATTGATCTGTTTTTTGCTTCTATTGAAAGATTTAAATTTGGTTTTTGATTGTTTTCAGCGGAGGTAACAAGATTTCTTTGTGCAGGAATAATGACTCTAAAAACATTAGCTGCCATAATTGTACCAATAATTGCTCCAACATGTATGTATGCAGCTCTTGATCCATATATTTGAGTTAAAAAATAACTTAATAATACAAATAATAAAAAACCGGTTGCAATCAATGTTTGCTCATTATCCTTTAAGACATTTTTACAAAGATAATCATATAGAAGCCAAGACCCTATAAGTAATAATATAGATATTAATATTGCTTGAAAGGGTGTTAATATAATACCGCTAGCTCCCAACATCATAGAGCTTGCATTTAAATAATAAACTAAAATAAGTAGCACAAAACCACTTATCCATGTTGCATATGCCTCCCATTTGAACCAATGGAGAACTTTTGGAAGTTTTTTAGGAGGCCCTTTTAATTTTTCAATTCTATAAAACCCACCTGAATGAACAGACCATAAATAACCATCAAGGTGTTTAAAATCTGGATCATCTCTTTCCAATCTACTGTCGAGCCAATTAAAATAAAATGATGTTCCAATCCATGCTACACCAACAATTATATGAACCCATCTAACAATTAAATGTAACCACTCAGAATATACTGCAAATAAAGTTTCTGTTGGAACACCTAAATTATAAAAAGCTGCAGTAAAAGATATCACTATAGTTGTTGCAATTACAATATAGAGTCTTTGTTCTTTAGATTTTAAACCTGAAAATGCTCCAAGGATAAAAAATAATAGTAATCCTAATAATGCTGATGCTGGAAGTGATAAAAGTAAATTATGAAAAAAGGTTTGGAAGTCATAAGATTGAACAGGCGCAACAATTTTAAGAAATAATTCCATTTTAATATCTTATTTTATTTTCTTCTTTTTCCCAAATATTAAATGCTTTTATAGCTTCATCACGTGATATTTGATTGATTGGAATTTTTCTTTCTTTTATTTCTAATGAAAGTTCATCATAAATAAACTTGTCATCAAATTTAATTTTTGCAGCATCTTCTCTAGAATTACCATAATATACTTTGTCTATATGTGACCAGTATATCGCACTTAAGCACATAGGACATGGTTCGCAACTCGAATACAATTCACAACCTTCTAAGTTAAAGGTATTTAATCTTTGACATGCATTTCTAATAGCAACAATTTCAGCATGAGCAGTAGGATCATTATTAAATGTTACTCTATTTACTCCTTCTGCAATAATTTCATTATCTTTTACAATAACACATCCAAAAGGACCTCCATTATTTTTGATATTATCAATTGACAGTAAAATAGCTCTTTTCATAAAATCTATGTTTGTCATATAACTTTTTTAATTTTATTATTTGATAAATGATTTAAGCTATTTTTTATTGATATTATTCTTGTAATTATTGAGAAAGCTATTTCATTAGGATCTTTTGAATTACCAATATCAATTCCAATTGGACACTCAATTTTCTCAACTATCGATTTATTGTGACCACTATCAATTAATCTTTTATAAAACCTTTTCTTCTTTGTAAGAGATCCAATTAAACCAACAAAAGTATTATTTTTTTTCAAAATTTCATTTAATATTTTTAAATCATAATCATGACTGTGAGTTAAGACTATAAAATAAGAATTATCTTCTAGTTTTGATACAATCTCCCAAGGTTTTTTCGAAAGTAAATAATTTATCTCTTTGATATTTGTCATTTTTAAATAATCTTCTCTTGAATCAATTATAAAAGTATTAAAATTAATATTTTCTAATTTAGAAATTAACGCTTGACCAATATGTCCTGATCCAAATACATATAAATTAGGTTTAATATTATTAACAACAAATTCATTTTTTAGTGCATCTTTGGAATTAATATGTAAGGTTAATTTAACTTGTACGTATCCACCACAACATTGTCCGATTCCTGGCCCAAGCGGAATATTCATTACTTTACTTGCTATATTATTATCAATTAATTTTCTCGCTTCATCGATAACTAAATATTCTAAGTTTCCGCCACCGATAGTTCCAAAGATAGTATCAGTTGAGATTAATATAATGTCATCTAAACTATTGGGCGATGATCCTTTAACTTCAACAATTTTAGCCTTAACTATTTTACTATTAAAATTTATATTTTTACTTAATTTTTTAAGATACATTTTAATGCAAACTTTTTAATATATTTTCAGCAGTAGCAGGTGCAATTAAATTTTCAGAATTTTTTCCTTTATTGGCATTATATACTGCATCCTTTAGTGCGATAAAACTTGAAATTGCTAGCATAAATGGTGGCTCTCCAACAGCTTTAGAGCGATTAATAACCTTTTCTTTATTAAAACCACGATCATAAATTTCAACATTAAATTTAAATGGTGTTTCACCTGCAGTTGGTATTTTGTAAGTAGAAGGACTATGAGTTGTTAGAACCCCATTTGATTTCCAAGACACCTCTTCAGTTGTTAGCCAACCTAATCCTTGAATATAACCACCCTCAATTTGCCCTTTATCAATTCTCTCATTAATAGAATTGCCAACATCATGAATTATATCAACTTGAAGAATTTTATTTTCACCAGTTAATTTATCAATAATTACTTCTGTTACCGCCGCTCCATAAGTAAAATATAAGAATGGCCTTCCTTGAAGTGTTTTTGTATTTACATTAATTTTGTCAGTTTTATAGAAACCTGAAGATGACAATGGAATTCTATTTAAGTAAGCAGTATTTATCAATTCTTTAAAAGATATTTTTCTTTTATCAAAATAAACAAAATTATTTTCATATTTTATTTTGCTATTTGTTTTAAAATAATCATAGATAAATTCATTTAGACCTGATTTGATATTATTTATAGCATTAACAATTGCTGCTCCATTTATATCAGTTGTAGCTGATGCGGCACTCGCTGATGTGTTAGGCACTTTTTCTGTATCCGTTGAAGTGATTTTTATATTTTCATAATTAAGTCCAAATTCATTTGAAGCCACTAAAGCAAGTTTCGTCATTAATCCTTGACCCATTTCAATTCCTCCATGATTTAAATGAATGGATCCATCAGTGTAGATATGAACTAAGGCACCACCTTGGTTTAAATGAGTAGTTGTAAATGATATTCCAAACTTTACAGGTGTTATTGCTATTCCTTTTTTTAGAACTTTATTTTTTTTATTAAAATTATAAATTTCTATTTTTCTTTTTTTGTAATTAGATTTCTTAATTAATTTATTAAAAATATCTTCAATCACATTGTCAGTAATTCTCATTCCATAATGAGTAGTATTTTTAATTTTATCTTTATAAAAATTAATTTTTCTTATTTCACTTGCTTCTCGATTTAATTTTTGAGCAATGTTTTCAATTATATTTTCAATACAAAACATTCCTTGAGGCCCACCAAATCCACGAAAAGCTGTATTAGAAACAGTATTTGTTTTACATCTATACGAATTAATTTCTATATTTGGTAAGAAGTAGGCATTATCTATATGATAGATGGCTCTATCATTTATAGCTCCTGATAAATCTGGAGAGATACCGCATCTCGAAGCCATCATTATTTTTAGAGCAAGTATTTCACCACTATTATTAAAACCTACTTCATAATCAAATAAAAAATCATGTCTTTTTCCAGTCATGATCATATCATCATCTCTATCGACTCTTAACTTTACTGGTTTAGATAACTTTTTTGCTGCAATGCTTGTAATGGCTGCAAACAAAAAAGATTGTGTTTCTTTTCCTCCAAAACCACCACCAATTCTTCTTACAATCACATGGATACTATTGTAATTTTGTTTAAGAACTTTACCGATAATTTGCTGTGTTTCTGATGGATGTTGTGTTGAAGAATAAACTAAAAAATTATTATCTTCTTGTGGAATAGTCATTGCAATTTGACCTTCTAAATAAAAATGATCTTGACCTCCTGAATACAATTTACCTTTTAGAGTGTTGTCAGATTTTTTAAACCCATCTTTTATATTTCCTCTAGTTAGATGCTTCGGTTTTAAAACAAATGATTTTTTCTTTAATGCTTCTTCAATTGAAACGATCGGTTTAGATATTTTTAAGTCTATTTTTACTTTTAATGCAGCTTTTTTTGCTAAATTATTGGTCTTTGCTATAACTGCAAAAATTGGTTGCCCATAATATTCTATATTTTTTGAAGTAAATATTTTATCTCCCTTAAATATTGGCCCAACATCATTTATACCTTCAATGTCTTTTTCAGTAATAATGTCTACTACACCTTCTGAAGATAAAACATCTTTATAATCAATTTTTTTTATTACTCCTTTACTGCAATTACTGTATCCAATTACTGCGTGAAGTAAATTTTTAGGCTCTGATATATCATCAGTATAAATTGCTTTTCCAGTAACATGTTTTACTGCACTTTCATGTTCAATATTTTTTGTAAATATTTTATCCATTAATATAGCGTTGATTTAATTTTATTATTTTCATTTAAAAACCTCTCTAAAAGGTTTTGACTAATTTTAGTTCTATAATTTTTTGACGCTCTCATATCATCTATTGGATCAAATTCTTTTTTAATAATTTTCTTTGCTTCATTAATATTTTCTTCATTAAATATTTTATTCAATAAAAATTTTTGTGCTTTTTCAGCTATTTTTG
>CACAVG010000035.1 GCA_902535885.1 uncultured Alphaproteobacteria bacterium | reverse complement strand
AAATGATAAATAAAATTCAAAAAGAGGGCCAAACAAATGATTTGAGAAATAAACTTCTAGAAATCTACAATTTTGAAGATCATCAAAAAATTATAAAAAATATGAACGACGATGAAATTTTAGAACTAGGGAATAATTTAAAAGAAGGAATTCCTTTTGCAACACCTGTTTTTGATGGAGCAAAAGAAAGAGATATAACCGAATTATTATCTCAATCTGGTGTTTCAAATACTGGTCAAGAAATCCTTTATGATGGTATAACGGGTAAGAAGTTTGAAAGACCAGTAACAGTTGGTTATATGTATATGTTAAAACTACATCACCTAGTAGATGAAAAAATTCATGCAAGGTCTATTGGACCATATAGTTTGGTTACCCAGCAACCGCTGGGTGGTAAGGCACAGTTTGGTGGACAAAGATTTGGAGAAATGGAAGTATGGGCCTTAGAAGCATACGGTGCAGCTTATACACTTCAAGAAATCTTAACAATTAAATCTGATGATGTTGCTGGGAGAACAAAAGTATACGAGTCGATAGTAAAAGGTGATAATAATTTTGAATCAGGTACCCCTGAGTCATTTAATGTAATGGTAAAGGAATTAAGATCTCTTGGTCTTAATTTAGATTTTAAAGATAATATAAACGACAATAATTTAACAAACTTAATAGGATCAAATGAATAAAGAACTTACAAATATTTTTAATCAGAGCTTAGGTGTACAAAACTTTAATAGTCTTAAAATTTCAATTGCAAGTCCAGAAAATATTAGATCATGGTCATTTGGTGAAATAAAAAAGCCCGAAACAATTAACTATAGAACTTTTAAACCTGAAAAAGACGGTTTATTTTGTTCAAGAATATTTGGACCAGTCAAAGATTATGAATGCCTCTGTGGTAAATATAAAAGGATGAAGTTTAGAGGGATTATATGTGAAAAATGTGGAGTAGAAGTAACACTATCCAAAGTTAGAAGAGACAGAATGGGGCATATTGAGCTTGCTGCTCCTGTTTCTCATATATGGTTTATGAAATCACTACCTAGCAGAATCGCCACATTACTAGATATGACAATTAAAAATCTTGAAAAAGTATTATATTTTGAACAATTTATAGTTGTAGAACCTGGTTTAACAGATTTAAAAAAGGGTGAAATTATATCTGAGGAACAATTTATTGATTATCAAGATGAATACGGTGAAGATTCATTTAGTGCCGCTATTGGAGCCGAAGCAATTGAACAAATGCTTCTTAGTATTGATCTAGAAAGTGAATATAACCAATTAAAGATAGATCTAACAGAAACAAAGTCTGAACTAAAAAAAACTAAAATAACTAAAAGATTAAAACTCATAGAGTCATTTATCATATCTAAAAATAAGCCAGAGTGGATGATAATGAGGGTATTACCGGTAATACCTCCAGAATTAAGACCGTTAGTTCCTTTGGATGGAGGAAGATTTGCCACAAGTGATCTTAACGACTTGTATAGAAGAGTAATTAATCGTAATAATCGTCTAAAAAGACTTATCGATTTAAGAGCTCCTGATATTATAATTAGAAATGAAAAAAGAATGCTACAGGAATCTGTTGATGCATTATTTGATAATGGAAGACGTGGGAGAGTTATAACTTCAACAAATAAAAGGCCATTAAAATCTCTTTCTGATATGCTAAAAGGAAAGCAAGGAAGATTCAGACAAAATCTTCTTGGGAAAAGAGTTGATTATTCCGGGAGATCAGTAATTGTTGTAGGTCCAAATCTAAAACTTCATCAATGTGGTCTTCCTAAGAAGATGGCACTAGAACTTTTTAAACCATTTATTTTCCATAAACTGGATATATACGGCTGGGCTAACACAATAAAAGCTGCAAAAAAACTTGTTGAAAAAGAAGATCCAAGAGTATGGGATATTTTAGAAGAGGTAATTCGAGAACATCCTGTTCTTTTAAATAGAGCACCAACTTTACATCGATTAGGTATTCAAGCTTTTGAACCTATATTGATAGAGGGAAAATCAATTCAATTACATCCATTAGTATGTACAGCTTTTAACGCTGATTTTGATGGTGATCAAATGGCAGTTCATGTACCTCTCAGTTTAGAAGCACAACTTGAAGCCAGAGTTTTAATGATGAGTACAAATAATATCTTATCTCCTTCAAGTGGTAAACCTATTATTGTGCCTTCACAAGATATTGTTTTGGGAATTTATTATCTTTCAATTCAACGTGATAATCAAAAAGGTGAAGGTAGATATTTTGTTGATTTAAATGAAATTGAAAAAGCACTTGAAAATTCTGATTTAAGTCTACATTCAAAAATTAATGCAAGAATAAAAGATAATAATGACCAGAATATAATCATTCAGACAACTCCTGGAAGAATGATACTTGGAAACATACTTCCAAAAAATGAAAACATTAATTTTGAAATGATCAACAGGGTATTAACAAAAAAAGAAGTTAGTAATATAATTGATACGGTATACAGATTTTGTGGACAAAAAGAGACAGTTTTATTTGCTGATCATATTATGCAGATTGGTTTTAAATACGCCGCAATTGCTGGAATTTCATTTGGTAAAGATGATTTAATTATCCCTAATGATAAAAATGATCTTTTAAATGAAACTCAAATTAAAGTTCAAGAATATGAAGATCAATATCAGGATGGATTAATAACTCAAGGAGAGAAATATAATAAAGTAGTTGATGCTTGGTCTGAATGCACAAATAAGGTTGCTGATAAAATGCTTGATGTAATATCTAGTCCAAATGATGATCAACCTATAAATTCAGTTTATATGATGGCTCACTCAGGAGCAAGAGGATCGGCAGCACAGTTAAAACAATTATCTGGAATGAGAGGATTAATGGCAAAACCGTCTGGAGAGATAATCGAGAACCCTATAAAATCTAACTTTAAAGAGGGTTTGTCTGTCCTCGAATATTTTACTTCCACACATGGTGCTCGTAAAGGTTTAGCTGACACAGCACTTAAAACTGCAAGTAGCGGTTATTTGACCCGAAGATTAGTAGATGTAGCTCAAGATGCCGTAATACGCGAAAAAGATTGCAAAACTGACAAAGGAGTCATGGTTGAAGAAATTATAGAATCAGGAAATATAACATCATCTCTTACTGAAAGAATCCTCGGGAGAACTCCAGTAGAAGACATTAACGATGAAAACAATCAAACTATAGTAAATGCAGGCGAAATAATTTCTGAGAAACACTTAGATCCAATATCAAAATTAGGGTTGAGGTCTTTAAAAATTAGATCAGTTCTAACATGTGAGACAGAAGACGGAATATGTTCCGTGTGCTATGGTAGAGATCTTGCACGAGGTACACCAGTAAACATTGGAGAAGCTGTTGGTATCATAGCTGCCCAGTCTATAGGTGAACCAGGTACTCAACTTACAATGAGGACATTTCACATAGGTGGAGCCGCAAGTTCTTCAGTTGAGCAGTCTAATGCTACATCACCGGTATCAGGAAAAATAAAGCTAGAAAATATCAAAATTATTGAAGATCGTTTTAAAAATAAAATAGTTTTAAGCAGAAATGGTAAAATAAAGGTTATAGATAATCAATCAGATAAATATTCATCAAATATACCTTTTGGTTCAAAACTCTTAGTAAATGATGGAGATGAAATTTCAAGTAACCAAACTCTTGCCGAATGGGATCCTTATACATTACCTATAATCTCAGATAGAAATGGATTTGTAAAATATGTTGACTTAAAACAAGGCGTTTCTTTTAGAGAGTCTGTTGATGATACAACAGGAATATCAAGTAAAATAGTTATTGACTGGAGTCAAAATCAGAAAAGTAAAAATTTTAAACCAGCAATCAACATTAATGATAAAAATTTTGATGAAAATATAGACGATAAGAATTTTTCAAATTATCCAATGTCAATTGATTCTATTTTAAGTGTTGAAGATGGACAAGAAGTCTCTGCAGGACAAGTAATTGCAAGAATACCAAAAGAGTCATCAAAGACTAAAGATATTACTGGCGGTTTACCAAGAGTAGCAGAGTTGTTTGAAGCAAGGAAGCCAAAAGATCCTGCAATTATGTGTGAGATTGATGGAAAAATCTCATTTGGAAAAGATTATAAAAATAAAAGAAGAGTAGTAATAACATCTCTGGATGACAAAGAATCCTTTGAATTATTAATTCCAAGATCAAAATACTTAAATGTTCAGGAAGGTGATTATGTAAAGAAAGGTGATATCTTAGTTGAAGGAACACCAGTTCCACATGACATATTGAGAATTCTTGGTGTTGAAGAATTGGCTAGATATTTAGTTAGAGAAGTTCAAGCTGTTTATAAGTTACAAGGTGTTTATATAAACGATAAACATATAGAAACTATAGCAAGGCAGATGCTTCAAAAAGTTCTAATAAAAAAATCAGGTGACTCAAATCTTATTGAAGGAGAACAACTGTTGAAGAGAGATATTATTAAACTTAATAAACTTTTATCTAAAGAGGGTAAGAACGAAGTAGAGTATGAGCCTGTACTACTAGGAATTACTAAAGCAAGTCTTCAAACTGGTTCATTTATCTCAGCAGCTTCTTTTCAAGAAACAACTAAAGTTTTAACAGATGCAGCCACACTAGGAAAAATAGACACATTAAATGGATTAAAAGAGAACGTGATTGTAGGTAGGCTTATTCCTGCAGGTACAGGTAAAATGACTTCAGATTATGAAAATATAGCTTTTGAGAGAGATCAAGAAATAATCGAGAAAAATAAGACTGAAAACATAGAAAATTAGAACTTTATTGTTATATCTGCTTGACTTTAACTCAATCAATTTATAAAGACCCCTACGATTTGTTAAAGGTCGTGGATTAAATTCCAAACACTTAACTAAAGGATTAAATGCCAACTATAAACCAACTTGTTAGAAAAGGTAGATCTAGTGTAAAAAAAAGGAATAAAGTTCCTGCATTAGATAAGAGTCCTCAAAAAAGAGGTGTCTGTACTAGAGTTTATACTACTACACCAAAAAAACCTAATTCGGCGTTAAGAAAAGTAGCAAGGGTTAAACTTACTAATGGGCAAGAAGTTTCTGCATACATACCTGGCGAAGGGCATAACTTACAAGAGCATTCTGTTGTTTTAATCAGAGGAGGCAGAGTTAAAGATCTTCCAGGAGTAAGGTATCATATTTTAAGAGGTACACTTGATACACAGGGTGTGTCATCGAGAAAACAAAGAAGGTCACTTTACGGTGCAAAGCGACCTAAATAATTATGTCTAGAAGAAGAGCTGCAGAAAAAAGAACAATACTACCTGATCATAAATTTAAAGACATAGTTTTAGCAAAATTTATGAATAGGATTATGCTTGACGGAAAAAAATCAACTTCAGAAAGAATTGTATATGGAGCCTTCGATATAGTTTCAAAAAAAACTGATAAAACACCAATTGATTTTTTCCATGAAGCATTAAATAATGTGAAGCCATCTTTAGAAGTTAGATCTAGAAGAGTAGGAGGAGCAACTTACCAAGTACCTATGGAAGTTAGGCCAAAAAGAGCACAAACTTTAGCTATGAAATGGATAGTTGATTCTGCAGTTAAAAGAAATGAAAAAACAATGAAAGAGAGAGTTGCAAACGAAATTATCGATGCGTTTAATAATAAGGGTAATGCCGTTAAGAAACGAGAAGAAACTCACAAAATGGCAGACGCTAATAGAGCTTTCTCACATTTTAGATGGTAATGGACTTATGACTAGATCACATCAATTATCACAATATAGAAATATAGGTATAATGGCTCATATTGATGCTGGTAAAACAACTACGACTGAAAGAATTCTATATTATACGGGTAAATCTCATAAAATAGGTGAAGTTCATGATGGAGCAGCGACTATGGATTGGATGGAACAAGAACAAGAAAGAGGCATAACTATAACATCAGCTGCCACAACTTGTTTTTGGAATGATCATCGTATTAATATTATCGATACACCTGGACATGTTGATTTTACTATAGAAGTTGAAAGATCTTTAAAAGTGCTTGATGGTGCAGTAGCTGTTTTTGATGGAGTTGCAGGCGTCGAGCCTCAATCTGAAACTGTTTGGAGACAAGCAGATAAATATAAAGTACCAAGAATGTGTTTTATCAACAAGCTTGATAGGACCGGAGCAAACTTTTTCATGTGCGTAGATATGATATCAAATCGTTTAGGCTCATACCCATTAGTGACTCAACTTCCAATTGGTATTGAAAGTAATCTTAAAGGTGTAGTTGACCTAGTCTCGAACAATGCAATAATTTGGCAAGATGAAAGTTTAGGAGCTAAATTTGATATTGTAGATATTCCCGAGGATTTAAAAGAACAGTCTGCTGAATATAGACTAAAGTTAATTGAAAAAGCTGTCGAAGAAGATGACTCAATCATGGAAAAATATTTAGATGGAACTGAACCTTCCATATCTGAATTAAAGACATGTATTAGAAAAGGTACTATAAAAGGATCATTTGTCCCTGTTCTTACTGGATCTGCATTTAAGAATAAAGGTGTACAACCTCTTTTAGATGCGGTTATAGATTATATGCCCTCTCCGACAGACGTTGCAAGTGTAAAAGGTGTTGATATAAATGACGATAAAAAAGAGCTTACTCGAAATTGTGAGGACAATGAACCATTTAGTGCCTTAGCTTTCAAAATTATGACTGATCCTTTTGTTGGAAGTTTAACTTTTGCAAGAATTTATTCAGGTTCTATTAATACCAAAGACACCGTATTAAATTCTAACTCAGGAAAGAAAGAAAATATAGGTAGAATGTTATTGATGCATGCAAATAACAGAGAAGAGATAAAAACGGCAAATGCAGGTGATATTGTAGCATTAGTTGGGTTAAAAGATGTAACAACTGGTGAAACATTATGCGCTTCAGATAAACCAATAGTACTTGAAAAAATGGATTTTCCCGATCCAGTTATTGAAGTAGCTGTAGAACCAAAAACAAAAGTAGACCATGAAAAAATGGGGCAAGCTCTCGGAAGACTTGCTCAGGAGGATCCAAGTTTCAGGGTAACAACTGATCATGAGAGTGGGCAAACTATTATCAAAGGTATGGGTGAGCTTCACCTAGAAATTTTAGTTGACAGAATGAAAAGAGAATTTAAAGTTGAAGCAAACGTTGGAGCTCCTCAAGTCGCTTATAGAGAGACAATTTCTACTCCATTTGATGTTGATTACACTCACAAAAAACAATCAGGTGGGGCCGGCCAATTCGCAAGAGTCAAGATAAAATTTGAACCTGGAGAGCCTGGAAGTGGTTATGAGTTTATTAATCAAATTAAGGGTGGAAACATTCCTACTGAACATATTCCAGGAGTTGAAAAGGGTTTATTGGCTCAACAAAAAACTGGAGTAATTGCAGGTTTTCCATGTATAGATTTTAGAGCTACTTTATATGACGGTGCTTATCATGATGTTGATTCTAGTGTTTTAGCGTTTGAGATTGCAGCTAGAGCTGCATTCAGAGAAGGAATTGCTAAAGCAAAGCCAGTTTTGTTGGAACCAATGATGAAAGTTGAAGTAGTCACACCTGAAGAATATATGGGTGATGTGATCGGTGATTTAAATAGTAGAAGAGGTCAAGTTCAAGAAATGTCGACTAGAGGGAATGCAAATGTTGTAGATGCTATGGTCCCTCTTGCTAATATGTTTGGATACGTTAACAACCTAAGATCTTTATCTCAAGGAAGAGCAAATTATACAATGCAATTTGATCATTATGAAGAAGTCCCATCAAATGTTGCTGATGAAGTAAAGGCAAAACTAGCGTAATGGAAAATCAAAATATAAGAATAAGACTTAGAGGCTATGATAATTCCTTATTGGATGCAAGTACGCAGGACATCATTAACACAGCAAAAAGAACAGGTGCCAAAGTTAAAGGTCCAATTCCATTACCAACTAGATTTGAAAGATTTACAGTGAACAAGTCTCCTCATATTGATAAAAAAAGTAGAGATCAACTTGAGATTAGAACACACAATCGACTACTAGATATAATAGACCCCACACCACAAACTGTAGATGCTTTAATGAAACTTGATCTTTCTGCTGGTGTAGAAGTGGATATAAAAATTTAATATGTTAAGATCTGGTTTAATAGCAACTAAAATTGGTAATAGTTCATATCACCATGGCGATGGAACAAATACTCATGTAACAGTTTTAAAAATAGATGAATGTATTGTGGCTAGAGTTAAAACCATTGAAAAAGATGGATACAATGCTGTTCAATTAGCATCTATTGAAAAAGGAAGAGATATTTCTAATATAAAAAAACCACAAAGAAAAATATTTACTTCAATTAAAATAAGTCCAAAAAAAATTATAAAAGAATTTAGAGTTGATAATGATAATATTTTAGAGGTTGGCACAAGACTTAACGCTGATCACTTTAAGGTAGATCAATTCATTGATGCTAGTAGTTTTTCAATTGGGAAAGGGTTTGCTGGAGTTATGAAAAGGCATAACTTTGGTGGTTTAAGAGCGTCACATGGAGTTTCTATATCTCATCGTTCTCATGGTTCAACTGGTCAAAATCAAGATCCTGGAAGGGTGTTTAAAGGTAAAAAAATGGCTGGTAGAATGGGAAATAAAAGAGTTACTAAACAAAATCTAAAAGTAATTGAAATAGACAATCAAAACAATCTTTTAATAGTCAAAGGTTCAGTTCCAGGAAAAAAAAATTCAACTGTTTATTTAAAAGACTCAATCAAAAAATAATATATGAAACAAAAAATTTATAATCTTAAAAACAAATCTGTTGGCGATATAGATCTAGATTCAAAAATATTTGGAAAAAAAGTATTTCCCGATTTAATTCATCAGTATATTAGATATCAAAATGCTAAGTCAAGACAAGGCTCGCACACTACAAAATCAAGATCCGATGTAAATGGTCGTAGCAAAAAACCATTTTCTCAAAAAGGAACTGGTAATGC
Organism: uncultured Alphaproteobacteria bacterium; assembly: GCA_902535885.1. Lineage (GTDB taxonomy): Bacteria > Pseudomonadota > Alphaproteobacteria > HIMB59 > CACPNW01. The sequence goes on along the minus strand of CACAVG010000035.1, from coordinate 281 downwards.
GAGACAAGGTAGTAATAAACCCCCTAATTTTAGAGGTGGTGCGGTTTCAATGGGACCTGTAAATAGAGACTATTCGTTTAAACTTAATAAGAAAGAAAGAAAACTAGCTCTAAAATCAGCTTTATCAGTAAAAATTAAAGATGATAAAGTAATTATAATTGATACATTTGAAATTAAAAGTTTTAAAACAAAAGAATTAATATCTGATTTGAAACTATTTGATTATGAATCCGCTCTCTTTATTTATTCTCAGAATGGTTTAGATAAAAATTTTAAGTTAG
>CACAVG010000034.1 GCA_902535885.1 uncultured Alphaproteobacteria bacterium | reverse complement strand
GCTCATTTGGTAGAGCAGTTGATTTGTAATCATCAGGTAGTCAGTTCGATTCCGACACGCGGCACCATCTTAATAACATTTACTTTGAGTAAAATTGATATAGAGCTATGGATGTTGCGTTAGAAACATTCAAACTATCAATTTCAAATTTTAAATTATTTTTCATGTTTATCTGCATTATTTCATCGCATTCCTTTTTTACTAATTCTCTAATACCTTTTCCTTCAGAGCCAAAAACTAACACTGATTTTTGTGAAAAATTTAATTTTGAATTTATTTTTTTCGAACTGTCAAAGCCATAAATCCAATAATTATTTTTTTTAAGAAAAGAAATAGCTCATCAAATATTTTTCTTTGCTCTGATGATATTTTTCTATTCGGATTAATAATTATAACTCCTGGTTTAATAGGAGTAAAACATGCATCAATGTGGGTTGGAGTTAAATCACCTGGTAAATTAATTTGATGAACGCGATGATTTGGGTAATGTCTTCTTAACCAATCTAAACCACTTAAATTTGATGTAAAATTGTTATGATAAAAGAGATCTTTTCCAAAACGTAAAATTTCAGCTGCATCAAAAAGTGGTTCTTTTTCTGTCAATATCATGTCTCTATTTTCAATTTTCTTATATCGTTCTTCATCTGTTATACCTTCAGGAAGATAATTGGACTTATAAGATTGATTTGTTAATCTTGGTTTAGGTGCCGATTCCCATCTCATGTTTTTATCTTCTGAATAATATTTTTCAAGTAATGGTCTATAAGCAAGGTACTCAAACCATCTACATCTGTAAGACATTGGCGCCTCTAGCATTTCATTTCCTACAGTAAGAATAACATCTCTAGGAGGCATACAACCAAACATACCATCATTAGACCAATCGGGTGTCTCGATATTCTGAGAAAAGTCAATAGGTGTTGGTCTATCAACTTTTATATTTAGAGAATTTAAAATTTTAACAAAGTTTTCTAATTGTATATTTGCTTTATCAATTGACTCTTTTGAACGTGGTCCGTGAGATCCTGCTATACCACTATCTTTACTAATTTTCGGTTCAAGTGCTGGTTCCATTGGAGGTATGTTGGCATTTTCAACTGCTCCGACTATAACGTGTTTTAATGGATCCCATTCATTCCAAGAATTAACTATTGTCATTATATTTTCCTTAATTTAAAACTATGCATTATAATTAAAACATATGGAATTAAATAACAAATCACTCTTTAAACAAAAATGTTTTATCAACGGGGAATGGGTTGATAGTTCTTCAGGTGAAACTCTTGAGGTAAATAATCCAGCCTCTCTTGAGATTATTGGCAACGTCCCGAAATGCTCAGTTTCAGAAACTAAAAAAGCTGTAGATGATGCTAATACTGCTTTCCAAACTTGGAAAGAAACTACTGCTAAAGAAAGATCAATAATCCTAAAAAAATGGGGGGAGCTAATCACAGAGAATGCAGATGATTTAGCTAAAATAATGACTATTGAGCAAGGCAAACCTCTTGCTGAAGCAAAAGGTGAAATACTAATGGGTGCTTCATATATTGAGTTCTATGCTGAAGAAGCGAAAAGAGTTTATGGTGATGTGGTGCCTGATCCAAGACCTGGAAAAAGAATTGTTATAATTAAACAACCAGTTGGTGTTGTTGGTGCAATAACTCCTTGGAATTTTCCTAATTCAATGATTACAAGAAAATGTGCAGCTGCTCTTGCAGTTGGTTGTACCACGGTTGTCAAACCAGCAAGCCAAACACCATATTCTGCATTAGCTGTAGCAGTGCTTGCTAAAGAAGCTGGTTTTCCTAATGGTGTATTTAATGTAATTACTGGATCAGCAAGTGAAATCGGTAAAGAATTAACAAGTAACCCTGTTGTTAGAAAAATTTCTTTTACAGGATCTACGGAGGTTGGAAAAATACTTTTAGAGCAAAGTGCATCTACGGTAAAAAAAGTTTCTATGGAACTTGGTGGACATGCTCCATTTATTGTTTTTGATGATGCAGATATGGATGAAGCTGTTGCAGGTGCACTTCAAAGTAAATTTAGAAATAGTGGTCAAACATGTATTTGTTCAAATAGAATATTTGTGCATGAAAAAATATATGATGAATTCCTGGAAAAATTTACAAATGAAGTCAGTAAAATAATAGTGGGCAATGGACTTGAAAATGGAATTACATCTGGTCCTTTAATTGACCAATCCTCTTTAGAAAAAGTAATCGATCATGTACAAGACGCAGTAAATACAGGAGCTAAAATAGCAATTGGTGGAGATGTGCATTCGCTTGGTGGGAATTTTTATCAACCAACTGTTCTTTCTAATGTATCTACAAAGGCAAAAATAACTTTTGAGGAAACATTTGGACCAGTTGCTCCACTTTATAAATTTTCCAGTGATGATGAAGTGATTAAAATGGCTAATGATACACCATATGGATTAGCTTCATATTTCTATTCTAGAGACATAGGAAGAATTTGGAGAGTTGCTGAAGCACTTGAATATGGAATTGTATCTATTAACAATGGACTACCAACAATTGCGGAAGTTCCTTTTGGAGGTGTAAAAGAATCAGGAATGGGAAGAGAAGGTTCAAGATATGGCCTGGATGATTATTTAACTATTAAATATATATCTATGGGTGGTATTTAGGAAAGCCAAGCTGCTCCTCTTACTCCACTTGAATCGCCATGAATATTTTTAACAACTTTAGTATGAAGAGTATCTGTGAAAACATATTTTTTTAATGCATCATTTATATTTTCATAAATAAAATCGATATTTGACATACCGCCGCCCAAAACTATCACATCTGGATCAAGAATATTACAAACTAAAGATAAACCTCTTGCTAAATGATCGACATATTGATTTAGTGCAAAGATACTATCTTCTTCTTTATTATTAAAACCTTCTAATATTTGATGTGAATTATAGTTTTTATTGAAACGTAAATTGTAGACAGATGAAAATCCTGGCCCAGATATATAAGTCTCTAAGCAACCATCTTTTCCACAATAACATTTTTTAACATATTTTTTTTCATCTTCTGTCCTACTAGGCAAAACTATATGCCCCCACTCTCCACTAATACTATTTCGACCTCTTATGACTTTTTGATTGATGCTAATACCACCGCCTACACCAGTTCCTATAATTACTCCAAATACAACTTCATAACCTTTGCCAGCCCCATCAACCGCTTCAGAAAGAGTAAAACAATTAGCATCATTTTCTAAATTTACATTTCTATTTAGAATTTTATCTAAATCTTGCTTAAAAGGTTTGCCATTTAACCATATTGAATTTGCATTTTTTATTAAAGCTGTATCATTTGATATGGCTCCAGGCATTCCCATACCAACAGTTTCTGATTTGCCATGTTTGTCTTCAAAATGATTTATTATGGATAGTATTCCCTTAATTGTACCATCATAACTTTTCTCAGTATTAATTCTTTTTCTATCTATTTCTGTTCCTTCGGCATCTAATAAAATACCCTCAGTCTTGGTACCACCTACGTCAATACCAATTTTCATTAACTTTATTTATTTTTTATAAACTGCCAAATTAAAGGTGTAATTGTTGCAGCTAGTGCAATTTTTACTGGCTCAGTGAACTTATATAAGAGTAAACCATTATTTATAGCTTTAGAATAACTTTGATAAACATCGACTGTTGCTGCATCTGCCCACAATATATTATACCAAAAACCAAGCCAAAGTAATCCAGGGATAAAAATAATAACGCTGCCCAAGAATAGTATTAAAAGTGTTTTAAAATAATTTTTATCATAATTTTTTTCAGCCATGAATCCGACAAAGTAACTTGATAACAGCATACCCATTAAATAACCAGCAGTTGGTCCAATAAAATAAGCTGGTCCTCCAAATGGAGGTGATGCAAATACAGGTAGACCTACAAGACCTTGAAATAAATAAAATGAGAAAGTCAAAACAGATAATTTCCAGCCAACGGTAAGAGCAAAAACCAATACTACTAATGTCTGCATGGTTATTGGAACAGGAGGTATATTGATTTGAAATCTGGCAGATATTGCTAAAAGTAAGCTGCCAATAATAATTATAAAGATATTTCTAATAAGTTTCTGAGTTTTTAAATTTGCTAATAATGCATCAATTAATAAAGTATTATTCATAATTCGTGTTTAGACTATTTTATATTTAGCTTCAAGCTTATCCCAAAAATCTTTTTCTAATTTAACATTATTTAATGCATTAATTTGTTTCAATCCAGTAGGCGAAGTTACATTAATTTCAGTTAGATAATTTCCAATTATATCAATTCCAACAAAAAAAAGATTATGTTCTTTTAATTTTGGCCCCAAGGTTTCAACAATTTCTTCATCTCTATAAACGAGATCTGTTTTGCTTGCTGTACCACCTGCATGAAAATTTGCTTTTAAATTACCTTTTTGAGGAATTCTTGCAACTGAACCATGATATTCACCATCAAAAAAAACAATTCTTCTGTCACCATATTCTATCTCACTAATAAATTTTTGAATCATAATAGGTAAATGTAAATACTGATCTAATATTTTAGAATTGAAATTGCTTTTATCAAATCTATGAATACCTTCTCCTCCATTGCCATATAGTGGTTTAGTTATGATATCTTTTTGTTTATCTAAAAATTCTTCAATAATATTTAAATCTTTTGTTACTAAAGTAGGTGGCATAAATTCTTTAAAATTAAATGTAAATAGTTTTTCAGTAGAATTTCTAACTGCCGTCGAATCATTTACAACAACTGTTGAGGATGGAAGTAGATCTAAAATATAAGTAGACGTGATATAATTCATATCAAAAGGAGGATCTTGTCTTAAAAAAACAAATTGAAAATTTTCTAATTTGGCAATTTTTTTTTCAGATTTGAAGTTGTAATAATTATTTTCATCCAAAAATAATTCTAAAAAATATCCAGAGGCCTGAATTTGGTTTTCATTTATAAATAGGTCTTTTGGATTATAATAAAAAATTTCATAACCTCTTTCTTGCGCTTCATAACCTATCAAAAAAGATGTATCAAATTCATAATCAATTTCTTCAATACTATCCATTTGTATTGCAATACTTTTTTTCATTAGAAAATTTGTTCCTCATATAATTTATTGATATTTTTTCTCCATTCACCATTATATTTATTGATTAATAAATCAGCAGGTGACAAACCATTTGACAGATTCTTTTCTAGATCTTTTAAATAAAATGTTTCATTGTATTTTTCATTTTTAACTAGAATATTTCTTTTTTCTAAGCCTGATTTTGAGATTTCAAACAATTTTTGTGCAATATTTAATAGATCACTATTTTTGAATTTTGTTTGTAGACCTTGTTCTGGAGCTAATTTATTTATTAAATTTCTATCATTTTGAGTCCAACCCTCAACTATTTCATTGGTTTTATCAATAGCTCCATCATTATATAAAATACCAATCCAAAAAGCGGGTTGAGAACATATTAAATCCCATGAACATGCATCCATGGAACGAATTTCTAAGAATTGCTTTAATCTTACTTGAGGAAATAAAGTTGATAAATGATTTATCCAATCTTCAATAGTAGGTTCAATTTTTAAATCTTTAGAAATATTATTTTCCATAAAATCTCTAAAAGTATAATTAGTCATATTAATATATTTATGATTGTTAATTACAAAATACATTGGTACATCAAGAGCATACTCCGCATATTTTTCAAAATTAAAGTCTTTATCAAAAACAAATGGTAATAAACCTGTTCTATCTTTGTCTGTATGATGCCAAAAATGAGATCTTAAACTCTTATATTTAGAAACTTTTTTTTGATCAAAAGGTGAGTTAGCAAATATTGCAGTTGCTATTCCCTCAAGATTTAACATTAATCGATACTTAGTAATCATATCTTCTTCAGAATGATAATCCAAATTTACTTGGTTTGTACATGTGCGTTTCATCATATGATGCCCTAGAGTACCAACTTTAGGCATATATTTTTTCATTATTGAATATCTTTGTTTTGGCATCCAAGGAAAATCATCAAGAGATAAACTTGGCTCAACACCCAATCCTAATAATATAAAATTAAATTCTTCACCAATTTCTTTTAATTCTTTTAAATGCCTATTTGTTTCTGCACAGGTTTGATGAATATTTTTTAATTGAGCTCCAGATAATTCAATCTGACCACCTGGTTCTAAAGTTATACTTTCACCAAATCTTTCTAAAGCAATTATTGTAGTATCTTTATCATCATACTTTGGTTTCCATCCCTTATTTACAAATTTTAAAAGAATATCTTTTATGCCGTTTGACTCTTCATAAGATAATTGCTGTAAACTGTCTTTTTTTAAAACAAATTTTTCGTGTTCTACTCCTATGCGTAAATCATTTTTGTCTTTAATACCTCTATAAAAGTAATCTATTAGATCGTTTTTTTTTAGCATTGATTTAACTTAAATAGGCCAGATTATATTAAAAATAAAGTTGCTAATCCAAGAAAAGATAGAAAACCAAAAACATCAGTTATTGTAGTTAAAATTACTGCAGATGCTAAAGCAGGATCAATTTTCAACTTATCTAAAATTAGTGGAATTATGATTCCTGAAAAACCAGCAATAAGTAAATTTAATATCATAGCAATACCTATTATTAAGCCCAAAAGCAAATTATCAAACCAATAAATAGAAATTAAAGAGATTATAATTGCGAATATGATACCATTTATACCACCAATCAGAGTCTCTTTAGTAACAATTTTTAAAGCATTGCTAGCTGTTAATTTTTTCACTGCAATAGCTCTCACTGCAACCGTTAAAGTTTGAGTACCTGCATTGGCACCCATTGAAGCTACGATTGGCATTAAAATAGCTAAGGCTACTACTTTTTCTATAGCAGTTTCAAATAAACCTATAACTATAGAAGCTACTACCGCTGTCATTAAATTTACAATTAACCATGAAATTCTTGATCTTGTTGTAGCAATAACTGACTCATATAAATCTGTATGATCTACACCTCCAAGCTTTAAAATATCTTCCTCTCTTTCTTCTTCTATAACTTCTACAACATCATCAACTGTAATTGATCCAATAATTTTTTTTTGATTATTAATAACTGGAGCACTGACTAAGCCATATTTATTAAATAATAGAGCTACATCTTCTTGATCTGTATATACATCAATTAATCTTAAATCTTTGTTTGTTATTGAATTTAACTCTATTTCTCTTTTTGAACCCATTAATCTTCCTAATGGAACTAAACCTTTTGCTTCTTTTTTTTTATTAATTAAGTAAATATCATAAAAATCTTCAGGTAAATTCCCTTTGTTGTTTCTTAAATAATCAATCGCTTGACCAACATTCCATGATTGATTAACAGCAACAAATTGTCTTTGCATTAATCTTCCAGCAGAATCTTGAGGATAATTTAATCCTTCTTCAACCAATGTACGTTCTTCTCTATCTAAATTTTCTAAGAATATAGTCTGATCTTTTTCTTCTAAGTCTTCAGCTAAGTCGACAGCATCATCAATATCTAAGCTTTTTGCATTATTAGCTAATTGTTTAATATCCAAAGTTTCTATTATTTCCTCTCTAATACTATCATTTAAATAAGTTAAAATTTCCGGATCAAATTTCTTATCAATAATGTTCAAAAGGCTTAATCTTAAAACTGGGTCTAAATTTTGGAGAATATCTGCAATATCTGCATTATGAATATCTTTTAAATAAGATAGAACTTCATCATATTTATAGTTTTCTAAATAATTAGTTACTAATTCAACAGATTTAATTGAAGAATCCTGATTTTTTTTAATTATAATTTCTTCCATATAAATTGGTGCGGCTGAGAAGACTTGAACTTCCACAGGATAAATCCCACAGCGACCTCAACGCTGCGCGTATACCAATTCCGCCACAGCCGCTTATATAGTAGAAATAAATATCAGATAGAATATTAACTAGCAATAAAGTAAAATAAACAAGATGAAAGAGATTGAAGTTAAAATATCTAAGAATGAAATAAATTATGATGAAGCAGTCATTTTTATGGAGTCAAGAGTAAAAAATATTAGTAACGATTTGTCTAGAGAATTATTGTGGTTTTTAACTCATAATCATGTTTTTACTCAAGGAACTAGTGCTAAAAAAGATGAAATATTGAACTCAAGCATTATTGATGTAATTAAGTCAAATCGTGGAGGCAAAACTACCTATCATGGTCCAGGTCAAAGAATTGTTTATTTTATGATAAATTTAAATAATAAAAAAAAAGATATACGAAAGTTCATTTCTATAATCGAAAGTTCATTAATTACATTTTTAGAAAATTACAATATTGAGGCAAGATCATTCAAAGATAGAGTAGGTATTTGGGTAATTAAAAATAATAAAATAACTTTTGATAAAGAAAAAAAAATTGGTGCTATTGGTCTTAGAGTAAAAAAATGGATTACTTATCATGGTATGAGTTTTAATATAGATCCTGACTTAAAATATTATAATCATATTTATTCTTGTGGTTTAAAAGAATATGAAAATACTTCTATGGAAGAATTAGGTATAAAAATAGATCAAAATGAATTTGATCAAAGTTTTGAGAAAATATTTATAAAAAAACTAAAAACTATCTAAGATTCTTTGAAAATTCCCACTTATTTTTAATTTATTGATTTTTAAAAATTCTAAAAAATAATCAGGAGGATCTGCCATAAACACAAAATCTTTATTTTCTATTCTAAAGTTTAAACTATAGGCATGAAGCATTAATTTTTCGTTTTTAAATTTAGAAGAAGTATTATATTTGTTATCTCCTATAATTGGGCATCCTAAATTTTTTGAAACAATTCTTAATTGATGAGTTTTTCCAGTCTTAGGATTATACAGAATTTGTGATAATCTATTCTTTTTACTAACAATTTTGTAATTAGTTAGAGTATTTTCAAGTTTTTGTTTTTTATTTCTAACTTTTAAATCTACTTGAGAAATATCATTTTTTGGAATTCCTTCGCATAAAGCTATATAAAATTTATTAATTCTTTTTTGTTTAAATAGTAATGACAGGTGTTTTGCATAATTTAAATTTTTAGCAATAAGAAGCAGTCCTGTAGTCTCTTTATCAAGTCTATGAACAAGCCTATAATTTAAATTAATGTTTTTTATTATATGATCAATTGAAATATTTATATTACTTCCACCTTGACTTGCAATTTCTGTCCATTTATTGATTACTAAAAAGTCATTATTTTGGTAAATAACTGATTTGTTAAACTTTATTAAATCCTTATCTGAAATATTTATATTTTTTTTATAAAGTATTTTGTTTTTATAAAGTTTTTCATGGAAATTTAATATAGTTAAATTATCGTTTAATTTGATTATATAATTAGCTTTAGTCTTAGTATTATTAATTAAAATATTTTTTTTTCTTATATTTTTTTCAATAAAACCTTGAGTAAGAGAGGTAAATAGTTTCTTTAAATACTTGTCTAGTCTAATTGAGTATTCTTTTTTTATTTTTATTTTTTTATCAAATCAGAACTTGTTAATTAACATTCCTAAGTATGCAAATAAAATACATAAGAAAATTGAAATTGTAATATAAATAAATGCTAAAAAGATTTTTTTTGTAATAAATAAATTAACTACTTCGAAAGAAAAAGCTGAAAAAGTTGTAAAAGAACCAAGTAAACCAATAATTAAAAAATAATTAATAAAATTTATGTTTGCATTTTTTGCTAAATCAGAGGTTATGAGATATCCAATTATGAAACAACCTAGAACATTAACTGTAAAAGTTCCATAAATACTAGAGTTAAAAAAAGTTTTACTAAAATTTGTTAGTATATATCTTAATATTGCACCAGTTGCTCCACCTGCAGCCACTAGAATTATATTAAACAATATGTTCTATATTTGAGGTTGTTGTTCAACTTCTTCGGTAGATTTTTTTTCTACAATTGGACCACTATCTAAACCTTTAGCTGACTCGTCTCTATCAACTAGCTCTATAATAGCCGTTGGTGCGTTATCACCATATCTATTACCTAACTTCACAATTCTTGTATAGCCTCCAGCTCTTTCTTTGTACCTTTGGGCAAGTACATCGAACACTTTTTTTAACATTTTATGATCTTGTAAGATAGATATTGCTTTTCTTCTCGATAATAAGTCACCATTTTTTCCTAAGGTGATAATCTTTTCAACAAATCTTTTAAGCTCTTTAGCTTTTGCAAGTGTAGTAGTTATCTGTTCATGTTTAATTAATGCATTAGACATGTTCATAAACATTGCTTTTCTATGAGAAGATGTTTTATTTAGTTTTCTATTTTTAATATTATGTTTCATAAAATTTATTTATTGAACGGATCCTCATATTTTTTTGCTAATTCATCAATGTTTTCTGGCGGCCAATCAGGCACTGACATACCTAG
>CACAVG010000033.1 GCA_902535885.1 uncultured Alphaproteobacteria bacterium | reverse complement strand
GATGTTATTTCTTATGTAAAGAATGATATTGTAACATTCAGTTTAATTGTTCTTTTAATTATTATTTTAATTCTTTTTTTAATTTTTAGAAGAGTTAAATGGGTATTTGCTATTTTATTTACATCAATTAGTGCAGTTTATTTGACAATAGGTTTAGCTGGTTTTATTAATTTTGAAATTACAGCAGTTTCTGCAAACTTCTTATCCTTAATGTTTGTATTATCTATTTCTATGAATGTTCATATAATGAATAATTATTTACAAAGGGAAATAAAAATTATTGAAAATTTTAAAATAATGTTTTGGCCTTGCTTTTATACCTTTCTCACTACAATTGTTGCTTTTTTATCACTAGTAATATCAGATATTAAACCTGTAATTGATTTTGGAATTATAATGATGTTAGCTTTATTAATAGTTTTAATTTCATCATTTGTAATTTTACCACTAATTGTTTCTCTCTTTTCAAAGGAGAAAAAAAGTAATTCTTTTAATTTGAATTTTTTAAAATCTTTTTACCCTTTTGCATATAAAAATAGTAAATATATCCTTGGATTAAACATTCTAATATTTTTTATATCTCTATATGGAATTGCCAATCTGAATGTTGAAAACTCATTTGTAAAATATTTTAAAAAAAATACAGAAATTTACAAAGGAATGTATCTTATAGATAATGAATTAGGTGGAACTACACCATTAGACATAATTATTAAATTCAAAAATGATGATCAAATAATTGATAGAACTATAAAAGTTGAAGAAGATGATGATTTAGAAATTGAAGATGATTTTTTCTCAGATGATCTTTTTGAGGGAGAAAATATTATTTGGTTCACGAATGAAAAAATAGAAACAATTAAATCTATTCATAAATATTTAGAAAAAAGAATAGAAATTGGAAAAGTTACTTCAATTTATTCACTAATAGAAACTGCAAATCAAATAAACAAAAGTGATTTATCAATGTTTGAATTGTCAGTGTTATATAATGAAATACCTATGGATTATAAAAATGATTTAGTTAATCCTTATCTAAATATTGAAAACAACATGATAAAAATTTCAACAAGAGTAAAAGATTCGAAAGATATTAAAAGAAATGATCTTATTAATGACATTAATTCTTTTTTGTTAAATGAATTCGATAACTTGGAAGAATTTAAAGTTAACGGCCTATTAGTTTTATACAATAACATGTTAAAATCTTTATTTAACTCACAAATAAAATCCTTAGGTTTTGTAATTTTAGCTATTTTTATGATGTTTATAATATTATTTAGATCCATAAAGTTAAGTATAATTGGGATAATTCCAAATATTTTAGCTTCAACTTTTATTCTTGGTTTAATTGGATTGTTAAAAATACCACTTGATATAATGACAATTACAATTGCAGCAATATCTATTGGTATAGCAGTTGATAATACAATACATTATATCTATCGATACAAAGTAAATCTGAAGTTAGGTAGAAATCATAGTGAAATTATTGAAAATACACATTTAACTGTGGGTAATGCAGTTTTAATTACTTCTATTGCAATAACTTCAGGATTTCTTACTCTTTGTCTATCAAACTTTGTTCCAACAGTTTATTTTGGTATATTTACCAGTTTAGCAATGATATTTGCTATGATAGGAGTGTTAATTACTTTACCATCAATATTGAGATATCAAAAATGACTTTGTTCAATTTAGACTTAATATTTTTCGATTATGTAATATTAATTTTAACTACAATAATTATTATTCCAATTTCAACACTTTATAAGAAAGATATTTTACTTTTAAAAAATAAGATTCGTGATCATACTCTAGAATTAAATAAAAATATAACAACTTCACAAATTAATAAATGGTTAAATCATGTTGTTGAAAATAATTCACATCCAAGAATAAATGGAAAAGAAGTGAAGTTTAAATACGGTACTCAGGTTTCAAAAAATCCTTTAACTATTAAAATTTTTTCAAACTTTTCGAAAGAATTATCTAACTCATATAAAAGATATTTAATTAATAATTTTTATAATTTTTTTAAAATTAAAAGTAGAAATTTAAAAATTTTATTTTCTAAATCTAAAAATCCTTATGATTAATTTTTATTGATCTGTATTTGTATAACTATTAATAATAATATTATTATATTCAGAAATTTGATTTAGAATATTTGAATTTTCTACTAAAAATAAATTAAAAAAAATCTTTATTACGGGTGCATCTGGAGGTATCGGAACTTCTATTTGTGAGAAATTTCATACTAATAATTTTAGTTTAGTTTTAACTGCATCATCAGATAGTAAAATTGAAAATTTAAAAAAAAAGTATGGTGATAATCACTTTTATTATAAAATTGATTTATCAGATTTTGATAATCTTCAAAATGTATTAAATCAAATCTCAAAAGATCATAAAGATATAACAGTCATAGTAAATAATGCTGGGACAACTCAGGATGGATTGATATTAAGAATGAAGAATGATCAATGGTCAAAAGTAATTCAAACAAATTTAAATTCAAATTATCAAATTATTAAATCACTACTTCCAAATATGCTATCAAATAAGTATGGACACATAATTGGTATTTCATCTATTGTAGGTACTACAGGTAATCAAGGTCAGGCTAACTATGTAGCATCAAAGTCAGGTATGGTTGGCTTGTATAAATCAATTGCTCTAGAGGTTGCGAAAAGAAATATTAATGTAAATATAATTTCTCCTGGTTTTATAAAAACCACAATGACTGAAAAATTAACAGATGGTCAAAAAGATGCATATTTATCTCGAATACCAATGTACAGATTTGGCGAACCTAAAGAGGTAGCAAATTTAGTATATTTTTTATCAAGTGATGAATGTTCTTATATTACAGGTCAAAATATTCATGTTAATGGTGGAATGTTGATGGTTTAAATTGTTGACACACATTCAAATAATAATTTAAAAGAAGTCATAAGGAGAAAATTATGAGTGAAATTCAAGATCAGGTAAAAAAAATTGTTGTAGATCATCTAGGTATAGATGAATCAAAAGTAGTTCCTGAAGCAAAATTTATTGATGATTTGGGTGCAGATAGTTTAGACACTGTTGAATTGGTAATGGCATTTGAAGAAAAATTTGGCATTGAAATACCTGATGACGCTGCAGAAACAATCCAGACAGTTCAAAACGCTATTGATTATATTCAAAGTAAAAAATAAACTTTTATAAATTTTAATATGAGACGAGTTGTTATTACTGGTTTAGGATTACTCACTTCAATCGGTAATGATTATGAAAATTCGTGGAATAACTTAATCAATGGTAAATCAGGAATAAAAAAAATTAATCAGTTTGATGTTTCGGATTTACAATCTAAGATTGCTGGTTATATTAAAAATGACCCAAGTGACGACGATTATTTTAATAAATCATCATTATTGAATTCAAGAGATATAAAAAGAAATGACAGATTTATTCAATATGGTCTTATTGCAGCAAATATGGCCATAGAAGATGCAGGACTTAAAGATATTAATGATGAAGACAAACTAAGGATTGGTGTTTCTGTAGGATCGGGAATAGGAGGTCTCGAGACTATATATGAAGGCTCATTAACAATTAATAATAAAGAAAATAAAAAATTATCACCTTTTTTTATACCTTCATCTTTAGTAAATCTACTATCCGGACAAATTTCTATTAAATATGGTTTCAAAGGTCCTAATCATTCAGTTGTAACAGCTTGTGCAACTGGTGCACACTCTATCGGTGACTCAGGAGAAATGATTAAAAGAGGAGCTGCTGATGTTATGATAGCTGGTGGTTCAGAAGCTGCTGTTTGTAAATTAGGTATTGCAGGTTTTTGTGCAGCAAGAAGTTTAAGTACTGGATATAATGATAAACCATTTGAAGCATCAAGACCTTGGGATAGGGATAGAGATGGTTTTGTAATGGGGGAGGGAGCAGGTATAATTGTTCTCGAAGAAATGGAATATGCAAAAAAAAGAGGAGCAAATATCTACGCAGAGCTTGTTGGATACGGAATGTCAGGGGATGCTCATCACATAACTGCTCCTGCTGAAGATGGTGATGGTGGCTATAGAGCAATGAAAAATGCCATACAAATGGCTAAAATATCTCCTGACAAAGTTGATTACATTAATGCTCATGGAACATCTACAATAAAGGGTGATGAAATTGAATTAAATGCTATCTCTAGATTATTTAATCATGATATTGATGTCAGCTCAACTAAATCATCTATCGGGCATCTTCTTGGTGCTGCGGGTAGCGTTGAGTCTATATTTTCTATTATGTCCCTAAATAGAAATATTCTACCAGCAACTTTAAATTTAGAAAATCCAATCGATTCTAAAAATATTAATTTAATACCGAAACTTCCAATTGAAAAAAAAATTTCTTATGCTCTAAGCAATTCATTTGGGTTTGGAGGAACCAATACTGCTCTATTATATAAGAATATTTAGTATTTTATTCATATTATTAATCGTTATATCTTTATTTTATTTCTTTTATATTTTTAATAAAAAAATAAATCTAATTGAGAATAATTTTTCTATAAAAAAAGGTGAAAAAATTGAAAAAATTCTAATTTCTAATATTAAAAATATTTCTCAATTAGAAATTTTTTTTATGAAAATATATTATCAATCAAATTATTTTATAAATAATAAATATATCCATTTTGGAGATTTTGATGGAAACAATATTGTATCCTTAAATAGTTTTTTTAAAATTATTTGCCAACCTGGCAATGTTTTAAAAAAAATAACAATTGTAGATGGGTGGTCAAAAAATGATTTGGAGTCCGTGTTAGATAAAAATTTCAACAAATTTAAAAATATAGAGTATCAAGATATAATTGCTGATTCATATTTTTTTCATAAAGGTAATGAATTTGATAAATTCTTAAAACATCTTGTCAAAATTAAAAAAGAATATTTTGACAAACATAAAAATAACAAAATATTTAACAATTTTTCCGAAAATGAAATAATGATAATAGGCTCCTTAATAGATAAAGAGGGTTTAGATTATGAAGATAAAAGAAATATTGCTTCTGTAATATTTAATAGACTGAATATAAATATGAAATTACAAATTGATGCTACTGTATTATATGCTCTTACTGATGGAAATTATGACTTAAAAAGAAATTTATTATTTAAAGATTTAAAAATTGATCATCCATTCAATACTTATAATATATATGGATTACCTCCTAAGCCAATTTCGTATGTTGGAAAAGAAACTTTAGATATAATATTTGAAAACTATAAGACTGATTTTTTGTTTTATTTTTTTAATAATTCTTTAAATAGACACATATTTTCTGAAAATTTTGAAGATCATAAAAATAAAATTAATGAATATAGAAAAAACTAATAAACTTATTATAATATCTTCGCCATCTGGTGCAGGTAAAACAACACTTTGTAAATTTCTAGTTAAAAAAATGAAAAATATTGATTTGTCTATTTCTTACACATCAAGAAATAAAAGACTTAATGAAATAAATGGTAAAGATTATTATTTTGTAAATAAAAAGAAATTTCAACAACTTAAAAAGAAGAATTTTTTTATTGAAACTGCAAAAAATTTTAGATCTGTAATTTGATTAATAGATAAAATATCAAAATTTTTTGAGATTCTTTTAATTAAACCACTTAAAACTTTACTTGGTCCAATTTCAATAATTTGTTTTTCACCAATTTCCTCTAGTTTTTTTATACTTTTGGTCCAATTAACTTTGTTTGCCATTTGATACTGTAAATTTTTTTTAATAGATTTTATATCTTTATAAATGTTTCCATCATAATTTGAAATTATTTGAATGTTATTTTCAAAAAATTCTAATTTTTCAATTTCCTTGCTTAAGTCTTCTTGAGCTTTAATCATAAATTTACTATGAAATGCTGCAGAAACATTAAGAAGCACAAATTTTTTTAAATTATTACTTAAAAATAGTTCTTTATTTTTTATTAATTCATCAATTTTACCAGAAATTACAATTTGTAATGGTGAATTATCATTAGCTATTTCCAATTCTAAATGATTATCATTAATTATTTGTTGTATAAAATCTGCATCCTTACCAATCAAAGCCGCCATTCCTGTGATTTTTGGAGGAATAGCATTATTCATTAATTCACCTCTTTTTGTTAATATAAGACTACAATCTTTTAAACTTATTTTGTTACTACATGCCAAAGCAGTGTATTCACCAAGTGAATGTCCCATCATAATATTTAAATCTTTCTCTGCAATATTGTAAAAATTTGAATAAGTTTTAAATATTACGTATGAAGTAGCAAATGTACAAATCTGGGTATATTGGGTAAGATTTAATTTATCATCTTCATTCTGAAATATTATTTTTCTTATATCAATACCTGAATAATTTTCAATTTCTTCAAATGCTAGTTTTGCTTCTTCAAAATTATCATTAAAATCCTTTGCCATACCTAGATATTGGCTTCCTTGACCAGGAAATACAAAAGTTGTCATTAAAACTTGATTTATTTTAAAATTTTAATATATGCAAGTCCAACTTCTCTTATATATATTTATATAAGATTAACCATGGAGTTTTATGAATAAATTCGAAGTAGTATTACTATTTAATCCCGAACTTTCTGTAAATAAACTCAATAGTGAAATTGAAAATTTTAAGAAAAAATTACAATCAAATTCTGCTAACATTATCAACCAAGAAGACTGGGGATTAAGAGATTTAAGTTATAAGATAGATAAATTTAAAAAAGCATTTTATAACTTCCTTCAAATTGAAGCTTCTGGAAAAATTATTAAAGATTTAAATTTAGAACTAAATCAATCAGAAAACCTAATTAGGTACATGTTCATTAAAGTTAAAGATCATCAAGAATTGCCAACAAAATTAAAATATGAAAAAAAATAAATATAAAAATAAAAGAGAAGAAAAATCTAATTCTCCCTTTGAAAACAAAAAAAAATTTTGTCCCTTCTCTCAGCCTAATTCTCCAGTAATAGATTATAAAGATATAAGAATGCTATCAAGATATATTACAGAGAAAGGAAAAATAATACCTAGTAGAATTACAGGAGTATCAAGAAAAAAACAAAATGAGCTTTCTAAAGCTATTAAAAGAGCTCGTTTTCTTTCTTTAATGTCTTACACAAATAAATCTATTACATCATGAAAGTAATTCTAACAACCACAATAAAGAAACTTGGAAAGGTAGGCGATAAAGTTAACGTTAAAACTGGCTATGCTAGAAATTTTTTATTTCCTAATAATATGGCTTTAAGAGAAAATAAAAAAAATAATGAGTATTATGAAAAAATTAAAGATGATGTTAAACAAAAAGAGGAAATTAAATTAAAAGAAGCTAAGGAATTAATAGTAAATATTAAAAAAATTAAAATAACTTTCAATAAAGAAGCTGATGAAAAAGATCAGTTATTTGGATCAATTTCTAAAAAAGACATAATTCAGTATCTAATGATAAATAATATTAAAGTTAAATCAGACGATATATTGATAAAAAATCAAATAAAATCCGTTGGAGAACATCAAATTGAAATTAGTCCATACGAAGATATTATTGAAGAGATCACAGTTATTGTAAACAAAAACTAAATTATTCACACTATTAATAATTTATTAAATAAATCATATTTCTTATTGTTGTTGATTTTTCTAAGATAGTTTAATTAGAATAAATGTCTGTTGAATTAATTAATTCAAATCAATCTAGTACAAATGATTTTAACAATTTTTCAAATACAGATGCAGAATTAGCACTTATAGGATGTATATTATGGGATAATAGAAATTATGAAAAAGTATCAGATTTTTTAAATGAAAATCATTTTGTTGATGAAACAAATAAAATTATATTCTTAACTATAAAAAACTTATTAGATAAAAATATAATGGTATCTCCAATTACTCTAGATAATTATCTTCCAGATGATAAAAATAAATTCAATAAGGTTGGGTATTTAAATAAACTTAAAGATAGCTCACCATCCACACAAAATACTTATAATTATGGAAAAATAATTTATGATTTGCATATTAAAAGAAACTTAGTTGGTATAGCACACAATATTATTCAAGAAACGAGCTCTAATAGTAATGAATTAGCTCAAAACCTTATAGAAAATGCAGAAAATGACCTTTATAATTTATCACAAACTGGATATTCTGACAGATCATTTACAAATTTTTCAAATGCACTTAAGGGTGCGGTGGACATTATAAGTGAAGCTTATAAAAGAGATGGAAAAATTGCAGGTCTACCAACTGGATTTAGTGACTTAGATAAAAAATTAGGAGGTTTACATAAATCTGATTTAATAATTATAGCTGGTAGACCATCGATGGGCAAAACAGCACTAGGTACAAATATTGCTTTTAATTGTGCTATTAAATATCAAGAAGAAAAAGATGAATTTTCAAATAAAAAAATTATTGATGGTGGAAAGGTTGCTTTTTTTTCATTAGAAATGTCTTCAGAGCAATTAGCTACAAGAATATTAGCAGAGCAAACAAAAATATCTGGTGACAAAATGAGAAAAGCTGAGTTAAGTAAAGAAGATTTTAACAAAATTGCTAAAACGTCATCAAAACTTGAAAATTTAAATCTAATTATAGATGACAATCCAATATTGACTATTCCTACACTGCGAGCAAGAGCAAGAAGGTTAAAAAGACTTCATGATATAAATTTAATTATAATAGATTATTTACAATTAATGTCTGCTTCATCTAATAGTAGAAATGATGGAAGAGTTCAGGAAATTTCAGAAATTACAAGAGGTTTAAAATCCATAGCAAAAGAATTAAATATTCCAATAATTGCATTATCACAATTATCAAGACAAGTTGAACAGAGGGAAGATAAAAGACCTCAATTATCAGATTTAAGAGAAAGTGGAACTATTGAACAAGATTCTGATGTAGTTATGTTCATTTACAGAGAAAGTTATTATTTAGAGAGATTAGAACCGATTAGAAAATCTGAGGAAGATGATATTAAGTACAACGAAAGGGTATCTAGATGGCAACAATTAACGAATGAAAACTATAATAAGGCTGAAATCATTATAGCAAAACAAAGACATGGACCAATTGGCTCTATAAAAATGCATTTTGATGCAAATTATACAAAATTCAGTGACTTAACAACGAAAGATTATGATAATATTATTGAGTGATTAATAGTAGTGGAATACTCAATATCAATACAAAAAATCTAATTTTCAACTACAATTATTATAAAAAACTAAAAAAAAATTTAATTGTTGCTCCAACAATAAAAGCAAACGCCTATGGTTTAGGTGATAATAAAATATTTAATTTACTTGTTAAAAATGGTTGTAAGCATTTTTTTGTAGCTACACTTAGTGAAGGTTTAAAATTAAAAAATAAGAATAATTCAATACAGATTTATGTTCTTAATGGATTGCAAAATTATAAACTAAATAAATTTGTTAAAGGAAATTTAATTCCTGTAATAAATAGCATAGAAGAGTATAAAAGAATCAAAAATTCTAATATTAATTTTGCAATTCACATAGATACAGGAATGAACAGATTAGGTATTTCATTAGAAAATATAGAATTTTTGAATTTCAAAAATCCAAATATGAAATTAATAATTAGTCATTTATCAAGTTCAGATGAAGATAAAAATAAATATAATTTTAGACAAAAAAAAATCTTTAATACATTTTTTAAAAAAGTTAGCAAAAGTGTGTTATTTAGTTTAGCAAATGCTCATGGAGCAATCCTAAATAAAACTTATTTATATGATATGATAAGGCCAGGAATAGGAATTTATGGTTGCTATGAAAACAAGAAATTAGAAAAAAAAATTAAAAATGTAGTTTGTTTTAAAGGAAAAATAATTCAAATTAAATATATTCAAAAAAAAGAATATGTTGGATATAATCGTACATACAAAACTAAAAACAGAATAAAGGCGGCAATTATTGGCCTTGGCTATGAAGATGGTATACCTAGATTATTGAGTAATAAAGGATTTGCTTATTTTAAAAATGATAGATTTAGGATTATTGGAAGAATTTCAATGGATACATTTACTATTGACATATCAAAAAGTAGTTATGATTTAAAAGTAGGAATGTATATCGATATTATTAATGAAAAACACAAAATAAATAAATTTGCTAAACAATGCAAAACCATATCATACGAAGTTTTAACTTCAATTGGAAATAGAGTTTATAGAAATTATGAATAATCAATTAAAATTTATTTTATATATTATTTTTATACTATCTTTAATTTTTGCAAGTTTCAATATAAGGGATTTTAGAATAGATGCTTCTTCGGATAGTTTAGTATCACAAAATGATGAAGATTTTAAATTTTTCTCTTATTATCAAGATTTATTTCCCACCAAAAGAAGTCTTGTAATTGCTGTCAAAGGTAATGATAAAATTGATAGATTATTATTAGCAGAAATAGAAAAGTTGAGTAAAAAATTATCCGAATTACCAGAGGTTTATTCAGTTTTTAATATCAATAAAGCCCCTATTCTTCTTTTAAATAAAACTAATCTTTTAGATTTAGCAAACAATAATTATGAAACCATAATAGATACAAATTTAGATATTAAAGATGTTTTAAATGAGTTTGCAAAGAGCCCTATCTATAGTGATCAAATTATTAATGAGAATAAAAATATAACTTCGATTGTTATTTACCTTAATGAAAATAGTAAAGCAATCGATCTGAAATTAAACAAAAATTT
>CACAVG010000032.1 GCA_902535885.1 uncultured Alphaproteobacteria bacterium | reverse complement strand
TTCAAATAGTGGAGATCGACCAATACAAGTTGGAAGTCACTATCATTTTGCTGAAACAAATGAATATTTAAAATTTGATAGAGAAAAATCTAATGGTATGCGTTTAGACATACCATCTGGTACAGCTGTTCGGTTCGAACCGGGTCAATCAAAAGATGTAGAATTAATTCCAATAACCGGAAATAGAAAGATATTTGGCTTTAATAAGAAAGTTATGGGTCAATTGTAATGAAAAAAATAAAAAGAGAAGCTTATGCCGATATGTATGGGCCAACAACTGGTGATAAGGTTAGACTTGCTGACACTGAACTATTTATTGAAGTGGAAAAAGATTTAACAACATATGGTGAAGAAGTAAAATTTGGTGGAGGAAAAGTCATTCGAGATGGAATGGGACAATCTCAAGTATCTCGAAAAGATGGTGCTGTTGATACAGTTTTAACAAACGCCTTAATTGTAGATGTAAATGGAATTTATAAAGCTGATATCGGAATCAAAGATGGCTTGATTAATGAAATTGGCAAAGCAGGAAATCCAGACACACAACCAAATGTAAATATTATTATTGGACCTGGAACAGAAATAATTGCTGGTGAGGGCAAAATTATAACAGCTGGCGGATTTGACAGTCATATTCATTTTATTTGTCCTCAACAAATTGATGATGCACTTCATTCAGGCATAACAACGATGTTGGGAGGAGGAACTGGCCCTGCTCATGGTACTTTGGCAACTACAGTTACACCTGGACCATGGCATATAGAGAGAATGATACAATCTGCTGATGCTTTTTCAATGAACTTAGCTTTTGCTGGTAAAGGAAATAGTTCATTACCCAAGGCTCTCGAAGAACAAGTAATTGCTGGAGCAAGTTCATTAAAATTACATGAAGATTGGGGTACAACTCCAGCAGCTATCGATAATTGTTTAAATGTTGCTGATGAACATGACATTCAAGTTATGATTCACACTGATACTTTGAATGAAAGTGGATTTGTAGAGAGTACTATTAAAGCAATTAATGAAAGAACCATTCACGCATTTCATACGGAGGGAGCAGGGGGAGGTCATGCTCCTGATATTATAAAAGTTTGTGGTGAAGAATATGTTATTCCATCATCAACAAACCCAACAAGACCTTATACAGTTAATACAGTTGAAGAACATTTAGATATGTTAATGGTTTGTCATCACCTTGATAAATCAATACCTGAAGATGTAGCATTTGCTGAAAGTCGAATTCGAAAAGAAACAATCGCAGCGGAAGATATACTACATGACATGGGTGCATTTTCAATTATTGCGTCTGATAGTCAAGCAATGGGTCGTGTTGGTGAGGTTATTATAAGAACATGGCAAACCGCTCATAAAATGAAAGTACAACGTGGGCAATTAAAGGAAGAGAAAGGTGATAATGATAATTTACGTGTTAAACGTTATATAGCTAAATATACAATTAATCCTGCCATTGCTCATGGTATTTCCGATCATATTGGCAGTATTGAAAAGAATAAACGTGCAGATATTGTCATTTGGGATACAGCTTTTTTTGGAGTTAAACCTGAAATGGTATTACAAGGTGGAAGCATTGCTTGTGCACAAATGGGTGATCCTAATGCTTCTATTCCAACACCACAACCAGTGTATTCACGACCAATGTTTTCTTCTTTTGGAAAATCATTAGAAAAATCTACTGCAACATTTGTAAGTAAAGCTTCTTTAGATAAAAATTCATTCAAAAATTCTGGAATTAGCAAATCTATATTGCCAGTTAAAAATATTAGAAAAATTTCTAAAAAAGATATGGTATTAAATGATTATTGTCCAAATATAGAAGTTAATCCAGAAACTTATGAAGTTAAGGCAGATGGAGAATTAATTACCTGTGAACCTGCTAAAATACTACCTTTAGCTCAACGTTATTTCATGTATTAAATTTTATGCAAACAGCTTTTAAAATAACAGATCATAAAGATGCTAGTAAAAATATACTAGATGAAATTACTTTATCTTATGAAGAACGATTTATACGACGAAAAAAGTTAACAACAGATAATGGTACAGAATTTTTAGTTAATCTAGAAGAAACAGTCAGTATGGATGAAGATCATTATTTCGAATTAGAAAATGGAAATTTAATTCAAGTAGTGTCAAAAGAAGAAAATTTGATTGAAATTACAGGTAATAATTTAAAACATATTATTTGGCATATTGGCAACAGGCATTTACCTTGTCAAATTGAAAAGAAAAGAATTCTTATTCAAGATGATGCTGTAATTTTAGATATGATTTTAAAATTACACGGGAATGTAAAAAAAGTTTTTGAAAAATTTAAACCTGAGGGTGGGGCTTACGGTATGGGACGTACTCATAGTCATAAGCACTAAAATGAAAAAAATAAAAGATCCTTTACAAATATTACAAATTTGGTTTTCCTCATCTTTTCCTGTTGGTTCTTATGCGTACTCTCATGGTTTAGAGGCATTAATAGATGATAATAAAATTAAAAATAAAGATGACGTTAGAGAATATTTAGAAGCATTATTATTTTATGGCAGTCTTAGAAATGATTATATTTTTTTAAAATCTGTATATATGGGTGAAGAAATTAATGACTTAATTTTAGCAAGTGCTTCTTCAAAAGAAAGACATATAGAAATGATTGATATGGGAAATTCGTTTCGAAAGATAATGAAAGATAGTTGGGGATTACAATTAGAATACAATACTTCTTTTATCTACAGTATTGGTAAAGCAGCTATTCATTTTGAAATAAAATTTGATGACTTAATTAAATTTTATCTTCAGTCGTATATTTCAAACTTAATAAATGTATGTGTGAAGCATATTCCTATGTCACAAAAAGATGGTCAGATATTAAATGTTAATTTTATTGATCAAATACAAAAATTTTTAGCACAATCAAAGGAATTAAATCTTAAAGATATTGGAACGAGTTTTTTTATTGGTGATATTTTTGCAATCAAACATGAAAATTTAGATTCAAGGATTTATTTGACATGAACAATATAAATGGTCCGTTAAAAGTTGGTATAGGTGGTGGGATAGGGACTGGAAAAACAAGTTTAACAGAAGGTTTATGCCGTCATTTATCCAATAAAATTTCAATGGCAGTTATATCGAATGATATTTATACAACTGAAGACGCTGAATATTTAATGAGAGCTCAAGTTCTTCCTATGGAAAGAATTAAAGGTGTTGAGACAGGAGGGTGTCCCCATACGGCTATCCGAGAAGATTGTTCAATTAATTTACTAGCTGTTGATGAAATGAAAAAAAAATTTCCTGATTTAGAATTAATACTTATTGAATCAGGCGGCGATAATTTGGCAGCTACTTTTAGTCCAGAGTTAGTCGATTTAACAATTTACATGATTGATGTTGCTCAAGGTGCAGATATTCCAAGAAAAAAAGCTCCGGCAATAAAAAAGTCGGATTTGCTTGTAGTTAATAAAGTTGATTTAGCACCTCATGTCGATGTAAATATCGATCAAATGGAACAGGATGTAAAGAAAGCCAGAAATGGATTACCTTATGTTTTCGGTGAAATGAAAAATAATAACGGAATCGAAAAAATTTCTGACTTCTTAATTTCTCAAGGTGGTATTTAATATTCTTGTTTCTCTAAAGTGTACACAGTGTCTGTACTATTAAATTTTGCATCAAATTCTTTTGATTTTGGATCTTCAAATAAAGCATAAAATTTATCTTGGTCAGTAACATTTGCCATACTAATAACATGACCTTCATTTACAAAAGCCATATCAAAGCCATCTGTATATTTAGCTATATCTTCTTTAAAGTAATTATATAATTCCATATAATCATCTTTTGCAAATGTTCCTTTTGTAACAACACATAAATTCATATTTCTCTCCATTTATTCAAAAAAAAATCCTCGCCATTTCTCTTAATGGGAGGATAATTTTATACGTATCTCATTTTAGCTGCTTGTGAACCGCAATAGAGTTAAATCGTTCAATATATTAAATAATACATATTTGTTACAATTCAACTAAATCTATAAATGTTATTAAAATTAATTAGTTCTTATTGATAACAGTTAATCTATTTGAACTTTTCATTACAAAACCTATATTTTGGCTATAAAAATTTTAGACAATTTATCTAATATATTAAGCCAAAGTTCAAAAAAATCAGTTAGAGAAAATGCTATTCCAGAAAATCTTCGGAGCAAAGAATTAGAATGGAAACTAGCTTTACTTGTTAGAAATATAGATGATGTAGAGGATATAGATCTAAAATTTGTTAGTGTTTCCAAAATTGATATGGGTACCAAAAAAGATTTATTTACATCCTATAGATTAGATTTCAATGGAAGAGAAAAACTAAATCAATTCAAGAAAATATATAAAAATATACTTCTGTAAAAATAATTAACAAATATATTTTAATTAGCTATACTTAGAAATATTTTAAAAATGAAATTTCTATTACTAATTATTATTATATTTTTTAATATTTCTGCATTTTCATACGAAAAACTAATTGATAAGAAAGAATTAGTTAAACATTTTACAATTAAAGAAATTGAAAATATTCAAATACCAGAAGAATGGTCTCTTGTTAAAGATATAAAATACTATGACGAAGTAATTCAAGATCATTATAAAGATATGGGCAGTCCAAAGATTGTGCGAGAATTTCAGGCAAATAATGGTGATAAAATATGTTTTGATCACCTCAAAAAGTTTGACTCAATCATATATAAAACTAGCGAAGAAGCTTTTAAGATGGGAACCTCTCTAGATTGGGATAGTTGCATTATGTATGCAAAATTTAGACAATTTTTTGGAAATACTCTTAAAAAAATTCCTGATCGTAATACTGATTTATTAAAAAATTATCTTCTTTATTACTCTTCAACAGACTCCTTTAAACTGCAACAAGGAGATAATCATTATAGCTACTGGAAAACCTTATCTATGCTTGCACAAATGTATTCAATTGAAAAAGATCATTTAGGATTATCAGATAAAGAAATAAAGATGATCAATGAATGGTTTATCTCTAGGGCAACAGTAGATTTAATGGATATTAAATTACAAGCCAAAAGAGGAAGATGTAAGATACCAAAAGAGTATGATGAAGAGGATGTTTTACGTACTGCTAAGATTTATGCCACAGGAAACGCAGATCCTATTTTTCAAGGAAAAACTAAATACCGAGGCGCAGACGATTGTGGAACTATATCTAATGCACATACTGTTACAAGATTATTAATAGGTTTAATAACTAATAATCAAGAATTATTTGATAAAGGTATTATTGACTTAAAATATTTAATGACCTTCATTGATAAAGATGGCGTGTATGTTCCTTATGCCTATAGAGGAGGTTTGGCTATATCTTATTCAAAAGAATTTTTGTTTTATTTTAGTATTTTTGCTGAAATATTTCATACTTTAGATATTAACTTCTATGAAATCACTATTCCATCTGGAATTAAAATAAAAGATGCTTTTGATTTCCATTATACAATTTGGGATGATGTTGTTCCTGAAGCAATCATTAAATATGCAAAATTAAATTTTGGCAACAAAACACATGATTGGACTGAACTTTTAAAGCCTAAAAATGAAAGAAAAACTGATGGATTGGGAATTTATTTACCAGGGTGGAAAGAAGCAATGATAAGGCAATCAATAAGATACGTTCAAACTTACAGAAAAGATATTTATAAAAATTTTAGCGATAAAGTTTATCGTAAAACACTTGGATATAGAGAGCAAACTCCTTTTGGATCTAATCATGCATTAAATTTACATGCTGTAATAAGATCAAATGAAAGATATGAAGAAAACATTAGTGAAATTGAAAAAGAAAAAGAAATTGTTGCACTTAATCAAAAAAGATTAAAGGAAAATGCTAAAAAATTAAAAATGGAAAAACAGCTTCAACTTGAAGATCAAATGGAAAAATTTAATGAACTAATTTCTCTTTCAAAATATATAAAAGAAGATCAATTTTTAATTATTGATAATAATCAGCTTAATTTTATAAGTACACAAAACCCAATTATTAATGATAACAAAGAATTTGAACTTAAATCTGCAAGAATAAGAGGTCAATTACTATACTTTAATCAAAATTTAAAATATTTTAACCCTGATAAATCAAATATTTTATATCATTTTGATAAACTGGAATTTAAAACAGCTGTTTTAAAAGATGGTGAGACTGAAGCAGTTGGGTTCTTTATAAGTGATCCACCATTCGATAAATATTTATTGGATATAAATAAAAAAATAGTTGAAAAATGTGGAAGATTAATAAAATCAAATAAATGGTTAGTTATATTAATTAAAACGAATGTTAATAATAAAAAAATTATAAACCAGCAAAAATGTACTAGAAAATCTTATTTACAAGAAGGTGAGGAAATACAATTACTATATAAAATAATTTCTAAATCTGCACCAACAGTTCGAAATTACTTAGAAAATAATTTATAAATCTTATTCGTATTTATCAGAATACAAATAAGGTATTCCAATAACCAAAATAATATAGAAAACCATAAAGCCGGCAATAAGAGGTAATACTTCTCCAGCTGGTACTGTGCTAAACGGACCAATAACAAATCCGTAAATAACAAAAAGAATATTTAAACCTACTAAATAGTACCCACCACTTCTTTTCATACTGTACAACATATAAATTGTGTAAGCGATTGCTAACTGAAAGATGATGCTTACAATAAAATCTAAAGTTGAAAGCTGAACATTAAAATCTCCGACAGGTGGTTGTACACCTTGTCCTGAAAAATAACCATATGTTATACGATAAGTAGTATCAATAAAATCTAGAGAGATAAGGATTAACATAATCCAATGTAATGGCTTAAATAATGTTTCTTTCATGGCTATTTATTACAATAATGTTTTAGATTCTTAAAATAAAATTTAGTTAACCCATTTTTCTACAATGATATTTTGTTCTTCAGTTGTTAAAAAAGGTAAGTTATTAAAAACTTCATTCCATTTACTTTCAATCTCTCTTAGAAAAGGAAATAAATCAGTTTCATTTGATAATTCAGTAGCTTCATCCTGCCAATGTCCGAGGAAACCAGTGTTTTCATTTCCACATCCTCCAGTTCCATATTTTTTTAATTTAGAAATATTGCCAAAACCTTCTCCATAATTGAAACCAACTCTATTACCTATAAAGGTAAATTTAGGATAATATTGAGTACATAAAGTAACAGGGAACTTTATTTCATCTTTTTCAAAGAGTGCGTCAAAAATATAATAATTATTATCAATATCTATATAAAAATTTTTACCTCCAATCATTGTCGCTTCTATTGAAGAAAAATATATTGAATTTTTCAGTAAGTTATAATTTTTTAATTCTTGATCATTAATTTTTTTTATCTTTGTGAAATCAATACCTTCTACTTTTTTTCCTTTTAAATTATCATAAAAAAATACCCAACCTTTATCTTCTACAAAAGATGGGTCTACCATTTCAAAAATTAAATCTCCCTTATTTATAAAAAACCAATTAGTATGTTTATTTAAATTTCCATTTACACAGATAGCATCCATTAAATTATCATTGTTTACATCAATTAAAGCTGTTCTGTTACAGTAAGAATTATACGGATGACTGTGCTCATCTTTTATTTCTTTTGCCCATTCTTTTGGATCTACCCAAGCAGGATTAGGTTCAACACCAGGAAATAATAAACTATTTTTAAGTTTAAATTTTCCGTTTCCTATATTTTCATAAATTGCAAATGCACTTGATGAGTAAAACGGCCCAACAACTGAACTAATGAAATCTACATCCCCATCATCGTCAAAATCCCAAGAAATCATGTCAACAACTTGTGAGAACATAAATTTATCTCCTAAGGTATAAGCTGGCTCAATTTTAGTCTTTTGTTTTTTAAATTTTCCTTTACCGTTTCCAAAAAATACTGAAACTCTATTTGTAGCTGGATCACCTTCCCAACCAGAAGGTGAAATTTCATTAAATTTTGGATTATAATGATCTCCAGAAATAATTAGATCTAAATTGCCATCATTATTATAATCAGCAGCAGTAACAGCAAAACCAGTTTGATTTGCACATATTTTTGCTTTGAAATTACCCTTACCATCATTAAAATGACAAACAGCTCCTTTAAATTCTGTAGTTATAATATCAATATCACCATCATTATCTATATCGCCTGATGTTGATCCATGAGAGAAACCAATGTAAATTTTCTGTTTTTTTTCAGTTTTGAATCCAGTATGAATACTTTGTTTCCAATTTAATTTATCTGTTGAAATAAGAGAGTGATTTGGGCCAATATACTCATATTTTTTATTTCTTATTTGAGCTTGTGCATTAGCTATAAAAATATCATCGACATCATCATTATTAAAATCAGCTATAATTAATCTTGCTAAAGTAGCACCATATCCTATATCTTCACCAAATTCATTATTCCAATCAAACAAATTATCCTTGTGTGTTATCTTTTGTTCTCTTGGATCTTGCAAAAATGTTAAAATAGGAGGCTTTACCGCTGTTAACATCTTGATTCCTTCAACAGAGCAAGCTATTCTTCCTTCTTTCTCTATATATTCACCAGTTGTATTTCCACTACCACATCTGTGACCTTCACCTACAAATATGATATCTTGAGTGTTATTATTATCAAAATCTACCCAAGCAAAACCAGTAATAAAAAACAAATTATCTTTAAATTGATTTTTAATATTTTTAATAAATTTAATACCTGGAAGAAAATATCTTCCATCATTTACTTTATTTGAATCATTAATATACCAGCCAGATAAATTAATTTTATTTATTTTAGCTTTTTCATAAACATTTTGATTAATTGCAAGTGAGTTTTTTGCTATTAAAAAAAATAAAGTTAGTAATGATATTAATTTAATCATAAATTATTTATCATTTTGATGATTAACAACATCAACTAAAATCGCAATGACTAAATTTAAAATTGTAATAGAACAAATTGCAATAAAACTAAAAAAATATATCCAAGACCACCAGTATATTGCTTGCATAGGCAACATAACATTTTCCCAGCTAGATAAAGTTAATACTTGAAATAAGGTAATTAAAGAGATGCCTAAATCAGCCCATCTTTCTGGATCATCTTCGCCAAATAAAATTGAGCCCATAGTTGCATAAATATACAAAATAATAAAAAGAAGAAGACTAACAAAAAATACTCTTTTTATAGATGCAAGAATAGCTTCAATAATTTTTTTTAATTCTGGAATAACTGATATTAAACGTAAAACTCTAAATATGCGAAGAAGACGTAAAACTAAGAAACTAGAATTATTTGGAATAGGGATAAGTGAGATTGCAACAATTATTGTATCAAATACATTCCAGCCGTCTTTTAGAAAATTTTTCTTTTCTTTTTCTCCAATAAATCGAATAAGTATTTCGATTACAAAAAAAATAGTGATTGCATAATCAAGCAAATGAATAGTATTTAAAAAAATTGGATCTAATTGATATGTTGTAGCGCCAATAAGTATTGCATTAAGAATAATTATGACAACAACAGAAAA
This sequence comes from uncultured Alphaproteobacteria bacterium, assembly GCA_902535885.1. GTDB lineage: Bacteria > Pseudomonadota > Alphaproteobacteria > HIMB59 > CACPNW01. The sequence continues at coordinate 1,419 of CACAVG010000032.1, read as the reverse complement.
TTGAAAAATTCGATTATCTTTTAATTTAGAAAAAAAATCTATCATTTTAATGTAATGAAAGCGATGGAAGCTGTATCTTCTAAAAATAAAATTAAACCATTTTCTACCTTAATCATATCTCTTATTCTTTCACCCATATTAACTCTTTCTAAATTTTCAACATTATAATTTTGTAAATCAAAAAAATAAATTGAATTGTCTTTTAAAGAAGCAACAACATATTTATTTATTTTATCTAGTCCTAAAATTTGTGAAATACCAATAGATGGATTAAAATATTTTATTGGTTCAATATAACCATAATCTGAATGAGATTTATGTAATGGGTATTTCAAATATTTTTTCTTATTTCGTGGTGCTTTTTTCCCACCATAATGTTCCCCATAAGATGAAATAGCCCATCCATAATTAGGAATAGTATTTTGATTAAATTTAATGAGATTTATTTCATCTCCACCTTCAGGACCATGTTCAGCTTCTAGTATAAAATTATTTTCTTTATCAAAATAAAGCCCTTGGGGATTTCTATGACCCATAGAAATTATAGAAAAATCTTTTCTATTTTTATTGATTTTTATTACCTTACCAAAAATACTTTCAATATTTTGGACTCTATGACGACTTCTAAAATCTCCAGTAGACAAAAGGACAGTATCTTTATCTAGATTTGCAATTCTGCCGCCTGATTGATGAGCATTGAACTCATTATCTATGTTATTATTTACATGAACACATTCATCAGAAGTAAATAAATTTTCGAATTGTATAAATTCAAAATCCATTTTACCTTGAAGAAGACTTGTATTCCAGCAATCTAATTTAACTTCTCGTGTATAGGAAACATAAATATTGTCTTCGTATATTTGCAAATCCTTTGTAGAAAACCATCCACCTTCAAGCCAATCAAAATCATGTTTTCTTGATTTTTCAAATTGATCTTCATTAATAAAATTATGAATATTAGTTTTTATTTGTTTTAAAGTAAAATTGGCATCTTGTTCAGTGAAATTACTTTTTGAATAAGCTAAAACTCCACTTGCAGAAAGTAGAATTAATCTATCATTATATTGATCTATATATCCGCTTGCAGGAAATTTATTTGCTATACCATACATTAAAATATTTTTTTCAGGACTATAAATTTTAGCTTCTAAAATATTTGATTTGAAACTATGAGATGGATTAAAGGTATATTCTAAATCAGCATTATTCTTTTTTATATGCATATCAAAATCATACGGATCTAACTGAGATATTAGTTTTTCGAATATTTCCTCAATTGGTTGCAAATACTCAACTTCCTCTCGCATATCATTAAATGCTTTTTCAAATAATTTTTTTTGGCCTCTATATAAATTGCTTTCCTTTTGTAAAATTTCAATTTCTTTTTCTAATTCATTTATGTTTTTGTAAGGAAAA
>CACAVG010000031.1 GCA_902535885.1 uncultured Alphaproteobacteria bacterium | reverse complement strand
TATGGGTTTTTTAGCAAATGTATTTATGACATTATCATTAAATGAAGCAAACATAGTTTCTCCAATAATAATTGGTTCTCAACTGGCTATACCATTTGCAATATTATTAAGCTCATTTTTTTTAAAAGAGAAAGTAAGTATTAAAAAATGGGTACTTATATTTATTTGTTTTTTTGGCATCATTTTATTGGGCTTTGATCCATTAATAAGAAATGAAATTTTTGCATTATTCTTAATTACGTTAATGGCATTCTTCTATGCTAGTGCACAAGTATTTTCCAGGTACCTAAAAGATTTAGAAGTTACTCTCACAAATGCGGTAATGGGACTAGTTGGATTTGTATTACTAATTATTTCATCATCAATTTTTGAAGGACAAACAATAAACGAAATAAAAAATATTAGTTTTCAGTCATGGTTATTAATATTGCATTCAGGTATCTTTGTTTCAATTGCTGCACACATGTCGATGTTTTATTTGTATAGGATGTATCCTGTTAATAGAGTATTTCCATTTTACGCTTTATTTCCTGTATTTGGTGTGTTGTTAACATTTATAATTTTTTATGAAATACCAACTTTAATTACTTTTATTGGTGGTGTAATCGTAATCGTAGCAACTTATTTTATAAATAAAGAAAATTAACTTTTGATTATTTAGCTGTCCATCCTCCATCAATTACTAGTGATGAACCAGTCATCATTGATGCAGCATCTGAGGCAAGATACACTACAGCACTAGCAATATCACTTTCAGTAGCTACTTTTCCTAAAGGTATGTTTTCAATTACAGAATTTTTAAAACTTTTATCTTTAAAAAATTTTTTGACCATTGGGGTTTCCACAAATGTAGGGCAAACGGAATTAACTCTAATGTTGTGCTTAGCCAAATCAATAGCCATCCCTTTGGTGAGACCTTCAACACCAAACTTAGTCATATTGTAAACACTTCTAAGAGGAGCGCCTACTTTACCTAACTGAGAAGAGATATTTATTATTGATCCACCAATTTTTTTTCTATTTTTAGTTTTAAGCATAACTTTTGTAGCTAATTGAGCAATATCGAATGAGGCTTTAATATTAAGATCAACCACTTCACTCATATCTTTTCTTTTAATTTTAGTAAAATATTCAGGTCTATTTGTGCCAGCATTATTCACTAATATGTCTAATTTATTGATTTCAGAAAATATTTTTTTAATTTCTTTTAAATTAGTTACATCACACACATAATAATTACATTTCTTTTTGAGTTTTTTAATTTTGTCTTGAACAAATAAAAGATCTTTCTCTGTACGACTAAGAATAATTATATTTGCACCTGCTTCTGCTAATGCTATTGCACATGCTTTACCAATGCCTTTACCTGATCCTGTAACAAGAGCAGTTTTGTTGTTTACAGTAAAATTTTTTAGAAACATTTATTATAATTGTTTACAATGAAAAAATAGATTGATCTAATAAATTCATTTTTTTGATGCACATTTGAAAATTATCTTCTAGGTGGTAATCACCTGGAAACCCAATACATTTAATTCCAGCATTTACAGCAGAATTACTACTTTCTTCAGTATCCTCTATTGCAAGACAATCTTCTGGTTGAAAATTTAATTTATCTAACGTAACTTTATAGATTTCTGGATGTGGTTTTTCATTTTTAACCAATGATTTATTACCAATGAATTCAAATTCTTCTTTTGAAATTTGACCTGAAAGACTTTCAAATACTGCATCGACATTATTTAAAGTTGTAGAAGTTGAGAAAGCAAGTTTAATATTATTATCTTTTGTATACTTAATTATTTCATCAACGCTCTTTCTTAATTTTTGTTTGTTCTGAATAATGAATGAGCTAAAGATTTCTGTTTTTCTATTTCTAATTTGTGAAGCGTTAACATTAGTATTATTTTTTTCAGCAAAATCTTCTACCCTTTTTGTCCCACCAGATTTTTTTAACAAAATTTTATAGTCTTGCTCATCCCAATACCAATCAAGTCCAGCTTCTTTAAAAGCTTCGTTAAATGAGTTACGTTGAATGTTAGAAGATTCAATTAGTGTCCCAATAGATCCAAATAGAAGTGCTTTATATTTCATAAGATTAGAAATTTATTATTAACCTTTTACTGCTCCAGCAGTTAAACCACTTATTAATTGTCTTTGGAAAAACATAATTATCATAAAAAGTGGTGCTGTTGCTGAAACAACACTTGAGACTGCCCACATATAATTTCCACTATGTTCAATTGTGCCCAAATAAGCATTAATTTTAGGAACCATAGTATAATTCTGCTGATTTAAAAGAAGTGAAGTAACTGTAAAATCATTATAGGCTAACATCATACTGAATAGACCTGCTGTAACAACTCCAGGCCACATAACAGGCATTATAACAAATCGAAACGCTTGAAAATATGAACAGCCATCAATTAGTGCGCTTTCATCTAACTCTTTAGGAACTGTTTTAAAGAAGGAATAAAGTAACCATAATGTAAAAGGTTGATTGATTGCGACTAAAACAATTATGGTAGTTGGAAGTATGCCCCAAACGTTCAATTGGAAAAAGGGAAACAGATAACCTGAAACTAAAGTAATGTGTGGCATCGCTCTAAAAATCAAGGCAGCTATTAAAATCCAAAAAGTATATTTATATGTCGATCTAGACAAGGCATAAGCACCTAATGTTCCTAAAAATAAAGAGATCGTAACAACTGAAACAGTAATAATAATTGTATTCATTGTTGCTTTCCAAAATTCACCTTCAGTCCAAGACTCTACATAAGCCTTGACTGTAGAAGTATCTCCTGTTTCAATTAAAGTATTAACTCCTGTGACTGCAAACATCCAATCAGCTCTTGAGAAAAAGTCAGCTTTTACTTTAAATGATCCCCAAAAGGTCCAAATAAAAGGAAACACGGAAACAATTAACCAAGCAAGAATAAAAAAACTATTTATTAAAATTAGTTGTTTTGAGTATCTATTAATTTTTGATTCCATATTATCTTTCTGTCCTAAATTCTCTCCATGTTCTTATAAGTACTGGTGTTAGTAGAATTGCTACTCCAATGATAGTTAACATAGATGTTGCTCCTGCAGACCCAAATAACATTTTGTTTTCACTTCTTAAGTCGTTATAAATCATCCAAGAAAGTGATTGAGCAACTCCTTCAGCAGCGAACCCAATTATTGGCTCAAGAACCCTAAAATTATCCATTAGACAAATTAATATAATAAATGTTGCTACCGGATAAAGATGTGGAATAACAATGTGTCTGACTCGTTCATATCTTGAGGCGCCATCTATGATCGCTGCTTCAATTGGATCTTGAGGAACAGTTTGTAATGCAGCATAAAAGACAACAAAAGCAAATGGTGTATTGTGCCAAATCCCATAAATAATCAGAGTAATCCAAGTCAATTGACTTGAGGACTTTAGTGATAGGTTTGGATCATCAAATAAGAATTGAATAAATGAACCTAATATTCCCTTAGCGTCTATCATCCAAAATAAAACCAGAGATCCAATCAATGGTGTTACAATCATAGGCAGTATAACACCAAAAATGGTTGGACCTTTTAAACTTTTTGTAATTGTATTTACACTTAAAGCAACGATGAAACCTAAAACTACAACTGGTGGTGTAACGGCAAAACAAAATGTAAGTGTAAATAAAAGTGCTTTGTAAAAAGGTAAATTGAGTAAGATATCCGTAAACTCTGCTATCGATGAGGAATTAGTCCAAGCTTCTTTAATTTCATCAAAAGCCAAATGGTTTCTATCTCCGTATGTTCCTAAGCCATTAAATCTTCCAAGAGGTTGTTCTTCTTGTAATTTTGTTGTTGCTTCAATATCAACTTTTGTTTCTGTTTTACATCCAAATGGATCACATTTTTCTACTTCCATTAAAATTTGTTCAGGTTCAATATGAAGAGATTGAAAAAAACTAGAAATAATTGGAAGGCCAATAAATAATAGCATTGCCAATCCACTTGGAAAGAAGAACCAAAAAAATGTTCTGTGGGGCATCTATTTCTTACTAAAAAAAAAGTGGAACATAATAATGTTCCACTTTATCATAAATATTTATACGGTTTATAGAAAACCTTGCTCAGTAGCTTTTGCTACATAAGCAGCTTCTACATCCGCTAATGCTTTTTCAGCAGACTCATTTCCTTGAAGGAATTCAACAAGTTCTGTACTCAAAGCACCATGTAATAGACTCATGTATGGTAAGCTTGGGTAAGGTGTTGCACCTCTATTAGCAGCGTCTACAACTGGTCCTGCTGTATCTCCAGGCGAATAACCATCAATCAACCAAATTGTTGCATTTGGATTAGCATTTGCCATTTCTGTTGAAGTTGCTGCACCTAAAAGAGCTCTAAAAGATGCTTCTGCATTTTCATCAGAAGTATTTGTTGCAATTCCAAATCCATCCCACCATAGAGTTGTTGCTGGTTTACTTCCACCACCTACAGATGGAGAAGGAGCCAATCTAGTATCAGCTTTAATTGCTTGATCACCTTCATCATCTAACAATGAAGCTGCACCTGAATTCCAGATGTGCATTAATGCTACATTACCAGACTCCCATTCTTCTTTAACTGCATTTGTATCTTGAGTTAAGAAATCAGGGTTACTTACTTCAGTTAATCTTTTAAGCATGTTAAGAGCAGCTACACCTTTAGCGTTATTTACACTAACTTCAGCTGTTCCAGCTTTAAAGAAATCACCCCCGTGACCAAGGTACATGTTTACAAACTCTTGACCTAAGTTCCATCCAGATTTGAAAGCACCAGCATATGGGTTAGCCATTTTACCAGAAGCTTTAATTTTTTCTGCAGCTGCAATTACCTCTTCATATGTTGAAGGAACTGCAATACCTAAATCATTAAGAATACTTTCTCTGTACCAAAGATGTTGAGCATTAGCCATAAATGCTACTGCATAAATTTTACCATCAATCACGATTTTTTGATTGTCTTGTAATGCACTTCCGTATTTAGCAACTAAATCATCAAGTGGACGAATTAAGTTATCATTCATTAAAGTTGTAATTGAACCATTAGTTACAAGTTTAGCAGAGAATTCAGCTGGGTTAGCTGAAAGTGCTGCAACTTGTAATTTATTATGATCAACGGAATGTGTTACAGAAAAATCTGCATCAGGTCCTGCACAACTTTTTACTTCATCCATGAAAATTCTGTATGTTGTAAATTCGTTTGCTAGAATCTTTATTGATCCATCTGTTACTCCACAAGGTGAGTGCCCACCGGCATATGCACTTGTGGTAACAAATGTGAACAATAGAGCTATTAATAGTTTTTTCATATATTTCCCCTTATTAATAAAGTGTGAAATTCACATTTAAGTATATATCCTTTATATTGGTATTAGAAAATAATGCAATAATTTGAATTGATATTCAAGATTTTGAATATTGAAATGGGGGGATAATTCATGAGTTTTAAAAAGACTGCGACATCACAGGACGTAGCAAAACTAGCAGGAGTATCCCAATCAGCTGTTTCTAGATGTTTTACAAAAGGTGCTAGCATTTCTAGTAGAACAAAATTGAGAGTCTTGGAAGCAGCTAGGAAATTAAAATATAAAGCACCTAATATAACTTCTAATTCAATATCTAATGATGATAGCGGATTAGTTGCTGTCATTTTACCTTACGTTACAAGCAGATATTATCCAGAAGTTTTAATAGAGTTACATGAAGCACTAAGGAATGGAGGCTTTAGAATTTTATTAATTACAACTGATGATGGAGAGGAATTAGATGAAAAATTAATACAGCCATACTTAAAAGAAAAACTCATTGCAATAATATCAGCAACAAAACCTACTGATAAATTTGTCGAAGATTGCAATCAAAAAAGAATACAATTTATTGCTTATAATAGAAGTTGGAATATACCAACGATAAGTTCTGTTGCATGTGATCATCGTAACGGAGGAGAATTAGTTGCAGAATATTTTACAAAGAAAAATCATAAAAATATTGGCCTGATTGAAGGGCCAAAAGGATCTTTTGTAAGTGATGAGCGATGCAAAGGTTTTAAAAATTATCTTAAAAATAATAAAAAAATTAAATTAAATATTGAAAAAGGTTTTTTTACTTACGAAGGTGGATATCAAGCAACAGAAAAAATTTTCAATAAAAAGATAAGTGCAATATTTTGTGCTGATGACACAATGGCATTCGGATGCTTAGATTATATTAAAAAAAATACTTCATTAAAAACACCTTCTCAATTAGAAATTATTGGTTATGACGATATATCAATGTCAGCTTGGGGATCATATAACCTTACAACTGTCAGACAACCTATTAGACAAATGTCAAAAATAGCAACTCAATTAATAAATGAATATATTAAAGATCCAGATTTTGAACCTATAAATCATATTGTACAGGGAAGACTTATAAAAAGAAAAACTACAAAATAATTTACTTAAATTTTAATCCCATCTGTTCGAAGACACCATGATTATCTACCATAACGTAATTATCTAAAAATTTTCCATCTTTAATGGTCCAAAAATCTGAAAATTGCATTTTGATAGATTTCCCTGTTGGTTCCACTCCAAGATATGTTCCACTATGTGTGCCTGTAAGAAATCCCGTTGCACTAATCCACTCACCTTCAGCAACCACAATATCATTTTTTACATGATAATCTGGAAATGCTTCATAAAAAGGTTTTAGAACTTTATATTTAAAATTTTCTATACCATGAATATCACCAAAACCTGGAGGACCGTGCCAAACCATATCATCATGCCAGTACTTATGTTGTGCTTCTAGATCTTGAGCATTAAGTGCATCATACATATCAGCTAATAATTTTTTACTTTCATCTAAATTCATTTTTTATCTCCTAAAATTTGCATTAGTATTGCAAGCTCATTAAAACCCGTCCACTCTTTAATAATTTTATTATTTTTAATTTCCCATTGAGTGATTCCCCACAAATACACTTCTCTATTAGATGGTTGACCATATGAGCCATTCCCTTTGTGCGTTCCTACTGCACCCCAACGAACCGATACTAAATATCCGTCTTTTGTATTTCCCATCCAGTATAAATCTTCAATACTAAGTGCAAGATCAGGAAACGAAGCTAAAAGTGAAATTATAAATTTTCTTAATTGCAAAACTCCTTTAAATTTACGACCAGTTGAACCTTCAAATTCTACCTTATTCGAGTATGCTTTATTTATTGCAGAAAAGTTTCGTCTATTCCAAATTGTATCATAAACTGCATGAACAAACTCTCTTACATTTGTAATTTTATCTGGAATATCAAAACTAATTGGTTTTAATTTAGTAATATTTCTTGTTGGTTTAGAGTTTTTAAAATGAGGGGCATAGGGTCCTGCAATTCCTTCATCAACAAGTTGCTTGGCAACCTGATTTAAATCTAATCCGAGTTGTTTAATTAAACCTGCTGTATCGTAGACAACATTTTCGTAATAAATTTCATTATTTCTGGCTACACAATTCGCAATACAAAATAATCTTACTTTTTTACCAGTTGGTTTGGAAAATTTGCTAAATCCAGTATTTGTTCCAGTAATAATTGTTCTATGCGAAGTATGAAAACTTGCATTTTCATCTCCTGCCCAAATAACTTCATCTGCAAATAATCGAATATCTGGAAAAGCGTTGTTTGTATGTACAGTATCAGCTACAATTTTTTCAGATCCAGATTGTAAACCAAATTCATCCCAAACTCTGCAATCTTTACTGTAGGTGTCATAAATGTAGCCAATATTTTTTTCTTCCCAGATTTGATACGTAATCCTTACAATATAATCGATTATATTTTTATACTGATCCTCAAACCCCTTCATCGATTGATGTTTAAGTTTTTTTGGTTTTGGATTTAATGATTTTGCTGTTCCTCCACCTCCATATGCTTTTAATGAAATATCATAACTCTTAGGCATATGATTATCATGAAGGGCTTCTGGTCTTTTATCTGTAATTCTATTAAATTTCATAATTTGTATTTGTAATGAGATACATTTAAAAATATTTCAAAGCAATGAAATTTTATTCAAAAAAATGAATATTGTCTTTTTTAGTTTATTAATATAATCAAAATGAAATGACTGATCTCCAAGCAGAAAAAAAATTAGTATTAGATTATTCAAATGAGATAGATAGTTGCAACATTGATTCATTATCTGAAGTTATATCCAGATACGCATCAGAAGATTTTAGTATGAAATGCACCCACCCATTCAATGAACTAAGTAGTATAGATCTTGTTGCTAATAATCTTTGGAAACCAATTAAAGATTCATTTTCACCTATACAACGTCGATTAGATATATTTTATGCTGGGATAAATTCACTAGATAAAAATAAAGGGAAATGGATCTCTAGTATGGGTCATTTCATGGGTGTTTTCAATAAACCGTTTGTAGGCCTTAAACCAAATAATAAATCAATTTTATTAAGATTTGCAGAATTTTACAAAGTGGAAAATAACAAAATTACTGAAGGAGCTATTTTTTTAGATGTAATGAATTTTATGCAGCAACTAGGTCTTTCTATAATTCCTGAATCTACAGGTCTTGTTTGTGTAACACCTGGACCAATGAATCATAAAGGTTTAAAATTTAATATTTCTAATGAAAGCGAAAGTCAAAAGACATTAGATTTAATTCATAGAATGCGCGATCGACTTGTTAAAGGATCCAAAATGCAATCTTACAAAGAAGAATTAGAATTAGATTGGCATAATGACATGATTTGGTGGGGACCAGGCGGCATAGGCGCTTCATATACTATTGATGGTTATCAAAAAGGTCACACAAAACCATTTCAAGATGGTTTAGAGTTTGTTCGTTTCAATGGACATATACTTAGTAGCTCTGAAGATGATCTTGGAGGTTGGTTTGGTTGGCCAAATTTAATTATGAAACCTAAAGGAGAATATTTAGGATTAACAAATGCAAGTAATATTGAATCAGAAATGAGAGTTGTGGATTTATATCGAAGAGATGGAGATAAGCTCGCTGAAAACTGGATCTTTATTGATCATTTACATTTTTTAAAAAAACTAGGAGTGGATCTTTTAGAAAGAGCAAAATTTTTAAATCAGTAATTAAATAACTTTTGAGGCAAGTTTAGTACCTTCAACTAATGCATGAAGCTTTTCATAACAAATTTTTTCATCAATTTTTCCAAAACCAGCAAATGTACTAAAACCACAATCTGTCCCTGCCATTAATTGATCTTTTGGAATGACTGTAGAAAATTGAATTAATCTGTCTGCAACAACTTCTGGATGTTCAACAAAATTAGAGGTTGAATCGATTACGCCAGGTACTAGGACTTTATCTTTTGGTAACTTTATATCTTGAAAAACTTTCCATTCATGTGCGTGTCTAGGATTAGAAGATTCAATGAGAAAATATTTTATCTTTGATTTCAAAATTATAGGTAATATTTTCTCTAAAGCAATATCGTGTGTATGGGGCCCTTCATAATTACCCCAACATATATGCATTCTAGTTTGTTCAACATCTACATTAGATAATGCTGAGTTTAGGCATTCAATTTGTAGCTCTGCACGTTTAATAAACTCATCTTCAGATAAATTTTTAAAATTCATATGTCTTGCTAAAGCAAGGTCTGGGCAATCTAATTGAACTTGGATATCTGATTTTGTTATTAGCTCATATTCTTTAGCCATAATATTAGATAATTTATCCAAATATTCATCTTCGGTACTATAAAATTTATTTGGCATAAAAACATTTATGACGCCAGGTGATGCTGAGTTCATAAATGCATGTCGGTGATTTAGTTTATCAAGTGAATTTTTAAAATTATTTATATCCTGTAGAAGAGAAGTTTCATCTTTTACTTTTAATTCGTTTGTACAACATGGCCTGGTATAAGTTGGTGTGCCACCACTTTTAGCAATCTTTTCTTTATATTCTGGAAAATCATCAAGATCAGCAGGTGCTCTTCTTTCGCTTTCACCTGAGAACCCATCAATTCTGTCTTTAATATATGTAGCGTAGCTAATTTTACTCATCTCCCCATCACTGACAAAATCAATTCCAACATCAAGTTGTTTCTTAACAACACTTTCCACGTTGTTTTTTAATACTTCATCAAAACTACTTTGACTAAATTTTTCACCTTTATCTTTTGCAAATAAAAATTCTGAAAGTTCTTTTGATCTAGGAAGGCTTCCAACATGTGTTGTCAAAATATTAGACATTAAATTAACCTGTTTTTAATAAAATCTGTTTCCAGATCATCGTTTCATCATAGAGGACCCATTCATTTTTGATACCTCTTTCTCCAAATTCAACATGATTAATACCCATTATATAAATTTTCGAATTAGAAGCGTTTCCAAAAAGACCATCCCCTTCATGTTTACCTACCAGAGACCATCTTACTGAAGCTTTTTTAGGCTCATGTTTTTCTTCAGTAAAAGCAATATGCTCGACTGAGAATAGTGCATTTGGAAAAGCATCTCTTAATTTTTTCCAAAATTTCATAACCTCATCTCTGCCATATTGAGTTTTTCCCCCTGGCTGGAATTGCTGTATAGCTCTGTCATAATTATTATTTATTGTTTTCTCAGAATTAATGTTCATTATAGAGGTTAATATATTTGCATATAGTTCTCCAGAGTTTCCAGAAGCTAATATGGGAGATTTGTAAATAGATTTAACAGGTGTATTTTCATCAAAGGGTTTATTAGCTTTTTCAGGACCACCTTCATCTTTAATAAGATTGCTTGCAAATTTCTTCGGATCAATTCCAATTTGTCTCACAATTGCTCCTTGGTCTCTTACAAGCCATTCATCATAAACTTGATTATTCATGCATGCACAATCAGCGATAGTTCGGTAATATAGTTTTTTTCCTGTAGCTTTCCCATACATCCCATCAACAGAATGAGTAGAGGTTGATAAAATGCGGTGTGATGAAAAATAACCCTCATTATCATTTCCTGTCCAAATTACATCTTCACCTAAAAGTGTTCTGTCGGGAAATAGTTTTTTACTAGCATAGGTACTTTCAATTACTGGGTCTGCACCATAAATTACTCCAGATGGAGATCTTGTAGGTGTGGGGAGGCTTACATTTGGAGTATCAGCATAATAATCTCTTATTGCTTCAACATCATTGTTTTCCCAAATTTGATATGTGATCTTTAAAATATAATCAGGAAAATCTTTGAATTGTGTATCAAATCCCTTCATATAATTAATATTTAATTAGTTTGTCGTATTATAAATAAATTACCATCATGATCGCTTATCTGTCTGATTGAACGAAGTGAATTTTTTGGCACTGAAAATGTATCTTTTTCTTTAATTACAACTTTGTCTCCATCACAATCTATTTCCCATTCACCAGATAAACAATGATAGACTTCTGATTTCTCTAGTTTGTATTCATGTATATGAGCACTTTTGCCACTAAGAAGTGAAAGGCTAAAACCTGTTACATGCGGAATGTTTGGAGTAAAAGATTTATCATGAATTTGAAACTGATCAATATAGTTAATAATTTTATTAGATTGATAGTGATCATCATCAACAAAGTATTTATTTTTATCATTAAATCGAATAACAAACTTTTCTATGTCTTCTGAAGAGTAATGATCGAAACTCTCTAATTCATTATCTTTTAGTGGCTGAATAATTTTAGTTTCATCTGTTATTTTCTGTTTTTCTGTGTCGATTAAAGAATTATCATTCATCAATACCATGCCAGATTCTTTTGCATCTTTTAAAAGTTTAGGTGTCCAAGTAATCACACCTGGATCATTTTCACCAAGTACAACAAACATTAGTGCTTCTTCATCACTTACATTTTGAAAACCTCTAAACATGTTTGTAGGAAAAGAAGCAATATCACCTTTTTTTAGTATCACTTCCCCTTCTGTACCATCAACCCCCCAATAAAAACGCCAAGCACCTGAATGAATTATAAATACTTCTGCTGTTGTGTGACTATGTAATCCAGAGCCATTCATCGGTGCAGCACTTACAGCACCAA
>CACAVG010000030.1 GCA_902535885.1 uncultured Alphaproteobacteria bacterium | reverse complement strand
CTATACCCCAAAGTAACTGAATATTATTTTTTTCACAGAATATTGATTCTGGTGTTGTACTATTATTTCTATCACCTCCATTTGCAAATTTAATAATTGATTTTGGATATTTATTTCTTACTTTTTTAAGACCATCGATGCACGTCTTATCTCCATCATCAAATTCTATAACATCAATAACATTTTTTAACTCATTCATAATTATAGTTCTTTCAATAAAAGGAAGAAATTCCTTACCCTTCTTTTTTTGAAGCCATAAATCAGAATTTAGCAAAACTACAACTTCACCATGTTTAGCAGCTTCTTTAATTAATTTTATATGACCACTGTGAATTGGATCAAAACCTCCACTGACAACAACTATTTCACGCATACTTGCTTCTCCATTTTTTTGGGTCTTCTAAAAATTCTTTTAAGTTTGAAATCTTATCTTCAGAATATATTTTTTCACTTTCAATATAATATAGTATATCTTTCCATGTACACAGTGAATGCATATTTACATTTAATTTAAATAATTCTGATTCTTTGAAATTAAAAATATCATAATAAAATATTACAAATATATCTTTAACTTTTAATCCTGCTTCGCGCATTGCGTTAATAAAAATTATTTTACTACCTCCATCAGTAGCTAGATCTTCAACCAAAAGAGCTTTTTGATTATTTTCAAATTCACCTTCAATTTGTTTATTTTTTCCAAAACCTTTTGTTTTTTTTCTAATGTAAATCATTTGTTTATCTAATTTTTGAGAAATAAAAGCAGCATAGGGAATTCCAGCAGTCTCTCCACCAGCAATAATTTCTGTATCAATATTATTTTTAGTTAAATAATCTATGGCTTTATCAATTATAAAATTTCTTTCTTTTGTAAAAGAAATAATTTTTCTACAATCAACATAAACAGGACTAGCTAAGCCTGATGTAAGAGTAAAATATTTATCAAATGAAAAATTAATAGACTTTATATCTACTAATATTTTAGCTATCTCTTTAGACATTTTTTTAAGTTATTTGCGCAATATGTTCAAATGATAAATTTCCAGGCACAATCATTATTGGTATTCTTAGGTTTGTAATTTCATTACTCACCAGAGAAGTTATTATTGGACCAGGGTTTTTACTATTTGGATCAGTATTGGCAGCTAAAACAAGAACATTAATATTTTTTTCTTCATCTAATAATTGTTTTAATTCAGATATAGTATCCCCCTCTCTTAAAGAGAGAGCAGGATAGTCACCTGTTCTTTCTTGGACAAATGAGGCAGCTTTTTTAAGAATTGTTTCTGCTTCTTCTCTAGCTTCTTCTTTCATAATGTCTGTAACACCCTTGGTTGTTAGAACATCCAAAGGCTCTATGAATGTTGCAATTATGATTTTTCTTCCCGTTTTTTTTGATCTTGCACAAGCATATTCAAGAGCTGTTTTCATTTCTTCTGAATTATCTGCAACAACTAGAATATATCTATCATCACTCATTTACTTCTCCTAAATAAAGCAGCAGCAATAAAACCTGAAAATATTGAAAAGATAATTACAAAAACTCCGTATGTAGCTGCATTTTCATTAGCAAAGTCAAATATTTGACTTCCTATACCAGTTTTTTTTATAACTATATTTTTTTGATCTGTACTCATAATTGTATTATTTCTTATATAGTAAATATCAACATTATAAATCCCTGGTATTGTATTTGTTGGAAAAAAAACGCTAGTTTGAAATAATTTATCTTTGACCTTTTTCATTTCAAAACTTTTATAAAATGATTGTTCTTTTTTTATTCTAACAAAATTTTCATTCCAATTTTTTTGGTCATTTTTGAAAATAAAATTTTGATTAAAAGTCTTATTATTTAAAATTTTTTCAAAACTTAGATCCTCATTAATTAATATTGACTCAGGCAAGATTTCGTTAATTTCTTTTGATGAGGATAAAAAGAATAAAGATGGAATGTTACTATAGGTAACGTATTGATTATTTATCCATATTCCAAAATACCTCTCTTTTTTTTGTATTCTCATTTTTGATGGTGGCCCTTTTATTGTCAAAAGTGTCTCATGATCATCTTTTAGTAATCCAAAAATAATAATTTCTTTTCCATTAAAATCTGTTTTTAATTCAATACTATCCTCAGATAAGTCAAAGTAAATTTCTTCAGCATGAAGAAAGTTATAAAAAAAAATTACAGTCAATAAAGTTGTTAGATTAAAAGCAAACTTTATATATAAATTTTTAATCATCTATTTTTGTCACTTCTAAAATATAAAATTCTAAATAAAATCCAATTAATGCAAAAATTGATACTAATAAAAAAGATGCTTTCTCAATCAATATATCAACCACTAATATATCTTTTTGCATAAGCATATAAATTGGAATTACAGTGGATAAAATAATAATACATAGTTTTGCAAATGAATCATTAAATAATATATCTTTAAATATTTTTTTAAGATCTTTTTTAATAAATACTCTGAAATTTAACCAAATATAAATTTTGTTAATTAAATTTATAACAATTATTAGAATTAAAAAATATTCAATATTTTTTAGATTAAATTCAATAGTTGTAAAAATAAAATATATAAAGAGACAAACTACGATCAAAAAATTAATTGAAAAATTAAATATTGGTATCATATTATTACCAATGAAAATAAATCATTAGGTCTTAAAACTAGATCTGTAAAAATTTTACCACAGACACCCAGTACTAATATAGCCAAAATACCCCTCAAATATTCTGCTTTTAATTTAGACCCAAAAATTACACCAATTTGTGCACCAATTACTCCTCCAAATATCATTAGTGCAGACAGCACAATATCTACATTATAATTTATGTAGGATTGAAAGAATGTTGCATTAGCGGTAACAAATATGATTTGAAATAAAGATGTCCCAACTACTATACTTGTTGGCATTCCAAGTATGTATACCATTGCAGGTATCATTATAAATCCTCCTCCAACTCCCATCATTGCGGACATTACCCCAACTGCGAATCCTATCAGTACAGGTGGTATCGCACTTATATAAAGTTTTGATCTATGAAAGCGCACTTTGAATGGAAGTCCATGAAACCAAGAATGTTGATGCAGTTTTGTTCTTTTAGTATTTCTTGCTCTATATTGTTTAATTGTAGTTCTTGCGCTTTCAAAAGCCATACTAAAACCAATAAAACCTAAAAAGAAAAGAAATAATAACTGAATAACTAAATCTATTTGCCCAAAGTTTTTTAGATAACTGAAAATATTTACACCAACTGTGGACCCAATTAAACCTCCTATCAAAAGGAATATACCCATCTTTATATCAACATTTCTTTTTCTCCAGTGAGCAATAAAACCTGAAACTGAAGTTGCTAAAACATGCGGAGCTTCAGAACCAACAGCTACAACTGGAGGTATGCCTAAAAAAATTAATAGTGGTGTCATTAAAAATCCACCACCAACACCAAAAATTCCTGAAAGTATTCCTATACTCATACCAATAAAGATAATGAGAAAAATATTGACGTTCATTTCAGCTATTGGAAGGTAAATTGACATGTTTTTTTATAAATTTTATATAATTATTACTTAATAAGTACAAATTATATTTATTTTAGAAAATTATATAAAATTATTTAGTACTATGATGCCGATATAACTAACAATTCCAACACAACAAGCTGCAGAAAAACCAACATAAAATGGTCTTATACCTAAGCTTTTTAAAGAAACTAAATTTGTACTTATGCCAACAGCTGCCATTGCTATTGCTAAAGAATACTCAGCGATAGATTTAATAATATTGATGATTAATTGCCAGTTATTATTCGTTAATATTTCAAAAGCTAAATTACTATTTTGAATTCCATAATCTCCAATTGATCTTATAATACCCATAAGAATAAAACCAATTATGAAAATTGGAAACATAGATATTATTGATGGTTTGGTATTATTTTCACCAATATTATTTCTTAGATACATATAGCTTATTGTAGGAATGACGATTATCATGCTTACATTTCTTACTAATTTTGTAATCGTTGCTATATCCATAGTTTTTGGTGAATTGAATTGCTCCGCATATATCAATCCAGCACCAGCAACTTGAGCTGTTTCATGTATTGAAGTTCCAAGAAATAATCCTGATGCTAACTCATCTCCACTAAAAAGATAATAAGCCATAAATGGATAGAGGAACATTGCAATTATTCCAAAAATTGTAATATTAGCTATGGCATAAGCAACTTCTTCTTTATCAGCATTAATTGCAGGACTAGTTGCTACAATTGCGGATGCTCCACAAATACTTGTTCCAACTGCAATTAATGATCCCATTTTTGAAGAAACATTTAATAACCTGCACAAATAATTTACAACCAAGATTGATATAATAATACAAGCAACAATTAGAGGTATTCCAACTAGACCAACTTTAAAAATATCTAAAAGTCCAAGTCTAATTCCAAGACATATTATTCCTAATCTTAGAATAAATTTTAAAGAAAACTTAATTCCTGCTAATAAAAAATTATTAATATGAAATATATTTCCTATCAAAAGACCAAATATTATTGATAGCATTATTGGTGATATTGGACTTTTTTTTAAATTTAAAATTTCTTTTCCGATAAAATCACTTAAGTATATACCTGAATAAGCAATTACTAAACAAAAGATAATTCCTGGGAATATTTTATATATTGAGCTAACCATTTAAAATATTCTTTATACAAAAAAAATATTTTTTACATATTTATATTAAACTTAGATATTTTTTGCAGTATTCCATTCTTCTTGAGTATTAACATTGAAAAAATTCTTTTCTTGGCTTTTATCGAATTCAACAAATTTATATTTGTGTTTTTTAACCCAAAACATAATTTTACTATTTTTTAATTTTAATTCATTTTCTAAACTAGTTATTAACGATATATGCCACATTCCTATTACAGGATGATATCTACTATTTGATCTAGCAATCAATATTTTTATATTTTCATCATATGCCTCTAAAAACTTGTCTAAAAGATTATCGGGTAAAAATGGGGTATCACTTGGAACAGTAAAAACCCATTCTTTGTTTGTATAATTTTCTTTAGCCCATAACATAGATGTGTGAATCCCTGCTAAAGGTCCTACAAAACCTTTGAATCTATCTTCAATTATTGGGTAATCAATTTTCTTAAAACTTTTTAAGTCATTAGCATTTATTATTATTTCATTATTGTATTTTTTAAGCTTGTTTATTATTTTGTCTAAGATTGTAATTCCATTTATTTTAGCAAAAGCTTTAAATCCACCTCCAAATCTTTTTGACTGACCTCCAGCAAGTATGGCAAACAAAATTTTTTTCTTATTTATGTTCAATTCTATGTTCCCCAGAAAGTGCTAAATATTTTTTTCCTTTTGCTCGTCCAATAAGTGTTAAATTCGAACCTCTCGCTAACTCTACACCCCATGCTGTGAATCCTGATCTAGAAATTAATATTGGAATACCCATTTTTATAGTTTTAATAACCATTTCACTAGTTAGTCTTCCTGTGGTGTAAAAAATTTTATTTGAAGAGCTAATTTTTTTTAAAAACATAAAACCAGCAATTTTATCTACAGCATTATGTCTTCCTACGTCTTCCATATAAATTAATGGTTTATTATTATGAATAATAACACAACCATGTATTGCCCCTGTTTCTAAATATAAGCTCGGTGTTAATGTAATTTTTTTTGAAATTTCATAAATCCATTTATGTTTAATTTTCTTTTTAGATTTTAATTTTGATTTTTTTATTTCAGCATAGATATCCCCAAATACCGTACCTATTGCACAACCACTAGTTGTTATTTTCTTTCTTAATTTGTTTTCATAATTTGTTTTACGTTTTGTTCGTACAACTACCACACCTAAATCTTTATCAAATTCTACTTTTGTAATGATGTCATTTTTCTTAAGCATATTTTGATTCAATAAATACCCAACTGCAAGATATTTTGGGTGATCACTAATAGACATTAGCGTTACTATCTCTTGATTATTAAGAAAAATTGTAAGAGCTTTTTCATTAATAACTTTAGAAATTATTTTATTCCCTTTCTCATCAAAACCATTTAGTTTTGTAATTAAGGACTTATTATTAATATCAGGTGATACTAAATATTTCTCTTTTTTTGCCATATGTTGTAATTAAACTAATAATATAAATGAACATATTAGAAATTTTCACAAATTCCATACTATTGATTATTACTTTAGATAAAGAAATATGGGACATTATACTTTTATCATTATTTGTAAGTTTTACTGCCCTAATTATTGCATCATTATTAGGATTTATAGTAGGGTATTATTTTGCAATTTATAATTTTTATTTCAAAAAAATTATTTTAATAATTATAAACTCATTGATGGGTATTCCTCCAGTTGTAGTTGGTTTAATTGTTTATTTTATTTTTGCTTCAGGTGGACCTTTAGGTATCTTACAACTTCTATACACACCTTCTGCAATGATTATTGCTCAAACTATAATAATTTTTCCAATAATTGCTTCATTATCTCATGAGATATTTTCTAAAAATTGGTTTGAATTTAAAGATCAGATAAGATCCTTAAATATTCCTTTTTGGGGTTCTGTAAAACTTTTATTTAACCATAGTTATTTTTTATTAATAACAACATTATTATCTGCCTATGGAAGAGCAATTTCAGAAGTAGGTGCAGTTATGATTGTGGGTGGTAATATTGATCATTATACACGAGTAATGACAACTGCTATATCGTTAGAAACTAGAATGGGAAATTTAGAATACGCTATGGCATTAGGTTTAGTTTTAATATCAATAACAATAATTATTTACTCGCTTGTATATTTATTAAATAATAGATCTATTAAATGAAAATAGTAGGAATCGTTGGCTGGAAGGACTCAGGTAAAACAACTATTGCAACTAAAATTATAAATAAACTTAGCTCTAAAAATTTTCGTGTTGCTTCAATTAAACATGCACATCACGAATTTGATATAGATCATGAGAATACAGATAGCTTGAAGCATAGATTAGCGGGATCTTCTCAAGTAATAGTTAGTTCATCTAAGCGATGGGTTAAAATATCAGAGTTAAATAATTCAAAAGAAAAAACATTAGACGAATTAATTAATCAACTTTCAGAAATTGATATTGTAATAGTGGAAGGGTTTAAAAATGAAAATCACCCAAAAATTGAAATAATTAAAAATGATAATAATAATTACTTATTTAACGAAATTAAAAATATAAAAGCTATTATTTCAAATAATAAACTTGAAACTGACTTGAGAATTTTTAAGAATGACGAAATTGATAATATAGTCAATTTTATTTTGAGAGAATTTTAATGAATAAATCACCTCTAACCAAAAAACAAATTGTTAATTTATTTAAAAAACAAAAGATTGTAATTTTTAACTCTGAAAAAGTTAATTTAGAAAATTCAGAGGATAGATTTCTTTATGAAAATATAAAAAGTAAAATTAATTTACCTCCTTTTAATAATTCTGCTGTAGATGGTTATGCAATTTTAAAAAAAGATTTAAAAACAAAAAAAGTTTTTTTTTGTGATAGACGAATAGCAGCTGGAGATAACAAAAATATAAAAGTCAAACCTGGTGAAGCAGTTAGAATTTTTACTGGCGCAAAAATGCCTTCAAATTCATCAACTGTAGTTATGCAGGAAAATACATACAAGAAAGGAAATAAAATTCATTTAATTAAAATTCCAAATTTTGGAGATAATTATAGATTAAAGGGTGAAGATATAAAGAAAAACCAAAAAATATTGGAAAAGGGGTCTAAATTAAATCAACAAAATATAAATTTAATTGCTGCTACTGGTATTAGTAAAATAAAAGTATTTAAAAAAATTAAAATTGGTTTCTTTACAAGTGGTAATGAATTACGAAAACCGACTAAAAACTTAAAAAATTCTGAAATTAATAATTCAAATTATTATAGTCTAAATAATTTACTTGATAAGAATTTTATAGAAAAAAAATATTGTGGAAATCTCAAAGATAATTTTAAATCTATTAAAAACAAAATTTTTAATACTTCAAAAAAATCTTTATTATTATCTTTATCAACTAATTGGTAATCAGGATACATCATTGGTATAAGACCGGCATCAGACGCTCCTTGAACATTATTTTGTCCTCTTAAAGGATGTAAACCAGATCCTCTTTTTCCAACATTCCCTGTCATTAAAGCGAGAGAAATTAAACATCTAGCGTTGTCTGTACCATGTGTGTGTTGAGAAATCCCCATCCCCCAAAAAATTATTCCTTTATTTGTATTGGCATATAAACGTGCTACTTCTCTTATAAGTTCTGGATCGATACCTGTTTCGTTTTCCATTATATCAGGTGAATAATTCATTAAATGTTTTCTTAATTTTTCAAATCCTTCAGTTTGTTTTTTAATATATTCGGAATTAAATAAATTTTCTTCAACAATAACATTCATTATTGAATTTAGGAGAGCAACGTCAGATCCTGGTTTAAATTGCAACATATGAGTTGCATGTTTTTTTAAAGAATGACCTCTAGGATCCATCACAATTAATTTAGAACCCTTTTTAGCAGCATTCTTAAAAAAAGTTGCTGCAACAGGATGATTTTCAGTAGGATTTGCTCCAATGACTATTATCACATCAGAATGTTCAACTTCATAAAATGGAGCAGTAACAGCTCCCGAACCAATAGTTTCCAATAACGCAGCTACAGAAGACGCATGACAAAGTCTTGTACAATGATCAACATTATTTGTATTAAAACCAGTTCTGATTAATTTTTGAAATAAATAAGCTTCTTCATTTGAACATTTAGCTGATCCAAAACCTGCAAGATTACTCTTACCATTTCTTTGATTATTAAGTTTTAAAAATCCCTGTGCAGCACAATCTAGAGCTTCATCCCAAGATGCTTCTCTAAAATATTCATGAATATTCGAAAAATTAATACTTGGATGTAAGTCTTTTGGTTTATCTTTAATTCTAATCAATGGCTTTGTTAGTCTTTCAGGATTATTTACATAATCAAAACCAAACCTTCCTTTTACACATAATCTATTCTTGTTTGCAGGACCATCAACACCATTAACATATTTAATTTTGTTATCCTTTACATTGTATTCTATCTGACAACCCACACCACAATAAGGACAAACGCTATCAATTTTTTTATCTACCTTACTATGGCCAACACCATCTTTATCTACAATGGATGCTGGCATTAATGCTCCAGTTGGACAAGCCTGTACACATTCACCACATGCCACACATGTGCTATCACCCATTGGATCATCAAAATCGAATACAATTTTAGAATTTTCTCCTCGATATGCCATTCCGATGACATCGTTGACCTGAACTTCTCTACATGCTCTTACACAAAGATTACATTGGATGCATGCGTCTAGATTTACAGCCATACTAGGATGAGAAACATCTGCCTGACATGAAGTTTTTTTTGGAAATCTACTTTCTTTAACTTCAACTTTGTCTATCCATTTCCAAAAGTCAGAATTATTATCATGAGCAATTTCTTTGTTTGGCTGGTCTGCAAGAAGTAATTCAAAAACTAACTCTCTAGATTTTTTTGCCTTTTCTGAAGAAGTTTTTACTTTCATACCATCAGTTGGCTTTCTAATACAAGATGCTGCCAACACACGTTCTCCTTCAATTTCAACCATACATGCTCTACAATTTCCATCTGCTCTATACCCAGGTTTATCGGAATAACATAAGTGTGGGATTTCTGTTCCAAGTCTATTTGCAACTTGCCAAATAGTTTCATCAGCATTTGCTTCAACTAATTTTTCGTTTAAATAAAATTTTGTTTTCTCTTTAGTCATAAGTTATTTCATTGCTAAAATATTTTAAAACAGAATTTAATGGGTTTGTTGCAGCTTGTCCTAAACCACATATTGATGCTTGAGCCATAACTTCACTTAAATCTTTTAATTTTTCCTTGTTCCAATTTTTTTCTTGCATTAATTTTACAGTTTTCTCCGTACCGGAGCGGCATGGTGTACATTGACCACAACTTTCCTCTTCAAAAAATTTTAGTAAATTAAGTGCAACATCTTTCATATTATCATGATCCGATAATACAACTACTGCCGCTGAGCCTAAAAAACATCCGGCATCAATTAATTCTTTCGATCCATA
This sequence comes from uncultured Alphaproteobacteria bacterium, assembly GCA_902535885.1. Lineage (GTDB taxonomy): Bacteria > Pseudomonadota > Alphaproteobacteria > HIMB59 > CACPNW01. The sequence continues at coordinate 2,059 of CACAVG010000030.1, read as the reverse complement.
ATCAAGTGGAATATCATTCATGGTAGCGGGTAGAATACCACCAGATGCACCTCCCGGAAGATATCCTTTAAAAGTATGTCCATCTGCCATACCATCACAATACTCATCAATTAATTGCTGAATTGTTACACCGGCTGGAGCAACTTTTACTCCTGGATTCTTTACTCTTCCAGATACTGAAAAACTATGAAATCCCTTATTTCCATTGGACCCCTTTTCAGCAAACCACTTTGCACCTTTTTCAATTATATCTCTTACCCAAAAAAGAGTTTCTAAATTATTTGTTAAAGTAGGACATCCAAATAAACCAATTTCAGCCACATAAGGCGGTCTATGTCTTGGCAATCCTCTCTTGCCTTCAATACTTTCTATCATTGCTGACTCTTCTCCACAAATATAGGCTCCTGCTCCTCTTCTTACTATGAAAAAGTCTTTTGGAATTATTTCTTCATCTTCCATTTTATTTATTTCATCAAGTAAAATTTTTATAACTGTTGGATATTCATCTCTCATATAAATGTAAACTTTTTGAGCATTTATAAAATAGGAGGCAATTAAAGCTCCTTCTAAAAATCTATGTGGATCACTTTCTAAATATGACCTATCTTTAAATGTTCCTGGTTCACCTTCATCACCATTAACAGCAACATATTTTTTACCATTGTAATTTGAAACAATTTCCCATTTTTTTCCTGTAGGAAATCCAGCACCGCCCTTACCTTTCAATCCGCTTTCATTTAATGAATCCAAAACTTGTTTTTTGGAGATCACACCATTTTTTATTTTGTCCGCAATTTCATAACCGCCATTTTTTTTATAAGAAGATAAATGTATATAATCTGGAATGAAGGGGTCAAAAGTTTTTTCATCAATTGTTTTTTTAACTTTATCAAAATTAGCCTCATCAACATAATTTTTTCCTACGCAAACAGTAGGAGCAACATTACATCTTCCCATACATGGCCCAGGCACAACTTTTATATTTTTATTTTCTAATTTCTTTATATCTTGAAGTAATTTGTGTGCACCAAATAATTCACAAGTTAAACTTTCACATACCCTTACAACATTCACTGGGTTATAATCTTTACTATCTTTGACAATATTAAAGTGCGCATAAAAAGTTGCAACTTCATAAATTTCAGAAAGTGGTAAATTAATAATAGTTGATAAAGCTACCAGATGCTTATCATACAGAACACCAAATTTATCCTGTAATATATGCAAATATTCTATTAATTCATCTCGCTTAAATATTAATCCTGAAAACAATTTAGAAACTTCATCTAAATATTTATCTTCGACTTGTCTTCCTTTTGGAGTCCAACGTCTTTTCTTCTTTTTTAAAGAAGTTTCAGTTTGAGAAACAAATTTATCCATTCCAATTAATATTATACTATATATTAAGTATCAGAAAACTATGAAAGATTCAGTTGAAAATGAAGAATTAGTTCTTGATACTAGTGGTACAGAATGTCCTATACCAGTGCTTAAGGCTAGGAAACTTGCATCAGAATTAAACAAAGATACAGTTATTAAAATTATTGCAACTGATCCTTTGGCTGAAGCAGACTTTGAACATTATTGTGATCAGTCCAACTATGAATATTTAAGTTGTGAAAAAATTAAAGATAAAATTGTAATTCGTTATAGATTTAAAATTAAAAATTAAAATAAACTTTCATAATTATAAAAATCAAATATATCTCCCTTGTTTACTTGAGAAACATTTTCATCAATTTCAATTATGCCATCTGAATAGGATATAGAACTAATCATGCCAGAACCTTGTTTAGGAAATTTATTTGCAATATTTTTATTATTTATAGTTTCTTTATTTACGCGTAACCACTCCATTCTTTTTGTTTTTTTCTTCATGGAAAAATTTGCTGTAATTTTACTTGAAGATGGGAGCTTAAAATTTCCACCAGATAGTTTTTCTATTAATGGTTTTACTAACATTACATATAATAATTGAACAGAAACTGGATTACCTGGTAAGCAAATTATGTAGCACTTATTTATTTTTCCAACTGCAATTGGTCTCCCTGGTTTTATT
>CACAVG010000029.1 GCA_902535885.1 uncultured Alphaproteobacteria bacterium | reverse complement strand
GTTCTGAGCAATTGATAAAAATTTTTTTGAAATTTCACCATCTGGATTTTCTATTAAAGCAGGTATCCCGTTATCAGATTGAATTCTTAAATTTGTATCAATTGGAATTTCTCCTAAAAAAGGTATTTTAAAATCTTCAGCTTCTTTTTTAACACCATCTTTTGAAAATATATAATGTTTTTGATTACAGTTATCGCATATAAAATAACTCATATTTTCAACAATACCAAGAATATCAACATTAACTTTTTTAAACATATTAATACCTTTTCTAGCATCAGTAAGAGCTACATCTTGAGGTGTAGAAATTATAATTGATCCAGAAAGTTTTGAACTTTGAGCCAAAGTAAGCTGAGCATCTCCAGTACCAGGTGGTAGGTCTATTATAAGCAAATCTAATTCGCCCCACTCAACTCCATTAAACATTTGCTCTAAAGCTTTCATTACCATTGGTCCTCTCCAAATTGTAGGAGCTTCTGTATCGAGAATAAAGCCTATAGACATTAATCTTATTCCATAATTTTCTAAAGGTATAAGTTTTTTATTTTTATTCATTATTGGTTTTTTTGAAATACCCATCATTCTAGGAATACTAGGACCATAAATATCTGCATCAAGTAACCCAATCTTGAGATCTAGCGAGCTCAATGCTGTAGCTAGATTTACAGAAAATGTTGATTTGCCAACTCCACCTTTACCACTAGCTATAGCTACAATGTTTTTTGCATCAATTTTAAATCTTTTTTCATCAGGATTAATTGTTTTATTACTTTTTAAATCTGAGCTAATTATGACATTTACTGAAATTACATCCGTAATTTGTTGAACATTTTTTTTCAGCAACCTTGCTACATTTAAATATAAATCTTCTTTTTGGCCTTTAACTAGTAAGGAAATATTAACATTACCATCTTTTACAACTGCAGAGATATTTTGATTTGTAGGATCAAAACTTAAATTTGTTTCAGGATCACTAAATTTCCTAGAAAATGTATAAATTAAAGATAATATTTTGTCTGACATACTTGATTTTTTTAGATTTACTCAAATATTAGTTATTAAATAATATAATAAGTGTTAGTAGATAGTACAAAATTTATCAATAGAATATGAATTGGAACAATAATGAACAATAACAATCCATGGGGATCAGGTGGAAATAATAATCCATGGGGATCAGGCGGATCTGGAGACGGGCCAAATAGACGTGATTTTGAAGACTCTATAAGAAAAGCAAAAGATAGATTTGGCAACTTCAAATTTGGCGGCAGACGAAATTTGTCAATCTTTATAATAGTTGCTATTATACTTTGGTTAGCCACAGGATTTTATAGAGTTGAGCCAGATGAACAAGGGGTTGAATTGCTTTTTGGGAAATGGAATGGTCAAACAACTCAACCAGGTCTTCATTACTTTTTTCCCACTCCCATAGGTCAAACAGTTACACCAAAGGTCGAAGAAATAAGAAAGATAAATGTTGGTTTTAGAAGTGCTAGTGATTTAGGCTTTGCATCAAATTCGAGTGCAGAAAGAAAAGTCATCGAAGAAAGTTTAATGCTTACAGGTGATCAAAATATAGCTGATGTAGCATTTACTGTTTTATTTAAAATTAAAGATGCAGGTAACTTTTTGTTTAAACTTAGAAATCCGGAACTAACGGTAAAGGACATGTCCGAGAGCGTTGTTCGTGAAGTTGTAGGTCAAAGAGATCTTCAATTTCTATTAACTGAGGGTCGTCAAGAAGTAGAGCAAGTTGTTCGAAATGAATTACAATTAGTATTAGATGAATACGAAAGTGGAGTTCTTGTTCAATCAGTTCAATTACAAAGTGTTGACCCTCCAGACCAAGTAATAGATGCATTTGATGAAGTTCAAAGAGCAAGACAAGATAAAGAAAGACTAGTAAATGAAGCTAACACTTATTTGAATAGAATTGTTCCAAATGCTCGAGGTGAAGCTGCTAAAATTGTAGAAGGTGCAACAGCATATAAAGAGCAAGTTGTTAAGCAAGCTGAGGGTGTGGCTCAAAATTTTATTGATGTTTATAACAGCTACAAGGATGCAAAAGAGGTAACTAAAAGAAGAATTTACTTAGAAACACTAAGGGAGGTGTTAGAGGGTAAGAATAAAATTATCTTGGATGATACTGGTAATGGGCAAGGAGTAGTTCCTTATCTTCCCTTAAACGAACTCAAGAAAACAGGGGTTAACTAGTATGAGATTTAGTGTTAGAAATTTACTAGTTTTATTAGTATTATTTGTATTATTCTTAACTTTTACTGGTGCTTTTTTTATTGTTAATGAAACTAAACAGGCACTCGTTCTTCAGTTTGGTGATCCAAGAAAAGTTGTAACAAAACCAGGTCTTCAATTCAAAATACCATTTATTCAAGACACAGTTTTTCTTGATGCTAGGCTTTTAAACTTAGATCCACAACCAGAAGAAATGATTTTATCTGATCAAAAAAGGATCATTGTTGATTCTTTTGCAAGATATAGGATTGTAGATCCACTTAAATTTTTTCAAACAGTTAGAAGTGAAACTACTTTTTCTGATAGGTTTGGAAGAATTATAAACGCTGCAGTGAGAGGTGTAATTGCACAGTATTCTTTAACATCTTTACTTAGCGATGAGCGAATAAACATAATGAATGAAATTGAAAATCAGATTAAAGTAAATGAAAATTCATTTGGAGTAGAAATTGTTGATATTAGGATTGGAAGAACCGATTTAACTGAACAAGTATCTAATAACGTTTATCAGAGAATGCGATCTGAACGTGAAAAAGAGGCAAATTTATTAAGAGCGGAAGGTGAAGAGCTTTCTAAAGAAATTGTTGCATCAGCAGATAGACAACAAACAGTTATTTTAGCTGAAGCTGAAAGAACTTCTTCAATACTAAGGGGTGAAGGAGATGCTGCAAAAAATAAAATACTTGGTGATGCGTATAGCCTTGATGAGGAATTTTTTGATTTTTTAAGAACTATGCAAGCTTGTAAAGACACTTTTGGAGACACAGAGATGTCCATGGTAATTGCTCCTGGCGAAGTTTGCGAAAAGTTTTTTGGTGAAATAGATATCCAAAATTAATGTTTGAAATTTTATTAATAAGCATTGGTCTAGTGCTGATCACTGAAGGCATGCTTTATTTTTTCTTAGCAAGTAATTTAAAAAAATATCTCAATATGCTCTCTCTTATTAATCCGCAAACCCTAAAAAATATTAGTTTATTTTTTGCGCTTTTAGGACTGTGCCTTATTTATTTCACGTTCAAATACTATGATAATTAATATGAGATTTAAATTTATATTCTTAATTTCTATTTTATTTTCGAAACCATTACTTGCTGTACCTGAAAGTTTTGCTGATTTAGTAGAACAATTATCTCCTGCAGTGGTTAGTATTGCTTCAACTACTATCGTTGAAAATAATAATCAAAATCAAATTCCACAATTTCCAGAGGGATCTCCTTTTGATGATTTTTTTAAAGAATATTTTGATCGTGATCAAAGAAGATCTCAACGACCAATGACAGGACTTGGGTCTGGTTTTATAATAAGTGAAGATGGCATAGTTGTTACAAATAATCATGTAATTGAAGGAGCTGACGAAATAACTGTTATACTAAATGATGAAACAGAGTTTACAGCTGAATTACTTGGAAGAGATCCTAAAGCAGACATAGCTGTATTGAAAATTGATCCAAAAAACAAAAAACTTACGTATGTTGGTTGGGGAGACTCGGATAAGATGAGAGTTGGAGATTGGTCAATTGCAATTGGAAACCCTCTTGGTTTGGGAGGAACTGTCACGGCAGGAATTATATCTGCAATCTCAAGAGATTTAGGCAGTGGGCCATACGTTAAATTTTTACAAACAGATGCATCTATTAATCGTGGTAATTCTGGTGGACCATTATTTAATTTAGATGGAGAGGTAATAGGAATTAATACGGCAATTGTTTCGCAAACAGGTGGAAGTATTGGTTTAGGATTTGCCATACCTACGAACAGTGCAAAAAAAATAGTACAACAATTAAAAGATTTTGGAAAAACTAAGAGAGGTTGGTTAGGTGTACAAATTCAACCTGTCACAAAGGATTTTGCAGAAAGTCTTGGATTACCTGATCAAAAAGGTGCATTCATATCAAATGTCAATCCCAATGGACCTTCAAAAAATGCTGGATTAGAACCAGGTGATGTAATTTTAAAATTTAATAATATTGAAATTAAAAAGATGCCTGATTTACCAAGAGTTGTTGCAGAGTCAGATGTAGGCTCCACTGCGATATTAGAAGTTTGGAGGAAAAATAAAAAAATTCGTATTGATGTAATATTAGGAGAATTACCTGGAGAGGTAGTTACGGAAAGAAAAACAAATACAAACATTGAAAAAAATTTAAAAATTGAATCTTTAGGAATTACTATTGAAGATCATGAAAGTGGGGTTAAAGTAATTTCAATTGACGACATTGATAGTAGTTTGCAAAATGGAGATATAATTACAGAAGTTAATAGGGAGGTTATTAACAATATGAACGCATTTGAAGAATTAGTAAATTCTTTAGAAAAAACAGGTAGATCTTCATTATTACTAAAAATAATTAGAGATGATGAACAAAATTGGGTAACAATTAAATTTAAGAATAATTGAAAACACAAATCTATTTTGTATTAGGACCTACTGCATCAGGAAAATCAAAATTTGCTTTAAGTCTAGCTAACAATTTAAATGGTGAGATTATAAACGCTGATAGTATGCAAATTTATCATGAGTTAAGTATCTTAACTGCTAGACCAACTGCAAATGATCAAAAAAAGGTAAATCACCATCTTTATGGATTTGTAAAAGGTGATGTTAGATTTAATGTTCAAAAATGGTGTGAGGAAGCATCAAAAAAAATTAATTATTTGGTTAATAAAAATATAACTCCTATTTTAGTTGGAGGTACAGGTCTTTACATAGAGTCCTTAATTAATGGAATAGTTTCAATTCCATCCATTCCGGAAAAAGTAAAAATAGAATCAGATAAAATGATTTTAAAAATTGGTAAGGAAAATTTTTTTAACTTAGTTAAAGGGCTAGATAGTGAAGCAATGATTAATATTGCACCTAATGATATTCAAAGAATAAGAAGAATATGGGAAGTAAATTTTTTTACTAAGAAAAAATTTAGTGACTGGAAGAAAAATAAAAATAAAAATTTTATTAATTTAAATAATTACAAAATATTATTATTTCTTCCAGATAGAAAAGAAAACTATAGAAGAGTAGATCATAGAACGCATTTGATGATGCAAGATGGTGCGATAGAGGAAGTCAAAAATTTACTTAAATTAAATTATGACAATAGTTTGCCAATAATGAAAGCTCATGGAGTTCCTGAAATTCAATCTTATCTTAATAACGAAGTATCAATCGAAGAATGTATTTCTAAAATTCAGCAGGTCACAAGAAACTATGTAAAAAGACAACACACTTGGTGGAGATCTTCAAATCTTAATTTTTTTAAAAAATTTGATCAATTTCCAGACGAAATTGATATAAAATCCATTAATTTAGACCAAAATTGAACTAATTTATTGATTTTATTTTATCCACAGCCTATGAGCTAAAATCAATGAATAATGAAATAACAGGTGCTGAAATTGTCTTAAAAAGCTTAACTGAGCAAGGCGTAGAAGTTGTATTTGGATATCCTGGGGGTGCAGTATTACCCATATACGATACTCTTTTTAAACAGAATTCAATTAAGCACGTTTTAGTAAGACAAGAAGGTGGTGCAATACATGCAGCAGAAGGTTATGCTAGGTCTACCGGTAAAACTGGAGTAGTCCTTGTAACGTCAGGACCTGGAGCAACAAATGTTGTAACTGGTTTGACTGATGCAATGATGGATAGCGTTCCAATAGTGTGTATAACCGGGCAGGTACCACAACACTTAATTGGCAGTGATGCATTTCAAGAATGTGACACGACAGGTATAACGAGACCTTGTACTAAACATAATTACTTAGTTAAAGATGTTAATAAATTATCTTCCGTATTTCATGAGGCATTTACTATTGCTCAAAATGGAAGACCAGGACCTGTATTAATTGATATACCTAAAGATGTTCAATTTGCTTCTGGGATTTATGAAGAAAAAAATAAAATTATCATTCCTTCTCATAGATTATTTGAACCAAGTCCTGATTTTGAAAAAAATAAAATTGAAGAAGCAGTGGGCTTAATTGCGAATGCTAAAAAACCAATTTTTTATATTGGTGGTGGATGTATTAACTCTGGTCCAAAAGCTTCAAAATTAGTTAGAGAGTTTATAAATATGGTTGGGTCACCAGTTACAATGACATTAATGGGTCTAGGTGTAGTAGGTTCATCAGATAAAAACTCACTTGGCATGCTTGGTATGCACGGAATGTATGAAGCTAATATGGCAATGCATGAATGTGATGTCATGATTAATATTGGAGCAAGATTCGATGATCGTGTTACAGGAAGACTTGATGCGTTCTCACCAAATTCAAAAAAAATCCATGTAGATATTGATGAAAGTAATATTAACAAAACTATAAATGTCGATGTTCCAGTAATAGGTGATGTAAAACAGGTCGTTGAAAAGATGATCACAGTTTGGAAAGAAAAGAAATTTCAAATAGATGATAAAGCACTTAAATTATGGTGGGATAAAATAAATAAATGGAAAGAAGTAGATTGCTTAAACTATAATAATGAAGGTAAACAAATTAAACCTCAATATGCGGTACAAAGACTCTATGAATTAACAAAAAATACAAAAACATTTATTACTACTGAAGTAGGTCAACATCAAATGTGGGCTGCTCAATTTTATAAATTTGAAAAACCAAACAGATGGCTGACATCAGGTGGTTTAGGAACTATGGGATATGGCTTTCCTGCTGCTATTGGAGCGCAAGTTGGACATCCAGATGCTCTAGTAGTCGATATAGCAGGCGATGCCTCTATACTCATGAACATTCAAGAAATGAGCACGGCTGTTCAATATAGATTACCAGTAAAAATATTTATTTTAAACAATGAATATATGGGAATGGTAAGGCAATGGCAGGAACTTTTACACGGTGGAAGATATTCTGAAAGTTATACTGATAGTTTACCTGATTTTGTAAAGTTAGCTGAGAGTTATAAAGCAGTTGGCTTAAGAGCAAAAACAACTGATGACCTTGATGATGTTATAAATCAAATGATAGAAACAAAAAATACAGTAATTGCAGATATTTGGGTAACTAAAGAAGAGAATTGTTTTCCAATGATTCAAAGTGGATCTGCTCATAATGAAATGATGTTAAGTAAAGATCAAAAACAAGATAAAAAATCAGCCGAAAAAGGAAAAATTTTAGTTTAATGAATAAATCTGTTTATGACTCTCCTGATCAAGTATCAGAGACTAAAAGACATATATTAACTGTATTAGTTGATAACGAACCTGGTGTTTTAGCTAGAGTAATAGGAATGTTTTCTGGCAGAGGATACAATATTGATAGTTTGAATGTAGCTGAAGTTAGTAATGATGAAAATATTTCAAGAATTACCATTGTAACGCATGGTACTTCAGAAGTTGTTAGTCAAATTGAAAAACAATTACTTAGAATTGTACCAGTTCACAGCGTTACGAATTTAGATCAAGAGGGAAGTTCAGTAGAAGCAGAGGTTGCTTTAGTTTATATTTATATTTCTGATACAAATAAAAAGAAAGTTTATCAACTTTGTGATTTTTATAGAGCTAGAAAAATTGAAAATGAAAATAATACCACAATTTTCGAAATTGCTGGTGCTTCAGAGAGAGTTAATAGATTTATTAGAGAAATAAATGAAATTACGAAAGTAGAAATTGTTAGAAGTGGTCCAGTTGCAATATCATCAATTCAAAAAAATGAGGAGGAATAATGAGAGTATATTACGATAGAGATGCAGACTTAAACTTAATAAAAGATAAAAAAATATCTATTGTAGGATATGGAAGTCAAGGTCATGCACATGCAATGAACCTGAGAGACTCTGGAATAGAAAACGTTTCAATTGCTTTAAGAGAAGGTTCAAATTCAAGAAGTAAAGCAGAACAAGCTAATTTCAAAGTAATGACACCTGCAGAAGCAGCAAGTTGGGCTGATGTAATTATGATGTTAACACCTGATGAACTTCAATCTGAAATTTACAAAAATGATATAGCTGAAAATATTAAAGAAGGGACAACAATAGCGTTTGCTCACGGATTAAATATCCACTTTGATTTAATCAAACCTAAAGAAGGCATAGATGTTATAATGGTTGCACCAAAGGGTCCTGGACATACAGTAAGAGCTGAATATGTAAGAGGTGCTGGTGTACCTTGTTTAGTTGCTGTAGATAAAAATCCTTCAGGAAATGCTCTTGAAATAGGAATTGCCTATGCATCAGCAATTGGTGGCGGCCGTGCTGGAATTATTGAAACAACTTTTAAAGAAGAATGTGAAACAGATCTTTTTGGAGAGCAATCTGTTTTATGTGGTGGCTTAACACATTTAATCTTAGCAGGTTATGAAACTCTTGTTGAAGCAGGATATGCTCCTGAAATGGCATATTTTGAATGTCTTCATGAAGTTAAACTTATTGTTGATCTTTTGTATGAGGGTGGAATGGCAAACATGAGATACTCAATCTCAAATACTGCAGAGTATGGAGATTATTCAAGAGGTCCAAGACTTATTACTGGTGAAACAAAAAAAGAAATGAAAAAAATTCTTTCAGAAATTCAATCTGGTCAATTTGCTAAAGAATGGATGCAAGAACATCAGAGTGGTCAAACTAAATTTAAAGTAATGAGAAAAGAACAAGCTGAACATCCAATTGAAGCAGTTGGAGAAAAGTTGCGAACTTTGATGCCTTGGATTGCTGAAGGAAAAATGGTTGATAAATCGAAAAACTAGATGAAAGTTTAATAAAATTTTGATTAGTGTATAATTAAAGAAATGACTGAAAAAATTTATATTTTTGATACAACTCTTAGAGATGGAGAGCAGTCTCCTGGAGCATCAATGAATTTAGATGAAAAACTCCAAATTGCTGAAGTGCTTGATTCTATGAGAGTGGATATTATTGAGGCAGGGTTTCCAATAGCTTCTAACGGAGATTTTGAGGCAGTTTCTGAAGTTAGTAAGCACGTAAAAAATTCAACGATAGCTGGTTTAGCAAGAGCCAGCTTTAAAGATATTGATCGAGCTTGGGAAGCAGTGAAACATGCTAAGTCTCCAAGAATTCATACTTTTATTGCAACTAGTCCTCTACATATGAAATATAAATTAAAGAAAACAGAAGAAGAAGTTTTAGAGGCTATTCAAAAAACTGTTTCTCACGCAAGAAATCTTTGTGATAACATTGAGTGGAGTTGCGAAGATGGTGGAAGATCAGAGTTAGAATTTTTATATCAATGCATCGAGCTTGCTGTAAACTCTGGTGCTTCAACTATTAATATTCCTGACACTGTTGGTTATACGCTACCAGAAGAGTTTGGTAAAATTTTTAAAAATGTTATAAATAATGTTCCAAATATTGATAAAGCAATTCTTTCAACACACACACATAATGATTTAGGTTTAGCAACAGCAAATAATGTTGCTGCAATTAAAGAAGGTGCAAGACAAGTTGAGTGCACAATTAATGGTATGGGTGAAAGAGCTGGAAATTCTTCATTAGAAGAAATTGTTATGACTTTAAAAGTAAAAAAAGATCTAATGCCATTTCATACAGATATTAAAACAGAATCTATAATGAAAGCTTCCAGATTAGTATCATCAATTACAGGTTTCCCAGTTCAGCCAAATAAAGCAATAGTTGGAGCAAATGCTTTTGCGCATGAAGCTGGAATACATCAAGATGGAATGCTTAAACATGCCGGTACATATGAAATTATGACACCTGAGTCAATAGGACTTAACAAATCTTCCCTAGTTCTTGGAAAACATTCAGGCAAACATGCTTTTTCAGAAAAGTTAAAAGAATTGGGTTATGAAGTAGGTGATAATGCTTTAATGGAACTATTTGGAAGATTTAAAGATCTAGCTGACAAGAAAAAAGAAATATTTGAAGAGGATTTAATTGCGCTAGCAGAAGATAGAACTTCGTCATATGATGAACACATTAGATTTGTATCGTTAGAAGTTAATGCTGGATCTGTAGAAAAAGCTGAAGCTAAATTAAAAATAGAAATTAACGATAAAGTGGAAAATACTAAGATAAATGGTAATGGTCCTGTAGATGCAACATTTAATGCAATAAAAAAACTTACTAATACTGAATTTAAACTTAAACTCTACCAAGTAAATGCAATTACAGCAGGGACTGATGCACAAGGGGAAGTGACTGTCAGACTTGAAGACGAAAATCTATCATCACAAGCAAAAGGAAGTGATCCTGATATAATTGTTGCGTCTGCAAAAGCTTATATTAACGCATTAAACAGATTGATCTTTAAAAAAACTAAATCTATTAAAGAGAATTCTGCAAGTTTAAAAATAGAAGGGGTTTAATTAATGGTTATCGATCGTTTTTTCAGTTTATTTTCTAAAGATATGGCTATTGATTTGGGTACAGCTAATACTTTAGTATACGTAAAGGGTGAAGGCGTTATTCTTAATGAGCCTTCAGTTGTAGCAACTATTGAAAATGATGGAAGAACTCAAGTTTTAGCTGTTGGAAATGAAGCTAAACAAATGCTCGGAAGAACACCAGGAAAAATTAAAGCCATTCGTCCTATGAAAGACGGTGTTATTGCTGATTTTGATGTAGCTGAACAAATGATAAAAAGCTTTATCAAAAAAGTTCACAAAGGTAGATCAATATCAAATCCTCAAATTGTAATATGTGTACCATCTGGAGCAACAAATGTTGAAAGAAGAGCAATTAGAGAGTCAGCTGATGCAGCTGGAGCTAGAAGAGTCTTTTTAATAGAGGAACCAGTTGCAGCAGCAATAGGAGCGGGTTTGCCAGTGGCAGAACCAACAGGTTCAATGGTTGTAGATATTGGTGGAGGAACATCAGAAGTAGCAGTTCTTTCTCTTGGAGGTGTAGTAAATTCAACATCTGTGAAAGCAGCTGGAGATAGATTTGATGAAGCCATAATGGAATATATGAGGACAACTCACAAACTTGCAATTGGAGAAACTACAGCAGAAAGAATGAAAAAAGATATCGGCTCTGCAAGTCCACCAGACGATGGAGATGGTAGAACTATGAGTGTTAAAGGTAGAGATTTAATAACAGGATTACCTAAAGAAATATCTATCTCACAAAGACAAATTGCTGAAGCACTTGCTGAACCGGTTGCACAAATAATTGATACGATTAAAAGAGCATTGGAACAAACCCCCGCAGAATTATCTGCAGACATAGTTGAGAGAGGTATAATGTTAACTGGAGGTGGTTCTCTTTTACATAATCTTGATAAAGTATTAAGAAGGTCGACGAGTTTACCAGTTTCAATTGCAGAAGATCCACTTTTATGCGTTGTAATGGGCACAGGTCAGGCCCTTGAAGAAAAATCACGATTGAGCGATGTATTTGCCTCTGATTAAAAATTAAAATGGCTTCTAAGTTCCAAATTAAGGTTTTTCAACTATCTAGTTTTTTAAAAAACTTTACAATTATTTCTGTTGTTACTCTTTCATTTCTTTTAATTTTTTTTTCCAAAACTGATTATTTTATTATTAATGGAATAAAAAACTTATCTAGTTCTGTGGTTGTTCCAGTTACAAGATTTATTTCAGCACCAATAAATGCCTTCTCAAATTTTGTTGACGAATATAATCAATTTAGAAGCTTAAAATTTGAAAATAAAATTCTTCAGGAAGAAATAATACGTTTAAAAAAATGGCAAACATTAGCAATACAAAATTCAAGAGAGAATAAAGTTTTAAAAAAATTATTAAATGCAACTGATAATAATTTAATTTTGATCAAAACTGCATCTCTTGTTAATAGAAATGATACAATTTATAGCAAATTAATAAATTTGAATGCTGGTTATGAAGATAAAATTCTGAAAAATATGTCAGTAATAAATGAAAGAGGATTAGTTGGTAAGGTAATTGATACAACAGCTAAAAATTCAAGAGTAATACTTTTAACTGATCCTAATTTATCTATTTCTGTAAAATCTATATCAGATGGTATTTTTTCATTACTTACTGGCAATGGTGATGGCAAATATTTAGTAAGCTCTTTTGTGAAAGAAAATAAAATGCCAAGACTAGGAGATATTGTTGTTACAAGTGGCACTGCACAAATTTTTCCTGTAGATTTATTGGTAGGAAAAGTTGCTAAAGTGGAGAAAAATAGATTTTTTGTACTACCATTTGTAGATTTTGAAAATATTGATTATTTACAAATAGTTACTTCAAAATAATGGAGTTTTCCAAATTTCTTAACCCTT
>CACAVG010000028.1 GCA_902535885.1 uncultured Alphaproteobacteria bacterium | reverse complement strand
CATTTTTTTTGAATATTATTCAAAATAATGAATAAATCAATTATTATTTAACAATAGTGTTATTAAATTATTATGGCAAATAAAATACAAAATTTTGATACAGGTGAGAAAGATAACTCAAACATAATTCATTTAGATCTTGATCCAAAGATAAATATTGAAAACAAAATATATTTTAAAAATTTATTAAAAAAAATTGCCGAGTGCTCTTTAGATAATTTAGAAGAAAATCTTGAAAATTTATATCACGTAGATGCTGAGTTTAATGGATTTTATCCAATTAATGAAATTAAAGGAATTGAAGAGATAAAAAATAAATATTTAATACCTCTAAAGAAAGCATTCCCCGATCTCGAAAGAAGAAATAATCTAGTTATTGGAGGAGCATTTAGAGATAAAGTTTTTGTTTCATTTATTAGTCATTTAACTGGAACTTTTAAAAATGAGTGGTTAGGTGTAAAGCCGACTAACAAAACAATTTATCTTAGAACATGTGAAGCACATCAGATTACAAATAATAAAATAATAAAATCCTATACATTAATTGATACTGTAGATTTTATCCGTCAGGCTGGATATTGGCCTATAAATAAATCTCTTGGAGTAGAAGGTATGTGGCCTAGTCCAATCACAGGTGATGGAGAAAATAATCAAAATCTAGATAAGGAACTGTCTCTTCAATCTTTGAATCAAGATTTAACTATGCAGAGAAGTTTAAATATTAAACCTGAGACTGAACCAGGTCTTACAAAGGATCAAATAAGAGAAAGATTAATTAATCATCCTCAACAAGATTACTGGCATCCAAAAATGATGTGGTATGGGCCAAGTGGTATAGGTACAGCTAGAGGTCTAGATGGTTTTGTTGATCATCACCAACTCCCATTCAGACTAACATTCAAGGATAGAGATTATTGGAAAATAGGTCATTATATTGAAATTGGAGATGGAAATTATTCTATGACTGGTGGTTGGCATAGTATTCAGTGTGTTCATGGATCAAGTGATTGGCTAGGATATGAACCTACTCAAAAAAAAATAACAATGAGGGTAATGGATTTTTATTTACATCATGAAGGGCTAATTAGAGAAAATTGGGTACCAATCGACATAGCTCACATATTAAATCAAATAGGGATTGATATCTTTAAATTAATTCATAAAAAATAATTATGGCAATTGAATATTTAAAAAAAGGTTTAGATGAAAAACAAAGAATAGAAGATAATGATAAAGTAAAAAAAATTGTTGAGGAAACATTAAGTAAAATTGAATCAGAAGGTGATAAACATATTAGAGAATTATCTCAAAAATTTGATAACTATTCTCCAAATAATTTTAGATTAAGTGAAGATCAAATAAATCAATTAATGAGTGAAGTCTCTGATGATGACAAAGCAGATATTAAATTTGCTCAAAAACAAGTGCGATCATTTGCGGAAGCACAACTCAAAACTTTAAGTGAATTAGAAGTAGAAACGCATCCAGGTGTTATTCTTGGTCATAAAAATATACCAGTACAAGCAGTTGGATGTTATGTGCCTGCCGGAAAATTCCCAATGGTAGCTTCTGCTCATATGTCAGTTGTTACGGCCTCTGTTGCTGGAGTTCCAAGAATTGTTGCTACTACCCCACCTTTTAAAGGTAAGCCAAATCCAGCTGTCGTTACGGCAATGAAAATGGGTGGTGCTCACGAAATTTATGTTTTGGGAGGGATGCAAGGAGTTGGTGCAATGGCTATTGGTACAGAAACAATTAAACCTGTAGATATGCTTGTTGGACCTGGCAATGCATTTGTTGCTGAAGCAAAAAGACAATTGTATGGCAAAGTTGGTATAGATTTATTTGCTGGACCAACTGAAACAATGGTTATTGCAGATGAAACTGTTGATGGTGAAATATGTGCAACAGACTTGTTAGGACAAGCAGAACATGGTTATAATTCTCCTGCTGTAATGATAACAAACTCAGAAAAACTTGCAGAAGAAACATTAAAAGAAATTGATAGAATTTTAGAAATTTTACCTACTAAAGAAACAGCAAGTACAAGCTGGAGAGATTATGGAGAAATAATTTTATGTGATACCTATGAGGAGATGTTATCTAAAGCAAATGAAATAGCTTCAGAGCACGTTCAAGTTATGACAAAAAAAGATGATTGGTTTTTAGAAAATATGACATCTTATGGAGCTCTATTTTTGGGTGCTAGAACTAATGTTGCTAATGGTGATAAAGTCATAGGTACTAACCATACTCTTCCTACTAAAAAAGCTGGAAGATATACTGGTGGTTTGTGGGTTGGTAAGTTCATTAAAACCCATACTTATCAAAAGATTACAACAGATGAAGCAGCCACACTTATTGGGGAATATGGATCAAGACTTTCACATCTTGAAGGATTTATTGGTCACGCTGAACAATGTAATGTTAGAGTGAGAAGATATGGTGGTCTTAATATTGAGTATGGAAAACCAGCTTCAAAATTAAAAAATTAAATTTTATTATCTTGTTTTAAATAAAGAATGACTTCATCTGCTAATTCTTCTGCAGATTTTGTTTTTGTTTCTAAAATGATTTCAGGTGATGACGGTATTTCATAATTAGAGTCAATCCCTGTAAAATTTTTTAATTTGCCAGATCTAGCTTTTTTATACAAACCTTTTGGATCTCTTTTTTCACACTCCTCAATTGAGGTATCAACATATATTTCTATAAATTCATCACTTTCTACTAATTCACGAGCCATTTTTCTTTCAGATTTAAAAGGTGAAATAAAAGAGACAATTGTTATTAGTCCTGCATCAACCATTAATCTGGATACTTCTGAAATTCTCCGTATATTTTCAACACGATCTACATTAGTAAATCCTAAATCTTTATTTAATCCATGTCTAACATTGTCACCGTCTAATAAGTAAGTATGCTTTTCTAGTTTGTGTAACTTTTGTTCAATTATATTTGCTATAGTAGATTTTCCTGACCCTGATAATCCTGTAAACCATAAAACACATGGCTTTTGTCCATTTATAGAGGATCGTAAATTTTTATTTATTGACATTTGATGCCATGAAATATTTGACGCTCTTCTCAGCTCGTGCTCAATAACACCTGCTCCTACAGTTTGATTATTGAATTGGTCAATTATAACAAAACTTCCTAATTTTTTATTATTTTTATAGGGATTAAAAATTGTATTTTTATTTAATGCAACTTTGGCGTATCCTATTTCATTTAAGTTTAAGAATTTTGAAGCAATTTTTTCAAATGAATTAATATTTATTTTATGAACTAGATCTGTAATTTTCCCTATTGTTTGAAAGTTTATAAATTTAAAGATATAATTTCTTTCGGGTATCATTTGTTCTTTATTCATCCAAATAATATGAGATGCAAATTGATCAGATAAAAAATAATTATGGTTTTTAACAGAGCATAATAAATCGCCTCTAGAAATATCAACTTCCTTGTCCAATGTTAGTGTTACCGCTTGCCCTTTAACTGCAAAGTCACTCTCTCCTTTTGGAGTTAATATTTTTATAATTTTAATTTTCTCTTTGCTTGAAAAGACGTGAACCTCATCATTAACTTTTATTTTTCCTGAAGTGATTGTACCGCTATATCCTCTAAATTCAGAGCTCAATCTATTAACAAATTGTACTGGTAATGAAAAAATTTCTTCTTCTAAAGTGTCTTTTAAGCTAATTTCTTCAAGCTCATCAATTAAAGATTTTCCATTGTACCAAGATATGTTTTTATTTTTTTGAAATACATTGTCACCAACTAAAGCAGATATTGGAATAAACTTTTGTAAATTAAAATTAAATTCTCCGGCAAAGTTTTTAAAAGAAGCAATTATATCTTTAAATTTTTTTTCATCATAATTGATTAAATCCATTTTATTTACTGCAACTATAATATTTTCAATTCCAAGAAGAGATAAAATAAATGTGTGTCTTTTTGTTTGGTCAAGAATACCTTTAGTTGCGTCAACTAATATAATGCCAACATCTGAGTTCGATGCTCCTGTAACCATATTGCGTGTGTATTCCTCATGGCCAGGAGTATCAGCAATAATAAATTTACATTTTTTAGTCTCAAAGTAACGATAAGCAACATCTATAGTTATTCCCTGCTCTCTTTCAGCTTGTAAACCATCAATTAATAATGCTAAATCAATTTGCTTACCTTGTGTTCCATACTTTTCACTTTCAATCTCAGTTTGACTTAACTGATCACTGTAAATATTTTTTGAATCAAATAATAGTCTGCCAATGAGTGTTGATTTACCATCATCTACAGAACCACAAGTTAAAATTTTTAATTGTTTTTTATTATTTTGATTTTGAAAAAAAGTTTCTATGTCCATTAAAAATAACCTTCTTGTTTTTTTTTCTCCATAGATCCAATTTGATCATTATCAATAAGTCTTCCCTGTCTTTCTGAATATTTTGACTCTAGTAATTCAATAATGATTTCTTCAACAGTAGTTGCATCAGATTCCACAGCGGCAGTTAATGGATAACAACCCAATGTTCTAAATCTTACTTTTTTCTGTTCTATTTTTTCATTTTCATTAATTTTTAAACGATCATCATCAACCATAATCATCATATCATTTCTTCTAATAACTGATCTTATTTTGGAAAAATATAACGGGACAAGTGGAATATTTTCCTGATAAATGTATTGCCAAATATCTATTTCAGTCCAATTAGATAATGGAAAAACTCTTACACTTTCATCTTTATCTATATTAGTATTGAACAAATTCCAAAGCTCTGGTTTTTGATTTTTTGGATCCCAACGATGTTTTTTATCTCTAAATGAAAAAATTCTTTCTTTTGCACGTGATTTTTCTTCGTCCCTTCTTGCACCACCAAATGCAGCATCAAATTTATATTTATCTAATGCTTGAATTAATGACTGTGTTTTCATTACATCTGTATGAATTTTTGAGCCACTAGAAATAGGATTTATATTATTTCGCAGTCCTTCTTGATTAATATGAACTAATAAGTCTAGATTATACTTCTTAGCAGTCTCATCTCTAAAGTTTATCATTTCTTTAAATTTCCAAGTTGTATCAATATGCATTAACTTGAAAGGAATTTTATTTGGATAAAATGCTTTTTGAGCCAAATGAAGCATTACTGATGAGTCTTTACCAATTGAATAAAGCATTACAGGATTATCAAATTCCGACGCAACCTCTCTTATTATATGTATACTTTCAGACTCTAATTTATCTATATGTGATAGTTTCATATTAATTTAGTTTAGAAACATTCCCGTAAGCTAAAAAATTTGGATTAATTATATTATCCTTAGTATTGTATAAAATATCTGTATTATCAAATGATTTTAATTTTCCACCAGCTTCCTCTAAAATAATATGACCTGCTGCAATATCCCATTCAGAAGTTGGGCCTAATCTAGGATAAATATCTGCGGTTCCTTCTGCTAAAAAACAAAGTTTTAATGAACTCCCAATTGAAATTAGCTCATATTGTGAAAAATTTTTCTCAACCCAAATTTGAAAGTCTTTATTTGAATGTGAACGGCTTCCAATAATTTTAATATTTGAAGTGGTATTATTATTAATATTAATTTTTTTAAACTCGCTAAGTGTATTTATATTATCTTGAGTAATCAATTTGTAGGAACCATTGTTTTTTATTCCATAATACAATAAAGATTTTTCTGGTGCATAGATAACTCCAAAAATTGGTAAATTATTTTCAATTAATGAAATATTTACAGTAAATTCACCATTTCTATTTATAAATTCTTTAGTTCCATCAAGTGGATCAATAAGCCAATATTTTTTCCATACTCTTCTTGTCTCCCAATTGACTAAACTCTCTTCAGTTAGAATAGGAATATTTTTTTCTATTTCTATCAATCTTTTTTTTATGAGATTATTAGAATTAATGTCTGCTTCTGTGATTGGTGAATTATCTGCTTTTAAATCTACATTAAAATTTTTTTTGTATATTTTTAATATTTCTTTACCTGCATCTATGGCAATATTTAAAATATCTAAAATAACTTCTTGGTTATTTAAATTCATAATTTGTTAGATAAAAATATAATAAATGTAACCTAAATATAACATAAGACCCACACTTCCGTATAACCTACCAAGCTTTTTAAAAATTAACATAAAAATTAAAATCACAAAGGTAATCAACAGCATAAAATATAAATCCTGTCTTGCTAAAATTTCTGGCATTTCAAAATTTCCAAAAAACGAACTTATTCCTAAAACACCAAGAACGTTATAAATGTTTGAACCTAAAATATTTCCTAATGCAAAATCTACTTTTCTTTTTAATGCTGACATTATGCCAATAACCAACTCAGGTAGAGAAGTTCCAAAAGCTATTAACGAAAGTCCTATTACTGCTTCAGATACTTGTAATTTTTTAGCCAAAATGATTGCGGTGTTTACAAATAAATCAGAACCATAAATTAAAAATATAACTCCAAAAATTATTAATATTAATGAAATAAATATAGAATATTCATTCTTATCTATATCATCAACAATTATAGATCCTTTTTTAATTTGAAAATACATTATCAAAGTCAAAGCTATTAGAGATATAATTCCAAATAAATAGTTAAAATATAAATAACTCATAATTATCAAAGAAATACCCAGAACTATGTTTATCCATGCCTGATTAATTTGATTATTTGTAATGTTTGTTATAGGCACAATGATCGTAGTTGCTGCCATCACTAAGATTAGATTTGCTATATTACTTCCTACAACAGCACCTAGTGCTAAATCTGAATGATTATTTAAGACTGCGTTAATACTGCTTGCAAGTTCGGGAAGAGAAGTGCCTGCTGCAACTATGACTACGCCTATGGCAAAAAGAGAAATATTTAGTTTTTTTCCAAAACTAACCGACCCTCTTATTAAGATTTCAGCTCCGAAAACTAGAATTGCTAAGCCAAGTATTAAGATTAATATATCCACTAATGAAATTATAATTGTTTAAAGTTAGTTACATAATAATTTAACAAATATATACTTAAATAATGAAATTTCTTGCAAACTATGAATGAAAGCTTTGATTATATTATTATTGGTGCTGGAACAGCTGGTTGTATATTAGCAAATAGACTTACTGAAAATAAAAATATTAAAGTACTTTTAATTGAAGCTGGAGGAAAAGACACTAATCCTTGGATACATATTCCAGGTGGTTATTTTAAAACAATGCATAATCCAAAAACTGATTGGTGCTTCACAACTGAAGAGGAAAAATTTTGTAATAATAGAAAAATGCTTATTCCAAGAGGAAAAACATTGGGTGGAAGTTCATCAATTAATGGGATGTTATATATAAGAGGTCATGCAAATGACTACAATTACTGGAGACAATTAGGTAATATTGGATGGTCTTGGGAAGACGTATTACCGTATTTTAAAAAATCTGAAGATTACAGAATTTCTAAAAGTGAATTTCACGGTACCGACGGACCCATCAAAGTAGAGAAAATTAGATCAAAGTTTAAATTATTGGATTTATTTTTAGAGGCTTCTCAAGAGTTTGGATATAAAAAAAATGAAGACTTTAACGATGGTGACAATGAAGGAATGGGTTATTTCCCAATGACAATCAATAAAGGATTTAGATGTAGTTCTGCTGTTGCTTTCCTTAAACCTATCAAAAATAGAAAAAATTTAAAAGTTATAACAAATGCACATGTTAAAAATCTAACTTTTGAAAATTTAAAAGTAAAAAATGTGAATTTATGGAAACACAATGAAGAATTTTCATATTCTGTAAATAAAGAAGTTTTATTGTCTGCAGGAACAATTGGATCACCTCACATATTACAAGCTTCGGGTATTGGTCCAGGTAAACTGTTAAATGAACATAATATTAGTATTGTAAAAGAAATTAATGGTGTTGGGAGAAATTTAACTGATCATTTAATGTTAAGACCAGTGTACAAAATTAAAAATTTAGAGACATTAAATGACATATATCATAGTTTTACAAAAAAATTTTTAACAGGTTTAAATTATTTAATTTATAAAAAAGGACCCTTAACAGTTGGAGCAAGTTATTTGTGTGGGTTTGTTAAAAGTGACTCGCATTTAGAAAACCCTAATCTACAATTTCATATCTCACCAGCTAGTACTGATTTATTAGGAAAAGCAGGCCTACATAAATTTCCAGCATTCACTCCTACAATAACAAATATTAGTCCGACAAGTAGAGGTTCAATAGAAATTAAAT
Source organism: uncultured Alphaproteobacteria bacterium (assembly GCA_902535885.1). GTDB lineage: Bacteria > Pseudomonadota > Alphaproteobacteria > HIMB59 > CACPNW01. Next base: position 4,321 of record CACAVG010000028.1, on the reverse strand, counting down.
CTTCAGATACAAGAATTTATCCTAAAATTAAAATGAATTACTTATCTACAGATGAAGATAGGGAAATTGCAGGTAAGTCTATTAAAATTGTAAGAAGAGTTGTTTTAGAATCAAAGGCATTTAAAAATTATACGCCTGAAGAATATAGACCTGGAACTCAATTTAAAGATAATGAATCTCTCGCTAGGGAAGCAGGTAAATTTGCAAACACTATTTTTCATCCAGTAAGTACATGTAAAATGGGCAATGATGAAAGTTCAGTTGTAAGTGATAATCTTAAAGTAAAAGGAATAAAAAACTTAAGAGTTGTTGATGCATCTGTGATGCCAACTATAACTTCAGGTAATACTAATGCCCCTACTATGATGATTGCTGAAAAAGCATCAGACTTAATTATTAACGATCAGAAATAATTATTGAACTACTGTATCTTTTGGATCAATTCCAGCAACTTCAACTGGCGCCTTCATAGCATCTCGTCTAAAAGGTTCTCCTAATTCTTGATTTAACATTACTTCTATAAAAGTAGTCACGCCTTCCATTTGATCTTTACAAGATTGTTGTAAAGCTTCAGTAAGATCTTCTTGAGTATGAACCTTAACACCTTTAAATCCACATGCTTCTGCAATCTTTGCATAGCTTAATTTAGGGTCAAGTTCAGTTCCGACAAAATTATTATTATACCAAAGTGTAGTGTTTCTTTTTTCTGCTCCCCATTGATAATTTCTAAAAATTATCATTGTAATATTTGGCCATCCATCTCTATTACAAGAAGTCATTTCACTCATACTAATTCCAAATGCGCCATCACCTGCAAAGCCAACAACAGGTGTATTAGGACAACCTATTTTTGCTCCAATTACAGATGGAAAACCATAACCACATGGTCCAAATAAACCAGGTGCTAAATACTTTCTACCATTCTCAAATGTTGGATAAGCATTTCCGATTGCACAATTATTTCCTATATCACTTGATATAATTGCATCTTCGGGCAATCCTGCTTGAATAGCTCGCCATGCCATTCTTGGTGACATTTTCTCAGGTTCTCTATCTCGTGAGTCTTTATTCCAAGATGTGCCAGGATCATCTTCTTCATGATCAAGGCCAGTTAATGTTTGTAGCCAGGCTGACTTTGTCTTATGAATTAACTCCTCTCGTTCTTTTCTATCGTTATCGCCTGCATTTGTTGTAAGGTTTTCTAAAATTTGTTCTGCAACTAGTTTTGCATCTCCACAAATACCAACACTAATTTTTTTGGTTAAACCAATACGATCAGAATTTATATCAACTTGAATTACATCTGCATTTTTTGGCCAATAATCTATTCCATAACCTGGTAAAGTTGAGAAAGGATTTAACCTTGTACCAAGTGCGAGAACTACATCTGCCTTAGATATTATTTCCATTGCTGCTTTAGATCCATTGTATCCTAAAGGGCCAACAGCAAGAGGATGTTTGCCAGGAAAACTATCATTATGCTGATATCCGCAAGCAACTGGAGCACTTAATTTTTCTGCAATTTTTTTACAATCATCAATAGCATCAGCTAAAATCACTCCAGCACCAGATAAAATAACTGGGAATTTTGCATTAGATAAAAGATTTGCGGCTTCTTTAATTGCTTCAATTCCACCAGAAGGTCTTTCAAATTTAATAATAGGTGGCAGATCAATATCAACAACTTGGGTCCAAAAATCTCTTGGTATATTTAATTGAGCAGGAGCAGATCCTTTTATAGCTTTTGAAATAACTCTATTTAAAACTTCTGCAACTCTGGAGGGATCTCTTACTTCTTCTTGATAACACACCATATCTTTAAATAAATTCATTTGCTCGACTTCTTGAAAGCCCCCCTGACCGATGGTTTTATTAGCTGCCTGAGGAGTAACTAAGAGCATTGGAGTATGATTCCAAAAAGCAGTCTTTATAGGTGTAACTAAGCCAGTTATACCAGGTCCATTTTGTGCAATACACATTGCGATTTTACCTGTTGATCTAGTATAACCATCAGCCATAATTCCGCCATTTGACTCGTGAGCAACATCCCAAAATGTTATTCCAGCTTTAGGAAAAAGATCTGATATTGGCATAAACGCCGATCCAATTATACCAAAAGCGTGTTGAATACCGTGTTTCTGTAAAACTTTTACGAAAGCTTCCTCTGTTGTCATTTTAGCCATATAAAATCCTTAATATATTATTCTTATTTACATTAAATTAATTATTAAATGAACTACAATAATCTTGTTAGTTATTTATTAATTTTATAAGATTTCTATTTAAAGAAAAAATATTTATTTACGATTGATAAAATGACGCTTCTTGGACAAGAGATTATTAAAGCTACATCTAAAACTTTACCAAATCAGCCTGGTGTTTATCAAATGCAGGATGACAAAGGTAATATTTTATATATTGGGAAAGCAAAAGTATTATCAAATAGAGTAAAGAATTATCTATCTCTAAATAACTTAACTAGAAGAATTCAAAGAATGGTTAGTCTAACTAAATCAATGAACTTTTTTGTTACAAATACAGAATTAGAAGCAATCATTCTTGAATGTAATTTAATTAAAAAACATAAGCCAAGATTTAATGTTCTTTTAAGAGATGATAAATCATTCCCTTATATATTTATTTCTTCAGAACATGATTTTCCTAGAATTGAAAAACATCGTGGTCCACAAAAGAAAAAGGGAAGATATTATGGACCATTTGCAAGTCCAGATGCAGTAAATAGAACTATTAATACAATACAACGCATATTTCTTTTAAGATCATGCACAGATAAAGAGGTTAATGCAGGAAAAAAATTGTGCTTCAATTATTATCTTAAAAGATGTTCTGGTCCCTGCGGAGGAAAAATAACAAAAGAAGCTTATTCGAAATTAATAGAGTCAGCAGATGATTTTCTAAGTAGTGGTAATTCTCAAAAAATACAAAAGAATTTTACAGATCAAATGTATCAAGCTTCAAAAAAAAATAATTTTGAATTAGCAGCATCTTTAAGAGATAGACTTAAAGCTTTAAAACATATTGAGCAAAATAATTCAATTAAGATTAAGGATATTAAAAATGCTGACATTTTTGCAATAACATCAAATGAAGGCAAAACATGTATTTATGGAAGTTTTTTTAGAAATAATACTTCTTATGGTGGTAAAGCATTCTACCCAGATCATGACAATTTATTAGATCACGAAGAAATAATGTTAGGTTTCTTAAATATATTTTATGCAGAGAAAGATATCCCTGAAATAATTATTACCAACATAGTTGTTGATAAGAATAATAATTCACAAATTTTAGGAAAAAATTTTGATAAAACAAAATTCATAAAACCATTAAAAGGGCCTAAAAAAAATTTACTTAAATTTGCAGAAAAAAATTCTAAAATAAATTTAGACATCAAATTAAATAAACTTAAATCTTTTGATAATTTTAATGCAGAAATTAAAAAAATATTTAAACTCAAAGATGAAATTATAAAAATAGAAGCTTACGATAATAGTCATACATTTGGAAAACATCCTATAGGTGTAATGGTTGCCTATAATCAAAATGGATTTATAAAATCAAATTATAGAAAGTTTAATATTCGATTTGATCTTGAAGAAAACAAAAATAAAGTTGATGACTATTATATGATGAAAGAAATGCTAACTAGGAGATTTAGTAATTCAAAATTTCAAGATGAATTAGATCTGCCAAGTTTATTAATAATAGATGGAGGTAAAGGACAATACAATTCTGCAAAAAAGGTATTAGATAGTTTAAAAATAGATATACCAATTATCTCTATGGCAAAGGGTGAGGAAAGAGATGCAGGTAGAGAGATTTTGATACATGATAAATTTATACATAGATTAAACGAAAATAATCCACTTCTTCATTTTTTACAAAATATTAGAGATGAAGTTCACAGATTCGCAATAACAACACATAGATCAAAAAGATCAAAGATGAGTGTTAAATCTGTATTTGATGAAATAGAAGGAGTGGGTCCAGAGAGAAAAAAAATATTAAAAAAGCATTTTGGTACTGTTGAGAAATTAAAATTAGCTAGTTTAGATGAATTAAAAGAGGTTAAATCTATACCTGAGTCAATTCTAACAAAAATTTATGAATATTTTCATAGCGTTTAAAAAATTCTTCATCTAGAAAGAACACAGATGAATATATCTAATATTCTAACGTTAATTAGAATAGCAATAATACCTATTATAGTTATTTGTATATATCTTAAGAACCCGTATTTTGGCTGGATTGCCTTTATATTATTTTGTTTAGCTGGAATAACAGATTATTTTGATGGATA
>CACAVG010000027.1 GCA_902535885.1 uncultured Alphaproteobacteria bacterium | reverse complement strand
ATGTTAGGTGAAACTTTTCCTATGATTTCAGAAAGGGGATATCATCTTATGTATAACAATTGCAAAAATATTATTTCAAGACCTATTAGTGTGGTCAACCAAGGTATATATTATATTCCTATGGAAGAAGGGTTAAGAGCTGCTGGAACAGTAGAAATTGGTATCAATGATAATAGTATAAATACAAAAAGAACAAATTGGATGCATAAAAATACCATTTCAAATTTCAATATAAATAATGTCCCAAATAGGGTTTGGTTAGGTTATAGACCAACTTTACCAGATTCATTACCTGTTGTTGGTAAATCAAAAAATAATGAAAATATTATCTACAATTTTGGTCATCAACATTTAGGATTAACCTTAGCAACTATTTCTGGTGAAATTGTTTTGAACATAATTGAAGATAAAAAAAATAAAGATTTTGAATCTTTAAGCCCTAATCGTTTTAATTAATTCGATAGCTATCTAATATTTTATCTGGTCTTAGAACAAATGTTTTATCACCACTTTTAATAGTTTTTAAAATTTCTAAATCACTTATTACTTTTCCTATAGGAGTATATTGTAAATTAAAAGATTTTTGATTTTCTATTAAAATAAAAAACTGTGAATTCTCAGTATCAAATTTACCTCTTCTTACCATACCCACAGATCCTTTTGTGAAATCAAAGTTTTCACTTAATTCTGAATTTAGATTTTTATACTCAGATCCTCCTGTTCCAATTTTTAAATAATCTAAATTTTCAATTTTCCCATATTTTAAATCACCTGCTTCAACTAATTTATTTTCTTTAACTTTATAAAAATAGCTATCTACGTATTCTTTACTTGTAATTAATTCTAAAAAACGTTTAGAATTATTTGGAGAAACATTATTATTTATTTCAATTACAATTTCACCACAATCTATCATTAATACAGCGTACGTTTTGTTTTTATTTATTGAACTAAAATCAAAATCTTTTGTATTTCTACATTTATTACTAACATTGAAATAAAATAATAGGCATAATCCAAGAAATAATAAAAAAAAAGTATACAATATAACTTCAGATAAATTAGGTAAGTATTTTTTTTTATTCATTTTAAAAATTTAAGATAATAATTTTCAATTAATTTTTTCTTTTTAATTATTCTGTCGTCGTAAATATAAAAATCATCAAAATTATCTATTGTCATAATTGCAGCATATAATTCAGCTTGATCTTCTTCCAAAGTATTACTAGCATAGGAACTAACAAATCCATTTAGTTGATTCGTAAATGTAATATCTAAATTATTTGAACAAACAGAACAATCTTCATAATTGAATCCTTTATCATTTATATTTGAATATAAATTATCAATTTTTTCATTTTTTTTATTTTGTTTAATCATATGAAATATTTCATGATGAATAGAACGAGCAATCATGTTCTTATCTAGAGCAATATCAAAAATTAATGTTGAGACTTTATTGTTTGGAATTCCGGCAGTATAATAATTTTCCAACTGTAGATTACTGCATAGCACTAAATAGTTAAAATCAATTTGTTTAAAAAATTCTAATTTATATCTATCTAATTCAATTAATAATATTTTAAAATTTTCAATGTACTCATTTATTTCAATCCTTTGACATTTGATATTATTTTGTAATAAATTTTGATAACTATACATTACAAAAAATCTATTTTTTTGAAGTATAGATAATTTATTTTTATATTTCTGTTCAATTTCAATAATTTTATTTTCAATTATTTCAATATTAGGTAATTGATTTGGTTCAAAAATATTATCAGCAATAGAATAATTGGAAATAACAATAATAATGAATAGTAAAATTTTATTAAATTTCATATAATTTAAATTAATTAAATGTATAAAATAATTTACTAAACTATGTATAAAATTTTAATATTTATTTCCTCTTTATTTATAATTTTTTTTTCATTTAATTTGAGAAGTGAAGTTACAGTTATGTCTTGGGGTGGAAAATATCAAAGTACTCAAAAATCTACTCTAGGAGATTTATATACACAACAAGTTGGGACTCAAATTAAATGGATAAACTGGTCAGATAATCCAACATTAAAAATTCAAGATATAATAAAAAAAGATACTAAAAATTTATCTGTAGATATTCTAGATTTATTAATAGGAAGCAGATTTTCTCTTAATGAAATAGAAACTAATTGTGAAAATGGAGCCTTATATAAATTTGATTTAAACAAAGATTTAAAATCAAAATCTAACTCTGTACCTTTAAATAAAGATTATCTAACTCCAGTTTTAAGTGATTGTTTAGTTGGAAACATATTATTTTCATGGAACTTTGCGTTTAATTCACCAAGTTTTAAAAATTCTAAACCTAGCTCTGCTGAAGATTTTTTTGATGTTGAAAAATTTCCAGGAAAAAGAGGACTTTATTATTTACCAAAAACAAACATTGAATTTGCTTTAATGGCTGATGGAATTAATGAAAAAGGTGTTTATCAAGTTTTACAAAATCAAACTGGCGCTATTAATAGAGCATTCAAAAAAATTAAAAATTTATGTAATCATCCTAAAGGAGGATGTGTATTCTGGAAAAGTGGAAATGAGCCCTCAGAACTTTTAAAAACAGGTAAAGTTGTAATGTCGACAGGTTGGAGTAACAGATTTTATGAAAATCAAATTAATAATAATTATAATTTACAACAAGTTTGGAATAATCAAATAATAGATTATGAATTTTATGCTATAAATAATAATTCACAAAAAATTGATGAAGCTTTAGAATTTTTAAAATTTATTTCCTCTCCTAAAATTGAATTAAGTTTTTTAAAAGAAATACCTTATAGTTCTTGGAAGAAAACAAATATTATTTACTATGATGAGTACTTTAAATCTTCAAATACAGATGAAAGTAAAGTTTACGAATTTTTTCCTATAAAAAAAAATAATTTTAAGTATCAATTATTTATAAATCATAAATATTGGGAACAAAATTTCTTAAATATTAATAAAAGATGGAAAAAAGAAATTTATAAATAACAATTTTTATTGTTTATTACTCATTCTTATTTATAGATTATCGATATAAATGCTGATTAATTCAGTTTATTTGGTATGGATATTTTAAGATTAATTAAAGATGAGCATAAGTTTTAGTAAATTAAAAACGTTAATTAAAAATAACGAAATTGATACAGTTTTAGTCTGTGTATCTGATATGCAAGGACGTTTGAATGGCAAAAGAGTTACCGGTAAAGCATTCATTGATTATGTTTATAAAGAAACTCATATGTGCGATTATCTTTATACTGTAGATATGGATATGTTTACTGTGCCAGGTTATAAATCTTCCTCATGGGAAACTGGCTATGGAGACATGACAGTAATTCCAGATCTCAAAACAATAAAAATTGCTAAATGGTTAAATAAAACTGCATTAGTAATGTGTGATTGTTTAGATCACTCAGGGAAAAAACCACTAATTCATTCAACAAGACAAATACTTAAAGATGTCTTAGCTAAAGCAGACAAAATGGGATTTCAATCAATGGTTGGTTCAGAATTAGAATTTTTTCTTTTCAATCAAACTTATGAGGAAATTCATAATAATAATTATACAAAACTCAAAGAATCTTCTTGGTACATTGAAGATTATATGATTTTCCAAACTACAAAAGAAGAGGATGTAATGCAGGAATTAAGAAATTCTCTTTTAGACAGTGGAATTTATGTAGAATGTTCAAAGGGTGAAGCTGCTCCAGGACAAGAAGAAATCAATGTTGTTTTTTCCGATGCATTAAACATGGCTGACAATCATATTTTAATTAAAAATGCGACAAAAGAAATTGCTTATAAACATAACAAAGCCGTAACCTTTATGGCTAAATATAACAAAGAAGTTTGTGGAAGTTCATGTCATATTCATAACTCTTTATTCGATAAGAAAACGAATAAAAATATTTTTTATAACCCTAAGGATAAATATGGAATGTCTGATATTTTTAAAAGTTATCTTGCGGGACAAATTAAATTATTACCAGATATATCAATATTTTTAGCACCAAATATTAATTCTTATAAAAGATTTCAAGATGGATCATTTGCTCCTACAAAATCTGTTTGGGGCATTGATAATCGTACTGCTGGGTTTAGACTAGCTGGTCATGGATCATCCATAAGAATTGAATGTCGAGTCCCAGGAGCTGATGTTAATCCTTATCTTTCTTTTGCAGCTTTAGTTGGTGCTGGTTTATACGGTATTAAAAATAAACTTAAATTAGATAAACCTTATTCAGGGAATATTTATGAGAAAAAAGTAAATGAAGTTCCTAAAACACTTAACGAAGCAATCCAACTTGCTAAAAAATCTAAGTTTTTAAAAGAGATATTTCCACAAGATGTACTTGATCATTATATCCATGCTGCTGAATGGGAGCAAAAAGATTATGATGGTTCAGTTAATGATTGGCAATTACGAAGATATTTCGAACGAGGCTAATTTTACTAAATGTTTGAGACTATTACTCCAATAGACAACTCCGTCTTAGTTAAAAGAGAATATGCAACGGAAGAAGATATTGAAAAAAGTCTCAGCAATTCCTATTCTGTAAGAGAGCATTGGAAAAATATATCTCTAGAAGAAAGAAAAAAGTCAGTTTTAAATTTTGTAGAAATATTTTTAAAAAATAAGGATGTTTCTAGTAATTTATGTAAGCAAATAGGCAGACCTATAGCACAGTGTCCAGGAGAGATGCGAGGTTTTGAAGAAAGAGCTCGTTATATGATTGAAAATGCTGATAGAGCATTATCAAGAGTTGTTTCAATTAAAAATGATGAATTTGATAATTATATAAAAAAAGAACCACTAGGAACTATATTTGTAATTGCGCCCTGGAATTACCCTTTCAACACTTCTGTTAATTCAATTGTACCAAGTTTACTTGCAGGTAATGCAGTTATATTAAAACATTCTACTCAAACTCCACTTTGTGCTGAAGAATTATATGAGGCAGCTAATCAATCTTCATTACCAAAAAATATTTTTCAATATTTACATTTAGATCATAATCAAACATCAAGAATAATTTCAGACTCAAGAATTAATCATGTTTTATTTACAGGTTCTGTAAGTGGAGGAAAACAAATTAAAAAATCTATAGGTACAAGATTTATTGGAGCTGGTTTAGAGTTAGGTGGAAAAGATCCTGCTTATGTTAGAGCTGATTGTGACTTAGATCATGCTGTTGAAAATTTAGTTGATGGATCATACTTCAATTCTGGTCAATCTTGTTGTGGTATTGAAAGAATTTATGTTGATAAAAAAATATACAATACATTTGTAGAAAAATTTAAAGATGTAACTGAGAAATACATTTTAGGAAATCCACTAGAGATGGAGACAAATTTAGGTCCAGTAGTGAAGCAATCTGCTGCAAATTATATTAGATCTGAAGTTAACAACGCAATTAGTCAAGGTGGAAAGAATATTATAGATAACAAAAAATTTAATTTAGATGATGGTAATAATTGTTATGTAAGCCCAAGTGCACTCATTAATGTCGATCATTCGATGAAATATATGATGGAAGAAATATTCGGTCCTTCAGTTGGAATAATGAAAGTAGAAAATGAAAATGAAGCTTTATCTCTAATGAATGATAGTTCTTATGGGTTAACAGCAAGTATTTGGACAAATGATAAGTCTTTTGCAGAAAATTTTGGAAAAAATGTTGAGACAGGAACTTTTTTTATGAATAGATGTGATTACTTAGATCCCGGCTTAGCATGGACCGGTGTAAAAGATACTGGAATTGGCGTTACTTTATCTGTTCTAGGATTTGACCATTTAACAAGAGCAAAAAGCTATCATATAAGAAATATTTAAGATTATGGAAAATATTAATTGGAATTATCCTACTACAATCTGGTTTGGTGTTGATAGAATAAAAGAAATACAAAAAGCCTGTGAAGAATTAAATATTCAAAAACCATTAATTGTTACTGATAATGGAATTTTAAAAACAAACATTATTAATAAGTTAAATGATTGTTTAGATAAACAGGCAATTGTTTATAGTGATGTTAAATCAAATCCTACAGGTAAGAATGTTGAAGATGGTGTTAAAGCATTTAATGAAAATAAACATGATGGAGTAATAGCTGTTGGTGGAGGATCGGGTATGGATACAGGAAAGGCAATTGCATTCATGGCCAAGCAAGAAAGACCAATCTGGGATTTTGAAGATATTGGTGACTGGTGGACTAGAGCTAATACAGATTCAATTTTTCCTATAATTGCTCTACCTACTACAGCTGGAACAGGTTCTGAAACTGGAAGAGCGTCAGTCTTTACAAACGAACAAACACAAGAAAAAAAAATAATTTTCCATCCAAAAATGCTTCCATCAATTGTTATCCTTGATCCAAATTTGACAATTCCACTTCCTGCAAATCTAACAGCTTTTACAGGAATGGACGCGCTTGCTCATTGCTTAGAAGCATATTTGTCGAATATTTTTCATCCTTATTCACAAGGTATTGCATTAGAGGGCATTAGATTAGTAAAAAATAATCTTGTTCTTGCTTTTAATGATGGATCAAATCTAGAAGCTAGATCGCATATGCTAGCATCTTCATCTATGGGCTCAATAGCTTTTCAAAAGGGTTTAGGTGCTATCCATTCTTTAAGTCATCCTGTTGGTGCAATTTATAATACACATCATGGATTAACCAATGCAGTATTTATGCCATATGTTTTACAATATAATAAAAAAGGAATTGAAGAAAAAATTATTGATATTTCAAGATATATAAATTTAAAATCAGCAACATTTAATAATTTTATGGATTGGATTTTAGAGCTTAGATCTAATTTAAATATTCCTCATACTTTAAGTGAAATAATTGATGATGACAAAAATTTAGAAAAAATGAGTTTAATGGCTTTTAATGATCCATCAACAAGTACAAATCCTATACCAGTTAACGCAGAAGATTTTTTAAAAATGTATATAAACGCCTTTAAAGGTGATTTATAAATTTATAGCGTTGCTCCAATTATCCAAGGATTAAATTCATCGTCACCATAATCATTTATTTCACTCTTTGATTTTTCACCCGATGCAACTGAAATTATTTTATCAAATATTTCTTTGCCAACTTCATTAATGCTTGCAACATTATCCATAATAGTACCAGCATTGATGTCCATATCTTCACTAAGTTTATTATACATATTTGTATTTGTTGCTATTTTAATACTCGGAGTGGGTTTAAATCCAAAGCACGAACCTCGACCAGTAGTAAAACAAATAACATTAGCGCCAGAAGCAACTTGACCAGTTACAGATACAGGATCATAACCTGGAGAATTCATAAAGTTAAAACCTTTGGTTTTTACCCGTTCAGCATAATCGAGAACATCAACCATATTTCTATTTCCAGCTTTGGATACTGCACCTAATGACTTTTCCAGAATTGTAGTTAAACCTCCTTTTTTATTACCAGGACTTGGATTATTATCTAATGTGCTATCGTTGCTAGCAACATATTTTTTCCACCATTCAATTTGTTTATTTAGTTTTTCTATATTTTTTTCGTTTAATGATTTTTCAAATAATAAATGTTCGGCTCCATATATTTCTGGAGTCTCTGATAGTAATGTTGTTCCACCATGATCAATAATCATATCTGAAGCAAAGCCTAGTGCAGGATTTGCAGTTATCCCAGAATACGAATCTGAACCACCACATTGCAAAGCAACTGTTAGTTCTGAAATGGGTATATTTGTTCTAGAAATACTATTAATTTCATTTAGTTGATTAAAAATTTTTGAAGTTACTTTCGTTATTATTTCATTTGTTCCACCTTCATCTTGAATATTCAAATATTCAATATTTCTTTTTTCCTGATCATTGTTGTACAAACTTATTTGGGCACATTCGCATCCAAGTCCAATAACAAAAACTTTTCCAAAATTAGGATGAATTTTAAAACCTTCAATAGTTCTGTTAAATACATTCATGGCATATCCAGAAGTATTCATCCCACAACCTGATGAATGTTTTAAACAAACTGCCCCATCAATGTTATCAAAATTATTATCTTTTAAATAATTATTTATTTTATCAGATATTTTTTTAACAACTGTTGCCGAACAATTAACTGTACTAATTAAACCTATATAATTCCTAGTACCTGATGATCCATTATTCCTTTTAAAGCCTTTAAAGTATTCTGTTTTTTCACTTTTATTAATATCATTTCTAATATCTTTACGGATATATTCTCTTTTGAATTCACTATATCCCATATTATGGGAATGTACATGTTCACCAGGTTCTATATTTTTATTTGAGATTCCTATTATCTGACCATACTTAAAAATAAAATCACCACTTTTAATTTTTTTTAAAGAAATTTTATGGCCATAAGGAATATTATTTATAGATTTAATTCCATAATTTATATTAATATTCTGAGGAATATCCATTGGAGCAATTCCAATATTATCTTTTTCATTTAATTTGATTATGTTAAACATAACTTAGATTAATATATCATAAATAATCATGAACGAAATCGCAACTTATCCATCACTAAAAGATAGAGTAGTGCTTATTACAGGAGGTGCCTCAGGAATTGGTGAAAGTATTGTCGAACAATTTGCTTCTCAAAAATCAAAAGTTGCATTTTTAGATATAAATGATGAGTTAGGTAACGAATTATCAAAAAAAATTAAAAACAAATATGATATTGATAGTCTATTTGTAAAATGTGATTTAAAAAATATAGAACAACTTAAAAGTTCATTAGAGAAAGTAAAAAAAGAAATTGGGCCAATTTCAATTCTGGTAAATAATGCAGCAAATGATGAGAGACATGATCTAGATAGTGTCACCCCTGAATATTGGGATGATAGAATGAATATTAATTTAAGACATTATTTTTTTGCAACCCAAGCTGTCTATAAAGACATGAAAGATTTAGGTAAAGGTTCTGTTGTAAATATAGGTAGTTTTTCATGGATGATTTCTCAAGGCGGTATGCCTGGATATACCACTGCAAAATCTGCTATTATGGGATTAACAAGAACTTTAGCAAGAGATTTAGGTGTCTATAACATTAGAGTAAATTGTATTGTTCCTGGTTGGATCATTACGGAGAGGCAAAAAAAATTATGGCTTACTCCAGAAATCAAAAAAACTCAACTTGAGAGACAATGTATTAAGAGAATGCTTATGCCTGAAGATATATCAAAGCCAGTTTTGTTTTTTGCATCCGATCAAAGTTCTGGTTGTACTGCACAGAATTATGTAATTGATGGTGGCATAGTTAATTAATGAAAAAAAAATCCAAAATTGCTTTTGGTAGATTAGACTTACTCAGAAATGATACTTTAAATAATAAAAGTAAAATCCGAATTGGTTTTATTGGTGGAGGTCCTAATTCATTTATTGGATACACACATAGGTTATCAGCAAGATTTGATAATAAATTTGAATTTGTTGCTGGGATATTTTCAAAAGATAAAAAAAAATCTAAATCTTTTGGTTCTTCATTAGGATTAGCTGATGATCGTTGTTACAGTGATTATAAGTCTATGGCATCCGCTGAGTCAAAAAGAAATGATGGTATTCAAGCGCTTGGAATAATGACTCCATCGGGTGATCATTATAAGATAGCAAAAGTATTTATTGAAAAAGGTATACATATTATTTGTGACAAGCCTTTAACTGCAACAGTTGAGGATGCTGTTAAATTAAAAAAAGTTATTTTAAAAAATAAAATTGTATTTGCATTAACACACAATTACTCAAGTTACCCAATGCTAAGAGAAGCAAAAAATATTATTTCTAATAATAAATTAGGAAAAATTAATTTGATTAATGTTGAGTATCCTCAAGGTTATACAGTCGGTGTAAAAAAGAAAGATGAAAACGCAACATTAAAATGGAGATTAGATAAAAAACAATCTGGACCCTCAATGATATTATCTGAAATTGGAACTCATGCGTATCATTTGTTGAGATATGTGACTGGATTAGAAGCAAATGAAATTTCAGCAGAAGTAAATTCATTATCTTCAGAAATTTCAGTAGATGATAATGCTTTTGTATTATTAAGAATGCGAAATAAAGCAAGAGGTATAATCTGGGTATCATCTGCTGCAACTGGTGGAGAAAATGGACTAAAAATTAGAGTGTATGGAACAAAAGGTTCAATAGAGTGGTTACAGGACGATCCAAATAATCTAAAGTTTACAGAACTAGATAAACCAATGAAAGTTATAACAAGAGCAAGTAAATTAGTATCTAAATTTTCACTTTCCTCTTCAAGAATTGCTGCTGGTCACCCAGAAGGTTTTTTTGAAGCTTTTGCAAATATTTATTCAGAATTTGCTGATCAGATTCACAATAAAAATAAAAAATATTCATTTCCAACAATTGACGATGGTGTTGCTGGTATTAAATTTATTTATGCTGCAAAAAAATCTTCTAATTTGAATTCTCGGTGGGTAAAACTCTAAAATGATTAATTTTACCTTATTAGGAACAGGAAGAATTGGGAAATTACATGCGTCAATCATAAATGATCATCCAGAAGCGAGCCTTAAATATGTTTATGACATTGATACAAGCTCTTCTAAAAAAATTGCAAAAAAATATAGTTGTGAAGTTGCAAAGACTGCAAAGGAAGCAATTTCTTCAGATCAAATCAATGCAATTTTAATTGCATCTGCCACCCCGACTCATATAGATTATATTTCTCTAGGAGCAGAATTTAATAAAGCTATATTATGTGAAAAGCCAATTGATTTAGATATAAATAAAGTAAATAAATGTTGGCAAAAAATTAAAAAATTTAAACCAACTATTCAAATTGGTTTTAATCGTAGATTTGATCCTAATCATAATAAAGTACAAAGCGAGGTTCTATCAGGAAAGATTGGAAAAATTGAAATGATTGTAATCACAAGTAGGGACCCAGCCCCACCTGGCATTGATTATTTAAGACAATCTGGAGGAATTTTTAGAGATTGTTCAATTCATGATTTTGATTTAGCAAGATTTATACTCAACAATGATCCAATTGTTGAAGTTTTTGCACAAGGTTCTGTAAATGTATCAAATGATTTTAAGATTACGAAAGATTATGACACAACTATGTGTTTTATGAAATCAAAAAAAGGGGTTTTAGTTCATATAAATAATTCTAGAAGAGCTGTGTATGGGTATGATCAAAGACTCGAAGTTTTTGGAAGTAACGGTATGTTAATTTCTGATAATGTTCCGAATAATGATATTAATTATTATAATCAAAATTTATCATTTGCAAAAAAACCTATTAAAAACTTTTTTATTGAAAGATACGAGGATGCTTATCAAATACAATTAGATAAATTCATTAAATCAATAAAAAATAAAAAAAATACATCAGTCACTTTTGAGGATGGAAAGAATGCTTTAATTCTTGCTAATTCAGCTACTAAATCAGTCAAATTAAATAAAGTTGTAAAACCAAAATTTTAGTTATAGATAAATTCTATGAATGAGCAATTTAAAGATAAGGTCATTATAGTTACAGGTAGTACACAAGGTAGTGGCGCGGAAACAGCAAGATTATTAGCTAGCAGAGGTGCGAAAGCAATTACAATTTGTGGGAGGCAAGAAAATAAAGGTCTTGAAGTTAAAAATCAGATTGAAAAATTAGGCACTGAGTGTTTGTATATAAAAGCAGACCTTAAAAATGTTGATGATTGCAAAAAAATTGTTTTTGAGACTGATAAAAAATTTGGAACAATAAATTCTTTAATTAATGTTGCAGGATACACAGAAAGAGGAACAATTCTAAGTGCTACGTTAGAAAATTATGAAAATAATTATAATATTAATACCCGTGCACCTTTCATATTAATGCAAGAGACAATTAAAATAATGATTAGAGATAAGAACAAAGGAACAATTGCAAATGTATTATCTATGGCAATGTATAGTGGTATGCCATTTATTGTTGCTTATAGTGGTTCAAAAGCTGCTCTAGCTACAATGACAAAAAATATTGCAAATTCTGTCGCTAGTTATCAAATAAGAGTAAATGCCTTAAATATTGGATGGACAGATACTCCTGCTGAACATGATATTCAAACAAGAGTTCATAAAAAAAATTCTAATTGGTTGCAAGATGAAGAAAAAAAAGTTCCTTTTAACAGATTGATTAAGCCTATTGATGTAGCAAAAGGATTAGCATTTATGTGCTCAGAAGAATCTGGATTAATGACAGGTAGTGTAATTGATTATGATCAAACAGTACATGGCTGGCATTCTTATTCAGCATATGAAACTAGAGTTTTGGATAATTCTCTACTAGGAGAATAATTAATCATTTTTTTCTCAACCATTTTTTAATTTTAAACTATAATTTATAATTTACACAAATTTAAATATTAATTAATAAACTAAAAATGGGAAAAAAAATAATTTCTATTAATGAAGGAAAATTATCAGAGTTTAAACTTCATAGTATTTGGCTTCGCGAAAGATTAAATGGGAGTGAATTCGTAGACCAAAATAATCTACAACGTTTATATGAACCAAGCCTCTTAGATGATAATCTATTTATAAATTCTCATAATGTTAACGAAAATATATTAAATGTTGAATTTAGTGATGGAGCAAAAGGATCTTTTAATATCGATGATCTTTATAATGAAATCAATAACATTGATGTCATACCTGAAAAAAAAATATGGAATGTCAGTGAACAAAATTTAGAAATTTTTGATAATAATAAAATCTTTGAGAATAAAAAAGAACTTATCAATATGCTTAAAATATTTTATCAATATGGTTATGTAATAATCGAAAATACAAAAGCAGAAGAAAATGAAGTTATAAATTTTGCTGAAAAATTAGGCCCAGTCCGAGCAACAAATTTTGGAAAATTATTTAACGTTGTCTCAAAACCAAATCCAAATGATCTTGCTTATACTGCATTAGAGTTAACATCGCATTCAGATAACCCATATAGAAAGCCTGTTCCTGGAATTCAATTACTTCATTGTATTGCTAATGAATCTACTGGAGGAGATTCAAGTTTAGTTGATGGTTTTAGTGTTGCAAATTTTTTAAAACATAACCAACCTGAATTTTACAAAGTATTAACTGAAACTAATGTTACTTTTAAATTTACAGATATTGATACTATTTTAGTTGATGAAGCAAAATTAATTGAACTAGATCATAATAATAACTTTAGACAAATACGATTTAGTGGAAGACTTGATTATGTTCCATTATTAGAGGAAAATAATCTTGATCTCTTTTATAAGGCTAGAAAATATATGTTTAAACTTTGTAATTCTGATGATTTCAAAATTAAATTTAAATTATCTAAAGGAATGATTGCAATGTTTGATAACTTGAGATTATTACATGGAAGAACTAAATTTGATCCAAATACTGGTTTTAGACATCTACAAGGATGTTATATTGATCATGATGTCACTGAGGGTAAGCTTAGAAGGTTATTAAAACCCTAATTGACTTCGAAGATCTTTTCAGCAGGATAAAAAGTTAATATTTTACTATACCAATTACTAA
>CACAVG010000026.1 GCA_902535885.1 uncultured Alphaproteobacteria bacterium | reverse complement strand
ATAATACTAATCTTAGATAGTAGGTAAAAAATGTTAATTTTCATTTTGTAATTTTTGCTATAAAGAATTTATATAAAAATGAATTCATTTTCAAAGTATTTATTCGAACACTTGCATTTTGGTCTTGAAGAGAAGGATTTTACACTTATTGAAAAAATTATATTCTTTCTCATTATATTGAACTGTGTTTTTGTTGTTATTGAGTCAGAAAAATTGATTTATGAGCAATATAATCAGCTCTTTGACTCAGCAAAACTTTTTTTTGGTATAGTATTTTTAATTGAGTATATTTGTAGATTAATTGCCGTAGATCAAATTGATAAATTTAAAGGATTTAAAGGTAAGATAAAGTATATTTTTACAGTACCTGCTTTAATTGATGCAATTGCACTTATTCCATTATTTTTAATTGGTATCAATGAAGGATTCTTAGTACGATTGTTAAGAGCTATAAGAATATTTAGCATTCTTCGTTTTGGGCGCTTTAGTGAGTCAGTAGATTTTATACTTCATGCAATATATGATAGACGTCATGAATTAATATTCTCACTGCTGCTTACCTTAAGTTTAATGTTATTGTCTGCAACTTTACTTTATGTTGTAGAAGGGGATTTACAGCCTGAAGCTTTTGGATCCATTCCAAGAGCTTTATGGGTCAGTTCTGCTGCTTTATTGTCCACTGGTTATGGTGATTATACTCCTATTACATTTTTAGGAAGATTAGCAGCAGTATGTACTGCATTATTTGGAATAGGGGCGGTTGCTTTACCAGCAGGTATATTGGCTAGTGCTTTTACGGAGAGAAAAAGAAAATAGGATTAAGCAGTTTTTTCTACAATTTTTATATTAGGAAACATTTTATTAGAAAATTCTAAAAGATTAGTATGTTTTGTATCTTCAGGTCTAAAATGCATACTATTTATTGTTTTTTCCCAATTTGTTTCTTTAAAATCATTTTCATATTTTTTGTAAATGTTATGTTCTTTAACTTTACTAATGTCATCATTTTTAGAAATAGAATATAAAATTGTTAACCAAGTGGAAGCTCCCATGTATTGTATTTTTTCACCCCAAGAAATACATTTTTCAAAATCTTCTTTACAAAAATAACCAATTGTTAATGCATCATAACGTGAACATGATGTTGCTGCACCCTGGGGAATTGGATCAAGTTCTAATGCTTTGTGAAGATGTTTTAAGCCTTCATCAACATTATCAAGTTTAACTAAACAAGTACCATATCTATCTAAAATTCTTGGGTCATTAGGATTAATGGAGTGTCCTTTTTTGGCATGCTCAATCGATTTATTAAAATCTTTATTAATTTGAGCTATAGCAGAAGATATTCTCAATACCTCGAAGTCATTTTCATCTGCCTCAAGACTTTTTTTGACATGATCAAAAAGCATATTTGTCATCTTATCTGGATCTTCATAATAACCTTTGCCGTTTCCGCCACCAATAGTACAAGCTTTTAAGGCATGAGCCCTTGCATTTGTTTCATCAATTTCAATTGCTTTATCAAGTGCTTCAATAGCTTTTAAATTATTTTCTTTTCCAGATCGAACATGATGATAGGTTCCTTTTATTAACCATTCATAAGAATTTAAATTTTCTGATGGTTTTCTTTTAATTCTTTGTAAGCTGCTTATTTCAATGTTACCTAGCAATTGTCGAGACATTTTCATTACGATTTCATCTTGTAAATCAAAAATATCTTCCATTACTCGATCGTATTTCTCGCCCCACAAATTCGCACCATCGCTAGCATCAGTTAAGTCAACACTAACTCTTATTCTTTTGCCAGCAGATCTAATATTACCCCCAATTAAATAATCAACTAAGTGTTTCTTAGCAAATCCAAGCGCATCTTCATCACTTTTTTTAAAATCCATCGATGTCTGGTGTGAAAGTATTTCAAATTCTTGCATTCGAGAAAATTCTTGTATTAAATCTCTGAATACTCCTTCTACTAAAAATTCTGAATCTTCATCTTTACTTAAATTTTCAAAAGGAAGAATTGCTAATTTAATTTTTTTAGCTTTATTGATTTTAGTTTGAGCTATTGGCTCTTTAACATTATTGTTTGTTGTTTCTTCTTCTTCTTTTAAGAAATCATCTTCATGAATAAGTAAATTAGAGATTTTATAAACTTCAAAATTTTCACTTATATTTTTTAAATTTCTCGTTCCATCGTTTTCAATTTTAGCATCTAACCTTTTGTTGACTTGATCTTTGACAATAGTAGAAATTAAAATGCCTCCAGGTTCACATTCACTCTCGAGTCTAGCTGATACATTAACTCCTGAACCCATGATATTATCACCTTCAACTATTACATCATCTACATGTATCCCAACTCGCCATTCTAATTTTAATTCTGTAATAGAGTGATCATTTCTTTTATAAATTTCATTTTGAAATTCCATTGCTGCTTTTAAGCAATTTACAGGTGAAGCAAACTCACATACAACACTATCACCCTCAGTTTTAAAAATTCTTCCTCCGAATTCTATGATTTTAGCATCTATTATTTTGCGACATTCATTTAAATTTCGAAGAGTTTTTTCTTCGTTTTCTTCCATATGTTTACTAAAGTTGACACAATCAGTAGCAAGAATAGTGGCTAATTTTCTATCAGAATTCATAAATATTTTTTAACTAATTTTAGATATTATTTCTACTAAAATGTGTCAACTTGAGTCAGAGAATCTAGATAAAATATTATATTATAAATTTAGGAGTATTTATGATTGAAAATTTTAATAGTATTTTTTATTTGATTTTATACATAATTAACATTGCATTAGCTGGTTATTATTCATTTACATTTTTATTTAATAAAGAAAAAGAATTCGCAAAATATAACACTGATTCAAGTGCTGCACCTGCAGCGAATTTTGGAATTTTTTGGGTTACTGCTTTTTTCTTTGTTGGGCTTTATATTTTATTTACTGGACCCGAAGGTACTTGGCCTTTCTTTATAATTAATGTTATTGTCTTTGCAATGGCAACTGTCTACAATTTTTGTTTTCATTTTAAAATAGCTTTCCTTTTTGGAAGAGATAAGGTTAATTCGACAATAGAACAGCCAATTGTATCAGCAGTTGTTCTAGTACTAAACCTAATTATAATTTATGGTTTATCTGATAAAATTTATCTATAATAATTTTAAAAGGAGTAATTATGGTTGAAAATTTTGGAAGTACTTTAAATCTAATTTTATTTTTAATTAATTTATTAGGCATATCTTACTATGGTTTCCTAACTGTATTTTCACCAAATACAATTGTTACAAGATATGATTTAGGAGAAAAGGCTTTGCCAATTGTAAGAATCATAGGAACATTTATTGTGCCAATAGTAATAATTGGAATTTGGATATTATTTAGAGAAAACGGACCACAATCTTGCTGGATATTTTTTGTAAACGGATTTTTACTTTCTTTTGCTCAAGTTATTTTAAGTTGGGCCCAAAGATTAAAATTTATAGACCCGGATGCAAAAAGTGATGTTGCTGATGAGGTAATAGGACATCTATTTTTATTTATATCAATATATCTTATATATAATATGTCAGATATAATTTATATGTAACATAAAGCTGGGGTTCAATTCCCAGCTTTTATCAACTTAAAGAAAATTCTTTTACTTTATGAAATGCAAAATGATCCGCAGCATGTTTTTTTGCATATAAAACTTCTTCTACGATACCTTCTTCATTAATCATTATATCTGTTACTGCAGTGTTAAAATATCCTCCAAGAGGAATAGGCATGAATCCTCTTATTAAGGCTGGAAAGATAGCGAATGTTTTATAAATTCCTGCTAAAAATAACTTAAACCAACTTCGCTCTATTGAATATTTTTGAAAATATTTAAATTCCTCATCTGCTAGAACTGTAAATGGAATGGGACCGTGCTTCTTCATATTTGATTTCAAAAGATTAACGTTTGAATGAAAAATTCCTACGTGGGTGAAATTTGGACCAAATTCATTAAATCTTTTATTAAACTCAAGTAGTCTTAAATTACAAAAAGTGCATCCAGCAACTCTATAAAAAGTCAATAAAACTTTTTTGCCTTTAGTATCTGATAAATTAAATTGATTACCATCATGTCGGGGTAGGGTAATTTCTTCTAATTTATCTCCTTTTTTTATTTTCATACATAATGATAATACTATAAAAATAATAAGTTAATATTAAATTTTAATGACAATAATAATTATACTAAAGTTCATACATTATCTTGCAATAGTTTTTTCAGGCGGTGTTTTGGTTGGCGGCGGAGTAATACAGTCTGTCTATGCTAAAGCAAATCAAATTCCTGATTTAAATACAGCAAAGATATTAAAATTACTTGGTTACATAGGTTTGATATCTCTTATTATCTTATGGATATCAGGAATTATTCTTTCAATTAATTTATATGGAGGCTTTATTATTAATAGTGCATTTACAATCAAATTAATTGCTGCAGGTTTTCTTTTAGGCCTATCTGCTTATGTAAATTTTCACGTTTTTAATTGCTCTAAAAATAATTTATCACCTAACAAATCTATAATGAAAATAGCTACAATGAGTGGAAGAGGCCTGTTAATAATAGTTTTAATTGCAGCAGCAATTGCATTTTATTAATTTATAATTTTTTTGCTGCACTAGTTTCTTTTATATTTGTTAGCTTTGTATATCTATCTATCATTTGCGTTGTCTTATGACCGCTTTGAGCCATAATTTCATGAGTAGGTACTCCATTCATTCTAGCTTGAGTAATCGAACCTATTCTTAAGCTGTGACCAGAAATTTTATCACAATTTTCTATACCTGCGTCCTCAGCTCTTTTCTTTAAAATTAAAACAAAACTTGTGTCAGTCAAACTTACTTTTTGATTCTTATTATTAAGAATATATTTTTCTATATTATTAGCTTTGTTAATTTTATAAAAGAGTGGACCTGAATCAATTAGCGCTACCTCTAACCAATTCTTTAATGCAGATACGGGACAATAAGGTGAATTATTTTTAGGTAAATAGATCATTCTTCCTTCACCTTTTTGATCAGTCTTAGAAAAAGGTATTAATACTTGAACACCATCTTCTTCAAAATTTAGATGTTCGTATTTCATGCCTAAAAGCTCAGATCTTCTACAAAAACTATAAAAACCAATTAAAATAAGAGCTCTATCTCTTATATTTCTAAAATCATCGTTATCATTTGGAATTTTATCAATAATTTTTTCAATATCTGCTTTTAACAACTCTCTTGCTTGACCAGATTTATTATTTTTTTCATCTCTTACAATTGCACTAATTGTTTCGGAAATATTAGAATTTTTTCTATCAAATTGAAATCCGCTAACTCTATATTTATATGTAATAGATGCTAAGATTCTTTGTATAGTGGAAGCTTTATAGGCAGTAGAGGAGTAGGGGTTGTTATTTACATTTTCTCTACCTGGTATGTTGCTCGATCCTTTGAGTATTTTCGCTTCTGGATCTTCATGTAGCCAGTCCATATAATTGGCTGTTAATGCGTAAGCACTATCTAGATCATCAACATCTAAAGGACTGCAATTGTATTTATTTTTGCAATAATCTATAAACTTTAACCAATCTCCTTGATATTTATCCTGAGTATTTTTAGCTTTGGATTTTTCCTTTAGCTTACTTACGTTTTCATTTAGTGATATTTTAACCATATTATATATTACGATAATTACAGTTATCGTAAATAATAGTCAAGTGATAAATATTATACATATAAATCAATAATTTATATATATTATTTAAATCTATTTATAATATTACAAACTAGATATAGATTTTCACGTGTAATAAAATACTGTATATAGTGTATTATATGGAACAATTACCGCAGATTTCAGCTGATTCCCAGATATTTGTGTTAACGGGTGCTGGTATAAGTAAAGAGTCTGGGATTGAAACATTTAGAGACTCTGATGGACTTTGGAATAATCATAGGATTGAAGATGTTGCCAGTCCAGAGGGATTTTATAGAAACCCTACTCTTGTCTATGATTTTTATAATAAACGTCGAAAAGAGCTAAATTCAGGAATAAAGCCAAATAGGGCTCATATTCTTCTTCATAAATTAGAAAAAACATTTAAAATTCATATAGTTACACAAAATATCGATAATTTACATGAGATTGCAGGGTCATCATCAATAATTCATATGCACGGTGAGCTAAATAAAGCGAGATGTATAATGAATGATAATCATGTATTTGAATGGCTAGAGGACCTAAATGAGACCCATAAATGCCCTAAATGCGGCTCTCAAATGAGACCTCACATTGTATGGTTTGGTGAAATGCCCATGCAAATGGATGAAATTCATGATTTAGCTGAACAATCTAGTTTATTTATTTCTATAGGCACTTCAGGACAAGTCTACCCTGCTGCCGGTTTTGTTTCAATGTTTAAAGATATGGGCAAACCAACGGTCGAATTAAATCTAGAGCCATCAAGTAATCAAAATCAATTTGATTTTGCTATTCATAAACCTGCTACAGTTGCTGTTGAGGAATTTAAAAATTTACTTTTAAGCAATTTAAAAAACTAATTTATTCACATTATTATATTTTTTTAAACAATAAATTTTTTCTAGAACTTTCTTTATAAAGAATCATTAGCATTAATGTTTTTATGACAAGAAAACGTCCTGATTACACTGAAGCACGTAATTATTATATCAAAGGATATAAAAATGAGTACCCTACTCTTCAAGATATTGCTACAGAATTCAATTATTCTTTATCAACATTAAGAAAGCAAGCATCTAATGAAGGCTGGCTTTCAAAAAGAAAAGAAAGAATTGATCTGAAAGAAACAATTAAGATGAGAAAAGAATTTATGGGAAAAGCATCTAAGCTTACTAATGTTTCCTTTAATGCAATAAGTGCTGCAGAATATATAATAAATAAAATTCAAGAAGAGCAAAAACACATTGAATTAGGATATAAAATTTTTGATGTACACATAGCTACAAAGCAAATTTGGGCTTTAAATAATGCTATGAAACTTGTGGAAAGAGGTCAGCAAACACTAGATGAGATTGAAAACGGACATATGTCCCCTATTGATGATATTTCATTCTTATAGTAATTTATTCTTAGTAATAATTAAAATGCAAAATATTTTTTTTATCTTATTTATTCTTTTTAAAATTAATTTTGCTTTTGCTGATTTATTAAAAATAGAAAAGGCAAATGAAGCATTTAATAATAATAATTACGAAGATGTAATAAATTATCTTAGCGGTCTTGATTTAGAGGGTAATGTTGATGCATCATATATACTTGCTTATAGTAATTATGAGCTTGAAAATTATGAAGATGCTTTTAAAAATTATTTAATATGTGCTGAATTGGGAGAAGCATATTGTCAGAACAATGTTGGTTATGCATATGATAATGGTGTTGGTGTAGAAATAAATTACAAAGAAGCATATTATTGGTTTGAAAAAGCAAAATTAGATTACAATGTTAAGCCTTACGCATTAACAAGCCTAGCAGCTATGTATTTAGAAGGCAGATATGTAAATCAAAGTTATATTAAAGCATTTGAACACTATGAAGAAGCAGCAGAAAATGGATTTGATAGAGCACTATATGCTTTAGGATTAATGTATGAAAAAGGTGAAGGAACGCCACGTAATTATAATAAAGCTAAAGAGTATTACTTAAAAGCGCACGAAAATGGTCACGAATTAGCTTTAGATAGAAAAGAAGCACTTGAAGGTGATGTTGAACGATCTTTGAAAATGGCCCTGATATACACTTATGGAAAATATATTGATGAAAAAGATTATATAAGCATAGGAATATCAATTGAAGAAACTGAAGCATTGTTTTGGTTTAAAATTGTAGAATTTCTAAATAACAATATGGGTGATGATCTTAAAAATATTTTTAATGATCTTTATAATAATGCTTCAAATAATATTCGCGAAAAAGCATTTAATAATTTTGAATTTTGGAAAAAAAATTCAGGTTTTGAATATAACAATGAAACTTTAGATGATATTTCACCCTTTTTGTTAGCGCATACTGGAACAGGTTTTTATATAAATTCAGAATATTTATTAACCAATAAACATGTTTCACACATTGATGATGGCTACACTGTAAAATGTGATAAAATAGTAGGTTATGATCCATACAATGGTATATTTGAAACGTATGAAAATGTAGAAACAAAATATTTACCTAATTTTGGAGATGTTGATCTACTTAAAGCTACAAAAAAAATAGATATTTTTGAAACAATACTCTCTAATAAAGATATTAATATGGGTAGTAATATTGCAATTATAGGTTTTCCTACCGGAAGGGAAATGTCAAAATATCCAAAAATAACTTCAGGTATAGTAAGTTCTGAATATGGACATAAAGATAATCCTTCAGAGTTTATTTCAGATGCAACATCATATGGGGGTAGCAGTGGAAGTCCTGTGTATTCGATTGATGGATCTTTAATAGGAATATTATGGGGAGGTCCTCCTTTAATTTTAAGGGATATTGAAGGACGTGAAACTGGAAGTATTGCTGATCCAAATATTTCATATGTTTTAAAATCATCATATATTAAGGATTTTTTAGATTTAAATAATATTAGTTATAAAACTAATGATTCTACTTTTTGGACAATGGTTTTAAATTATATTGGCATCAACAGTTCTGATGAACTTTCATTATCTGAAATTTCAAGTAAAGAAAAAAATAAAGTAAGACTTCTTTCATGTTTTGCTAGTTAAAATAATACAATTAAACTTACTTTTTTTAATATAATCACAAATAACTCTCGTTGAAATTGAAAATGGTAATATGTCTCCAATGAGTGATATTGGGTTTATTTAGAATTTTTAAGCAATAAATTTTTTAATTCTTCTATTTTATATTTATAATCATCTTTAATTTCTTTTAACAATTCATTTTTTTCTTTTTTCGTTAAAGGTTTTACATGATTGGAAATACTTATAATTTTTTTTAATGATTTTTTTTTATATTTAAGAGCTTCTGTTTCATGCTCTACCATAGCATTGATGTATTCTGCTAATTTTTCAAATTCTTTTTTTGAAGCAGGGCTGTTACGATCAGGAAACTTAAGTATTTTAGACACTGATTTAATAATATTCTATTTCAACAACTTTAAAATTATAAGTTGCTGGAACAAATTCCATTAAATCAAATTTTATATGTGTTAAAGGTGGAATAATATAATTCCATGTTGGGTCTACTGGATACCAATAACCGTCAATAACTACTTCATTCCATGCGTGAAGAGCAAATTTGTTTTCTTCATAATTTATAATTCCTGATAACTCTCTTGATGGAATACCTGCAGCCCTAGCTAATGTATTGAATAAAAGTGCATGTTCTGTGCAATCACCTAGTTTACTCTCTATTATATCATAAACAGAGTTCGGATTAGCTGTATAATCATTTGTAATAAATATATCTACATAGTTTAGTAATAATTGAACTTGATCCCAAGGATCTTCTACATCTCCTATAATTCCTTTTGCTAAATTAATAAAATATTCATCATTTGAGGGGTAAAGAGTTGTAGCTTTTAAATTTTTTTCTATGTCTTTTTCATTAGCAGGAGGATCATCATAGAAATCAAAATCTAGTTCTAAATATTTTTTACCGTCTTTAGAGTATACATTTTGTCTATCACCTACATAAAATCCTTTTTCGTATTCACCATCTATTTCAAGTACTAGTCTTTTTATATTTTCATTGTCTTCTAATATTTGATCTACAGTTACAGTTTGACTAGCATTCGAAGCTCCGCCAAAGGAAATATTTTGAGCAGTTTCTTTATTTTCCAATAATGTTGTTTCATAAGTATCAACATATTCCATAGGCTTACCTGAATTAACTGAAAAATAAGAAGTAAAACCAGATCTTGTATCACTTGTCTCAGTCGTAAATTTATAAACTGGAACTTTTACACTACTATAAAATTTTGTTTCTATAGATTCTAAAATATCTTTTTCTTCAGAAACTTCAAAACTATTCATATCATAAGATTTATAGTTAACGATTTCACCTATTTCCCAATCATCATAATGATTGAGTAATAATTCTAATTTTAATAAATCATCAAAACGAATATCTACATTTTTAAATTCTAATTTGTTCGTTTTACCATTATTATTGGTTGTTACTTTAGCAATACCGTTATTAATTGTTGCTTCAAATGATTCCTTGTCATTATTATTTAAAAGCTCAAATTCTATTTTTTTAAGCGAATGAGGATAATTATAATCAAAATACTCCTTAATTTTATAATAATAGGTGATTTCATTTTCTAATAAAGATTCATCGTCTTCAACTACTTCTAAATATTTCATTTCAAACTGGTTAACTTGAACCCAATAATTATTTTCTTTAAATTCGTTTATGTTTATCCAACCATAACGGATGTTATTTTCGTCATAAATGCCAAACCATAAATCTTGAAAAGTTGGATCTTTAAAATAATCACTTATCATTTGTTTAGTTACTTCTTTTGCGTTTAATATTGAAAAATTAAATATAAAAATGAAACTAAATACGATAATTGAAAAATTCATCTTCAAATAAAAAAACTAAAAAAATAATTCATATTATTCTTTGTTGCCTATACTGAATATAACACCACCTAAAAAAATAGATGGTAATACTGTTGCTAAAAACTGATACATTTTAAAAATTAACTTATTAATTAGAATAGAATAATTTTTGGTATTTAACAATTTTAAACAAATAAATTTTATTCAAATTTGGGTTTTAAATATGTTTAGACTAATATTTGTTCTTAATTTTACCTTAATCATTTCTCATTTTTATCAAAATTTATTTTTATAGAAGTTTTAGTGGCACCAGTTATCAAAAGAATTATAATTTTTTTATTCTCCCTCCTTATTATTGTTCTCCTTCTAGCTGGTGCTGCTAAAGGGGATCAATTATTAAGTTCCAAAGAATTTATTAAAAAAGAACTACCCCTTGATCAGGGAAATGACAAACTCATTATTACTGAAGCACAAGAATATCCGAAAAGAACATTTTATTTTGATCCTTTAGTTGTTTTTGATGAACAAGATGAGGTAAGTTTATGTGGATATGAGCTTACAACAGTTGATTTTACTGGAACGAGGATCGTTGTAAGCCTTTACGCAGCTCTTTTTGACGATGCACCAGCAATTATCAATTACGTAAGGTTAGAAACCTTGCAATTAACACCTTTTGATAAAGAATTATCCTTTAGTGATATGAAAAAATTAGAACTTTATCCCTACACAATGGAAATTATAAAAAATAATACTTTATTTGAGTCTCTGGAAAGAAATAATTCTAAAGCAAGTGCCATTATTCATGAGTCATCTAATAATTATCTCTCAAACAAAGGTAAAATCTTAAAAGAATTTTATATGGGTGGATACGACTTACACGTAGAGTTTATAAAAGGATACCCTATTCACATCCCTATTCCACAAAATATTAAATTTTTAAATGCTAAAATTGATCTCATTGATCACTGTTTGATTGAACTAAGAAAGAATGAAAGAAAAATTAAGATGCCGAAAGAAAAATTCTTAACAGAAATATTTTATAAAGCACCCTAAATAGAGTGCTTATTTAATTATGAAGTAGGAGGAGAAAAATCTACTTTATTTCCCATCTCTCTTACTTTGTTTAAATCAACAGACTCTAAAGTAACTGCCTCGGTAAGAGTGCCTGCTGCTTTTGCTTTTAAAGCACATGCTGCCATACTTTCAAATGACTCTGCCTCAGTAATCATTACAAAATCATACTGGCCTCTTGTTATATGATAATCTATTAATTTACCTCCAACACTGCTAACCATTTTTTCCATAGCTGCTTTTCTGTCCGAGCCTCCATTAATAATACCATCAGCACCTTTTTGTGAATAGATACCCAGTGATATAAAAATTGACATTAAAAATCCTTTCAAGTTAAATAATATTTAATTAGTTTATAAATTTTTACTTAAAAAAAAAGGGTTTAATTATGAAAATTATTATGAATGTTAAATTAAAAGAAGGCTATGAAAAATGGAAAAACCTTTTTCTCAGTGTTGATACACATAGAGAAAAATATGGAATAAAAGTTTTAGCATATGGTCATCCCAAAGATGATGAAAATAAAATTTATCAAGTATTAGAGATTGAATCGATGGAAAAAATGCAAGAAGCTATGAAAGATCCAGAATTAGCAAGACTGAGAACCGATGCTGGTGTTGATCTAGACAGCCAAGAATTAGTTTTCTTAGTCGAGTAGATTAAAAACAAATAATACACTATATTGTTATGGGGTATAAAGCCCTCTTCACTGAGGGAGTTTTGCCCCACTTATTAAATTATATTAAGTTCTAAGCGTAGTTTCAGCAACAACTAATTCTTCACGTCTATTTTCTCTAAATACAACAAAGATACCGCTTGCAATAATAAGAAAAATTCCAATAAATGAATTTATATCAGGTATTTCTGAAAAAATTATGATGCCTATAATTATAGCAAAGATAAGATGTACGTACTCTGCTATACTGTTTACTAACGGTGAGCCAACTCTGTAGGCTGCAATCAAGCAAAATATTCCAATACAGCCAGTTGTAGAAATAAATAGTATTAATCCAATTGTTTGTATATCATTTAGCACCCATGAATTACTGAGAATAGAAAAAATTGATAAGTTTAAATCTGAATTATGTAGTAAGATACTAATCGCACTTCCTCCAATAAAAGCACCTATGTAAATGTGAAAGGTTTGCTGAAATAGATTATCTTTTTCTGATGTTTTTTTTGCTAAGGTCATTGATAATGCATATGTGGCAGCGGCAATAATTGGAAATAACATATAAATATTTATTTCATTAAATTCTGGTTTGATTATTAAAAGTGTTCCAGAAAAGCCGACAATAATTGAAAAAATTCTATTTAACCCAATTTTAATATTCAAAATAAAATAAGAATAAATTGTTATAAAAAATGGGCTGACAAAAAATAAACTTGTTGCTTCAGCTAAGGTGATTTGACTTAACGAAATAAAAAATAAGGTAAAGCCAAAGAAGAAAGTTGAGCCTCTAAAAATAGCTATATAAGGGTGTGCTGTTCCGAATAATATTGGTTGTTTTGTATAAATTAAA
Organism: uncultured Alphaproteobacteria bacterium; assembly: GCA_902535885.1. GTDB lineage: Bacteria > Pseudomonadota > Alphaproteobacteria > HIMB59 > CACPNW01. The sequence goes on along the minus strand of CACAVG010000026.1, from coordinate 1,217 downwards.
TATAGGCATAACAATAAAAAACCCATTCCGCCTCTAAATACAAGGATTTGCATTAGAGAAGCATCGTAAATAGTGTACTTAATTAAAACGTCCTGGGTAATGATAAATAACATCCCGACAATAATTAAAATGAGACCTTTAATGTTATTATTCATATAAATTTTTTTAATGTAATTTAGGTATTAGTTTAGAAAAAAAAATAATATATAATTAATTTTATGATTTTTTATCTTGTAACACCTTTAATATTAATTTTTGCTAGCTCTTTAGGATTAATCATTAATCCCTCTTGGTCAATTTCACCTTTTATTTGGGTTTTCATATTAGTTCCAATTATCGATCTTGTATTACCTTACTTAAGTAAAGATGATCTTGAACTAAAAGAAAATGTGTTTCATAATTTTTCTATTTTAATCGTGCTTCCCTGTATTTTATTTTTAATTATATTTGGTTTAATTGTTGTTTCTGATTCCACTATCACTTTATTAACAGCTGCTGCTTTAGGGGCAGCTGTAGGTATGTCTGGTGGTTCTATCGGTATTACAACTGCACATGAACTTATTCATCGAAAAAATAAATTTATGCGTGGTATTGGTGTGTTGTTACTAATTTTTTGTTGTTATGGACATTTTCGTATTGAGCATATTTATGGTCATCATTTAAATGTAGCTACTAAAGAAGATCCTGCCACAGCTAGACGAGGAGAAAATTTTTATTTTTATTTTATTCGTTGTGTAATTAATAGCGTGATTTCATCATGGAAAATTGAAAAAAATATTCTCGGGAGAAAAAATCTAAATACCTTTGGTATTCAAAACAGAATGATTCATTATTTTATATTAGAATTATTATTTTTAGTATTCGCTTATTTAATTGCCGGTGTTAATGGTTTAGTTTTTATTATCTTTCATTCTTTTGTCTCTATAATCTTATTGGAGTTAGTAAATTATATTCAACATTATGGTTTAGAAAGAAAAAAAGAAAATGGAAGATACGAAAGATTTACAGATTTACATTCTTGGAACAGTCGTCATATTTCTGCTAATTGGTCGACATTTAATTTAGGTCTTCATGCTGAGCATCACCAGAGTGCATCAAAGCCCTATCCTCTTTTATCACAAGAAGAAAAAGCAATTGAAATGCCAGCAAATTACTCAATCATGTTAATAATGGCCTTGATACCACCTTTATGGTTTTTTGTAATGCATAGAAAAATA